>NZ_AP022573.1:5107578-5408024 GCF_010729105.1 Mycobacterium saskatchewanense
CGGGCCGGTGCGGCATAGAGCGGGACCTCGGCGCTGCCCGGTTCCGCGGTGCCTTGCAGGTAATAGCGCCAGGTGGGCGGGGAATTGACGGATTGCCATGAGGGTGTATCGACGAGCGTCGTCATCGAAGGGGTATCCAGGCGATCGTCGACAGTGGGTGCATCGAGGATCTGAGCCGTCAACCGGGGACCCTGGCGGTCTCGGGTCAGCATTGCCAGCGCCGCCGCAAGGCCGCCTCCCGCGCTCTCGCCCAACACACCGATGCGGTCGGGATCGATGCCGAATTCTTTGCCGCGCTCGGCGACCCACTGCAGGGCCGCGTAGCTGTCGTCCAGGCCCGCGGGGTAGGGATGCTCGGGTGCCAGCCGGTAATCGACGGCCACGACGGTGACGCCGGCCTGTTCGACGAGCATTGGAGCGGTGACGTCCGCGGCGGGCAGCCCGCCCATCACGTAGGCGCCAGCGTGCAGGTACAGCAGCGCGGGCCCGGGGGCCGACCGACTAGCGGGCGCGTAGATTCGGACCGGCACTTCCGCCCCATGGTGCTCCCCGACGACGACGTCCTGAACGGTGAGTGGTGTCCCCGCTTGATATTTCGGCAGCTGAGTGAACAGCAACCGTTCGGTCTCGCGCGCGGAGGCAAGGTCGGCGAGGTCCACCTTAGGCAGGGCCCCCGCCACCGCGGCTAGCTCCGGGTCGAGCAAATAGTCCATGTCGCATCGCCTTACGGGTTATTCTTCCGGCCGAATCCGTCGGCCACCGAAGCGGCCAACTCCAGGTACTCCACTCGAGTTCTGCGTTTCATCAGGTCCAAGGAGATCTCGCCGCCCTCGCCGAGGTGCTGATCGTAGGAGATGACGAAGAGGGAACGCACGCGCGAGCGGAAATGCTGTGTCAGCTTGTCCAGGTCGATCGGCATCACACCGGGGCGGGCCGAACTCAAGACCACCCTGGCGTCGGGCACCAAGTTCGCGTAGCCGTGATGCTGCAGCCAATCCAGTGTGGCCAGCGCGCTTCGGGCGGAGTCGATCGCCGGTGCGGCGACCACGATCAGCGCGTCGGCGGTGTCGAGGACGCCGCGCATGACCGAATGCGTCATGCCCGTGCCACAGTCAATGAGGATGATGTTGTAGAAGCGGTCCAGTATTCGGTGCACGGCGCGATAATCGTCCTCGGAAAACGCTTCCGAGACCGCCGGATCCCGCTCGGAGGCCAGGAACTCCAGACGGCTGGGGCTTTGCGAGGTGTGGCGCCGCATGTCCGGGTATCGAAGGAGGTCCCCGTCGGTGAGCAGGTCGCGCACCGTCGACGGGGTCTCGTTCGGCCCTCGCTGGGCGAGGGTCCCGAAATCGGGGTTGGCGTCGACGGCGATCACCCGGTCTCCCCGCAACGACGCGAAGGTCGCCCCCAATCCAACGGTCGTCGTGGTCTTGCCGACGCCACCCTTGAGGGAGAGCACCGCGATGCTGTACGAACCCCGCACCGGTTGGTTGGCGCGGTCGGCCAAGATCCGGAAGTTCTCTTCGGCACGGGACTCGCCCAGGTTCACCGTGCCGGCGGTCATGCGATGCAGCGTTTTTCGCCAACCGTGCCGCGGCGCGGGCTTCGTCGGGCGGATCAGGCCGAGTTCGTCGGCGGCGGGCCCGCTCATGGCGTGTTGGCGGGACGAGTCGTCGGGCGTCGCGCTGGTGAAGTGCGTCCTGAGCGGTGAACCGGCGGGCCCACCGGTCGCGAATCGATCGGTCACGCCGGCCCCGTCGGTGTGGTCACGGTATGTCACACGATCTCCAGCGATTGCTAGTTCAAATTCAGCGTCTGCAGAATGCCGGCCAGCGCCGCTTTCACGTCGCTTCCTTCGATGCGCACCAGGTCGTCCTCATCCAGGCTGGGCAGGCCCGAGTCGAGGCCCTCGGTGAGCCGGTAGGCGCGCTCCTCTTCGGCCGCCTCGATCACGTTGCGTACGAAGCGCCCATTGCCGGCCAAATCGATGCTCTTCCGGACGTTTCCGTCATGGTCGGTGGACTCCTCGGCGCACAGCCGCGTGCACACGTTCACCAGCTCGTCGTATGCGTCGGGTGACAGTTCGGAGTCGCGTGACTTGGCGATCAGGCGGCCGATGTCGCCCAGCTCGGTCGGGCTGTAGGAGGGGAACCGAATCCGCTTGGTGAATCGCGACGAGAGGCCCTCGTTGGACGCGAGGAAGCGGTCGATCTCCGCGTCGTAGCCGGCGATGATCACCACCAGGCGGTCACGGTCGTTTTCCATCCGCGCAAGCAGCGTATCGACCGCCTCGCGCCCGAAGGCGTCGCCGCCCGACAGGCCGGTTTGAATCAGCGTGTAGGCCTCGTCGATGAAAAGCACCCCGCCCATGGCGGTGTCGATCAACGCGCTGGTCTTGATCGCGGTGCTGCCCAGGTGTTGACCGACGAAGTCCTGCCGTTTCGCCTCGACGACGTTGAGTGACTCCAGCAGGCCGAGGCCGCAGTAAGTCTTGGCGACTACCCGCGCGATCGTCGTCTTACCGGTTCCTGGCGGGCCGGTGAACGCCAAGTGCAGGCTGCGCGAACCGGTGCTGAGCCCCTTGTCCTCACGCATCTTCGCCAGGCGCGCCGCGGAACGCAGTTTTGCCACTTGCAATTTGACATCGGCGAGACCGACCTGGCGGTCGAGCTCCTGTTGTGCAGCCCGCAGGTGTTCGTTACCGCGTTCGGTCAGGCTTTCGGCGTCCAGGTCGGCTGACGTCGGCGAGCTGGCCGGATCCCATCGATTGGTCCGGGCTTCGATCGCTTCATTAGTCGTGATGACAAGTCGATATTTGGGATCTTTGAGGGCCGCGTAATTGGCCTCGAAGCCGGGCTCTTCGCTGTAGGTCCGCTCGAAGATCTTCCGCGCTTCGGCCTCGTTGCCCATTTCCCGCAACGTCAGACCCTTGCAGAACTCGGCGGCGCGGCGCGCCGCCGGGATCGGGCCCTCGAGCGCTTGGTCGAGCCGGCGGAGGCCCTCGCCGAACAGCCCCATCTGCGCACACGCCGATCCCACCATGAGGTGTGCCCCCGCGGCCAGGTACTCGTCGGCGAACGCGGCGGAATGAGCCAGTGCCGCCAGCACATCCGGCCACCGCTGGGTGGTGAAGTGCAGGATGCCACGCATGTAGGCCCGCACCTCGTCGGTGGCCGGATCGGGCGTAGCGGCTCGCGCGGCGGCGAGCTCGTCGAGGGTCTCCTCGGCCTCGTCGTAATCCTTGCCCTGGATCAGGCTGGCCACGTAGGCCAGTTTGATTTCGGTGGCCGAGCTCAACGTGTAGTCGACGTAAAGGCCCGTCTCGAAACGACCACACAGCGCCCGCGGGGCCAGGCCCAGCCGGCGTTGCTCGCGCCCCAATAACGCGCTGGTGCGGTGCAGGTGGTGAATCACCTCCGCGGTGGTTTCGCCGGCGGCCGCGCGACCGAGCCACGCGTCACACATGTCCGGGTCGTATTCGGTTGCCCGCTGGAATGCTTTTACGGCGTAGCCGATGTCGCGTTCCACCTCCAACCCGTCGATCTGGATCCCGAGGGAGAGCACTCCCGCGTCGAATACACGCTGCGCGTTTCTGTTGTCACCACTCATCAGTGGCCCCTAACTCCCAGCCAATCGGGCCAGGTTCGTGCAACGGCCGACACGTGAACGCCCGCGTTTGCGGGACAGACGGACACTGCCGGGTCGCCTGCGATTGTACTAAGCTGTGGGCCAGAGGTTTTCAAGCGTCTGCGCTATCGTTCGGCGAAAGTAATCACATGGACGGGTCATCGGTCGCGCGTAACGGCGGGCTGGCGGTACGTACGACCGAGCGTGGGCTGCCGGTTGCGCTCCGGATTGATAAGCGTGAGTTATCCAAGTCCCCAGCGCAATTGGCGAAGGACATCGTTTTGCTGTGCCAACTGTCTGCGCTGCGCATGCAGGTCGCGCGGCGGCGCGCCCTGATGGCGCAGGGGGTGAGGCCGGCCGTGCTCCGCCGGCTGAAGCTGGCCACGGAGGACGACATGGCCCGTGCCGAGGCGGCGCTGCGGCGCGACCCCGATGCGCGGCCCGACACATGGTTGACTCCAATATGACCGGTGGACTTGCTGATTCGTTGCTGGCCCGCATCAAGAAGCAGCGTGACCTGCTCAACGCCATGGATGAGCTTTGCCGGAGTATTTCGGTGCGCGTCACCAGCGGCGACAGGTCGGTGAGCGTCGAAGTCGACGGGTCGGGGGAGATGACGGGGTTGTGGCTGGCGGATTTCGCGTATCGCCGTGGAGCCGACGCGCTGGCGAACCTGATCACCGCAACCGCACAAGTCGCTGCGACGCAAGCCGCCGAACGGCAGAGTTACCTGGTGAAGGAGTTCACCGAGCAAATGTCTGCGCTGCAACGGGCGCCGCTCACGGGTCGCGACGGTACGAGCTTCGAACCGGGCCTATCGGAGTAGGCCGCTTCCCCCGCGGGGTAAGGGGATGACTCGTGCGGATTTGCCGACCGCTCAGCACAAGTGGTCCTGGCCCAGGGGTCGGCGTGCTCCAGCGAGTGCCGTGTGCAAGTGGCCGGACACGGTTGTGTTACGTCGGCGTGTGGCGGCCGGCGGCCGCACCGAGCCGCCACTAGCCTCGCCCCATGACCACTTTCCCCCTCATTGACGACGACCGCGCCATCGCCACGGCATGCGACGCGGGTTGGCAGCGCAGCGCCGAGTGGGCGCGGCGGCTGGCCTGGATCGGCCTGGGCGTGGTGCTCGTCGAGGGCGTCGTCGGCCTGTGGCAGGGGATGGCCGTCGGGTCCGTCGCACTGACCGGATGGGCGCTCGGCGGTGCGGCCGAGGCGCTGGCGAGCGCGATGGTGGTGTGGCGCTTCACCGGAACGCGGGCCGCTTCGCCGCTGGCCGAGCGGCGCGCGCAACAGGGCGTCGCGGTGTCGTTCTGGCTGACCGCCCCGTACATTGCGGTCGAATCCGTTCGCGAGCTGGCCGGTCGGCACCACGCCGAGACGTCGCTGATCGGCATCGGGCTCACGGTCGCCGGCTTGCTGCTCATGCCAATTCTCGGCCGGGCCAACCGCCGCCTGGGCGCGCAACTGGACTCGGGAGCCACCGAGGCCGAGGGAATGCAGAACTACCTGTGCGGCGCGCAGGCCGCCGGCGTGCTGATCACCCTTGCGCTGACGGGGTTTTGGCCGGGCGGTTGGTGGGTCGATCCCGCGGTGGGTCTCGGGATCGCCGGCGTCGCGGCCTGGGAGGGTGTCCGCGCCTGGCGCGGGCACGGCTGCGGCTGCTGAGGCGTCAGCCAGGGGCCGGGATCATCGGCATGGGCGGACCGGTCCCGTCGTCGGGGAGGGTGGTGAGCCCCCGCGCTGCGGCAGCGGTCCGGCCGCGCACGATCCCGGCGCGACCCGGTGCGCCCGCGCCCCGATCGGCCTCCCATGACGCGGGTTCGGCATCCATGTACTCGTAGCCGCGGCCGGGCCGGCTGAACTGCGCGCGCCTTCGCCGGCGGGACCGCGTCCGCTCGCCGGCGGCCGCAGCGGCGGCTGGGGCGGCGGCGACGTCGGGTTCGGGCGCCTTCCTCTTGGCGCCGGTGCTCGCAGGCGCCGGAGCAGGCATGCCGAAACCGCCCGCCAGATAGGGGAACGGCGCCGGACCGGGCCCGGGCGGCGTGGCCGGGGCGGTCGGCGCCGCGGCCGGGGCGGGCGTGGGCGCCGGGGCCGGTGCCCCAGCCGCCGCTGCGGGGACCGGGGCCGAGAAGTGCGGCGGCGGAGCGGGACTCGGCACAGGCGCGAACGCCGCGGGCGGCGCCGTGGCCGGCACCAGCGCCGGGTGCGCCAACCCGGCCAGTCCGGCCAGTCCGGCCAAGCCGCCGAGCGCGCCCACCGGGGCGGCCAGCAGGGGAAGCGCGGTCGACAGCAACAGCGGCGTCGTGGTGGCCACGAAGTACACGTACTGCAGGATCTGGTTGGTCAGGTCGAGGACGCACTCGATCAGGTAGACGATCGTCGCGAAGATCAGCAGCGGAGTGTTGTTCCCGGCGGCCGCCACCAGGCCCGGATATCCGGCCGCGTACAGTCCCGGCAACGAGAACAGCTGTTGGGTCGCGCCCAGCAGGGTCAGCGGTTGTCCCGTGGCGAAATCGGCGGGCGGGCTGAGGATGTAGTCGACGATCGACTGCAGGTTTCCCACGTTCTCGAAGGTCCAGAAAGGGCTGCCGAGGTAGTTCGTGAGGTCGGGCCCGAGGAGCTGCTGGATCAGCGTGTCCAGCCAGGTGAAGAAATCGAACACCGGATCCAACAGGGCGGTGGGGTCGAAGCCGGCCGACGCCGCGGCGGATCTCAGGATCGGGGGAGCCGCGGCGGTCCGCGGCGCGGACGCCACCGCCGCGGCCGCAACGGCCTGATAGGTGGCCATCACGGTGGCCGCCTGGGCCCACATCCGCCCGTAATCCGCCTCGTTGACCGCGATCGGAATCGTGTTGAGGCCGAAGAAGTTCGTGGCCACCAACACGGCATGGGCGGCGTGGTTGGCGGCCAGCTCGCCGAGCGTCGGCATCGCCGCGAGCGCGCCGGTGTAGGCGGCGGCCGCGGTTTCGTGGCGCGCCGCCGTCCCCGCGCTGTCGGCGGCCGCCCGCGTCAGCCACGCCAGGTACGGCCCGTGCGCGGCGACATAGGACTCGGCGGCCGGCCCGGCCCAGGCGGCGCGGGCGGCGGCCAGCTGCGCGGCCAGCTCGTCGGCCGCCTGCAGATAGGCGCCGCTGAGCGCGTTCCACGCCTGGGCGGCCTCCAGCATCGGGCCCGGCCCCGGGCCGGCGCTCAGCAGCGCCGAATGCACCTCGGGGGGTGAGCCCATCCAGATCGGGGCGGTCATTGCGACCACCGGCCGGGCTCGGTACGTCGGCAGACGCTGCGGCGGCGGCCGGGTGCGAACACCCCAGGCGCGGCGGCGGCAAGGCGCGGCCGGGCGGCCACCCATGGCGGATGCGGCATGGGGGTGAGTCAGCTCTCTCGGGGTACTCCGCCCCGGGTCGCAGGATGCGACGACGCGAGTGTCCTGGCTCTCGGATCGCCGCTCGCCTCGCCTTCCAGCTTGCGCCGTGGCAGATGAGGGTCGCTCCCCGATGACAGTGGCGGGACCGCGCCGGATTCACACCGGCTTCCTGCATCGTCGTCGCCTTACGGGCGACAGTATCGCACGGTGACCGTAGATCCCGCCGCCCAGATTGCCGCAGTGGTAGCGGTCGGGCGGGTTCGGCGACCCTGACGGCGATCTCGACGACGCCCTAGCGGCGCGACCGGTGCCGCTAGGGGATGGGCAGGTCCGGGCAAGCCGGGATGTACTCGATGTCCGGCGAAACCCAGACGGGCCATTGCTCTTTGCTCATGTTGGTGGTCAATATGGCGCACATCGCCTCGGCGGCGTCCGGGGGCGGGTCGTCGCGCACGTCGGAGGCGCACCACAGCCGCGAGGTGCCGTCCTGGCTGCACGAGGCCAGGCGCCGGCCGTCCGGGCTGAACGCCACACCGTACACCGCGTCGGTGTGCCCGCGCAGCGTCTCGCTGGTGGCCCCCTCCCAGATGCGCAGCGTGCCGTCGTAGCTGGCGGTGGCCAGGCGCTGCCCGTCGGGACTGAACGACACATCGCGCACAACGTCGGTGTGCCCGGCGAGCGGGTCTCCGAGCGGCTCGCCGCTGAGCGGATCCCAGAAGCGCACCGTCTGGTCGCGGCTCCCACTCGCCAGCCGTCGGCCGTCGGGGCTGAACGCCACCACCCACACCGTTTCGCCGTGCCCGGTCAGGGCGTTGCCAACCGCGCAGCCGCTGACCGGGTCCCAGACCCGCACCGTCCGGTCCCCGCCACCGCTGGCCAGCAGCCCGTCGGGGCTGAATGCGACGCTGTAGACGATGCCGGCGTGGCCGGTCAGCGGGTCGCCGATGGGCTCACCGGTCGCCACGTCCCAGACCCGCACCGTCCGGTCGTCGCCTGCGCTGGCCACCCATCGTCCGTCGCGGCTGAATGCGACGCCGTACACGACGCCGGCGTGGCCGGTCAGCGGCCGGCCGACCGGCTCGCCGGTTTCCGCGTCCCACACGCGCACCGTCCGGTCACCGCCCGCACTTCCCAGCCAGCGCCCGTCCGGACTGAACGCCACACCCTGCACCCGCACGTCGTGGCCGGCCAGCGGCCGGCCGACCGGCTGGCCGGTGACCGCGTCCCAGATCCGTATCAGTGCGTCGTCGCCGGCGCCGGCGATGCGCTGTCCGTCGGGCCGGATCGCCAGGCCCAGCAACGGCTTGCCGGCATCCATGATCTTCAGCGTCCCGGGCCGCAGCGCCAGCGCCTCGGCGATCGGGACGTTGTCGGGCTCCGAGGCGATGGCGCGGGCAGCGAGCAGCTGTTGGAAGGCGCCGGCATCACCGCCCGGGATGGTCTGCGCCATCATCGCTTTCGCCTCGATGACGAGCCGGCGCGCGACCGCGTCGTAGTGGCGGCGCCGCTCGATCTCGAGTTTGTCCTCCTCGCAATGCCGGGAGGCGGCGAGGTACTCGGCCGCGGCGGCGAGCCGCTCGGCGAAACCTGGCCTAACGGCCACCTTTTCGGCCGCCGCGAGCCGCGATCCGCCCAGCAGCCAGGATTCGTCGCGTCCGTGCCGGTCCCATGCGGCAGCCGATCGCTCGAGATCGGTTGCGGCCGCGAGGTTCTGGCGCTCGTCCTCCAGCCAGTGGGACAGCTCGTCCCATTGGCGCAGCAGGCTTTCCAGCGCGACTTCCACAACCACCTCGCTGCCCCGGCGGTCGCGAACAAGCAGCCGCTTCTCCACGAATGCGTCGATCAGGGAACGGCTTTCGGCGGGCAACTCGGACTCCAACGCCACCCGGCGCAGCGCTTTGTCGTTGTCGGGGTTGATCGAGGCAAGCCAGGGGATGAACGCCGAACGCAGCAACTCCAGAGCGGTGTCGCGATCGCGGGGGTCGGCCGACAAGATGTCTTCGATCTGGTTGTTGACGACGTTGGGCATCCCGCCCATCGCTTGGTAATGGTCGGAGGTGATCTCCTCGGCGGTGCCGTAATCGGTGTAGAGCCGCTGCAGGGTGAGCGCCAGCAGGGGCAACGTGTCGGCACCCCCGCCGGCGTCGGTGACCAGCCGATCGACCAGGTCATCGGCGATGGCGAGGTGATCGCCCGCCTCGGACGCCCGGGCGGCGGGACCCCGGATGACGCCCGGAAAGTGGTGCTGCGGCATCGTTTTGAGGTCGTTGAACAGGTCGGTGCCGATGCCGTCGAGGGCCGGATGGCTCTGCATCGCCTCGTAGCGGTCGGTGCGGATGGTGGCCGCGACGATGAGCCGGCCGTCGTCGGTGTTGATGCGGGCGATCACGGCGGCCACCAGCTCGAGGAAGCGTGCCGCCTCCTGCGCGGTCTGTGCGGACACGGATTCGGCCGAGAAGAGTTCCTCCGCCTGATCCAGCGGCAGCACCAGCGTCGGCGCCTGGTGTTTGGCGTTGGCTTTGTAGGCCAGCCGCGCGGCGGCGGCGTCGCGTATCTCGAGCAACAGCTCGCAGACCCGACCCACGTCCGGCTCGCGGCAGATCGTCTTGATCTCGCCGAACGTCGGGGCGCCGGCCAGGCCCAGCTCCCGGCGCGCCGTGTGAATCGCCGCGGCCAGACCGCTCTCACCGGTGAGCGCGTTGCGTCCCGGGCGCACGATGCCCAGCACCGCGAAGTTGCGGTCGTCACGCTGCAGGCGGGGGATCAGCCCCGCGCGGAGGAACGACGACTTGCCGCTGCCCGAGGGGCCCAGGACGACGAACAACGACTTGACGCCGGCGAAGCGCATCTTGCGCAGCTCGTCGGTGCCGTGCATGATCGCGGCGTTGCGCCCGAAGAACACGCCTGCGTCGATGTCTTCGAAGGGTTCCCAGCCGCGATACGGGGCGCGGTCGGGGTCCCTGCGCGGCGGCCAGACGAAGTTCTCCGGCCCGATCCCGGTGCCCTCGATCGCCTTCTTGAGCTGGTCGAGCGACGCGGCGTTGAACAGCACCGGAGCACCCGCCGCGGTCGTGATCTCGGTCGTCGGGCCGGGCGCGAACAGGTCGCAGCGCTGCCACTCGGCGGTGATGTCCGAGTCGCCGGTGTCCTCGAGTCGCGCGACGAGGATCTGCTTGCCCAGCGTCTCGGCGGTGCGGTATTCGGTCTTGCACTCGGGTGAGCTTCCCCAGGCATGGGATACGAGGCAGATGACGGCCTCGCAGCGCTCGTTGGCCTGGCGCAGCGCGTCCTTCCACCGCCGGCCCGGCGCCAGACCCGAGTCTTCGGCGATATCGAGGAAAATCTCGCTCACCAGCTCGGGGCGCTGATCGATCAGCCATTGGCGTAGCGCCGCCGCCTCGGTGTTGTCCTTGCTGGAATGGCTCAGGAAGATCCGCGGCATGCTGGTCAATCCCTAACGTGGGCACGCGACGTGGGTTGGGAGGTCAGTCTAGTCCAGCCGATAGCGGATCAGCCGCGAACTGTTGGCCACGACCGCCACCGACGACGCGTTGTGCAGGACCGCGGCCAGGACGGGGGACAGTGCGCCGCCCGCGCCGATGATCAGCCCGGCGGCGTTGACGGCGATGGACATTCCGTAGTTCTCCCGGATGACGTCGACGGCCCGGGCGCCCAGGTCGCGCACGTCGAGCAGGCGGTGCAGGTCGTCGTTGGCCAGCGCTACGTCCGCGGTCTCGACGGCGACGTCGGTTCCGGCCAAACCCATGGCGATCCCGATGTCGGCGGCGGCCAGCGCGGGTGCGTCGTTGATGCCGTCGCCGACCATGCCGACGACGAAACCCTCGCCCTGCAGCTCGCGCACCACCTCGAGCTTGTCCTCCGGCATCACCTCGGCGCGCCACTCGTCGATGCCGAGCTCGGTCGCTACCACCTCGGCGATCTCGGGATGGTCGCCGGTGAGCATCACGATTCGGCGAATCCCGTTGGCGCGCAGCTCTTTCAGCACTTCGGCCGCCTCGGGCCGCACTTCGTCGCGCAGGCTGATCAGCCCCACCAACTTGCCGTCCACGGCCAGCAGCAGCGGCGTCTCGGCCTGGCGCCGCAGCCTGTGCACCCACTCCTGTGCCCTCTTGGAGACCCTGACCTTTTCGGCGCTCAGCAGCGACGGGCTGCCCAGCAGCAGGGTGCGTCCGTCGGCCCAGGTGCGCATGCCCAGGCCCACCAGAACCTCGCACTCCTCGTGCGGCGGGATGCTGATGTGACGCTCCTCGGTCGAGCGGACGACCGCCTCGGCCAGCGGGTGACGGGAATGGATTTCGGAGCTGGCCGCATACGCGAGCACCTGCTCGGGTTCCCAATCCTTGTGCATGGCAACGATATTGGTGACCACCGGACGACCGACGGTCAGCGTCCCGGTCTTGTCGAACACGATCGCGTCGACCTGGCCCGCCTGCTCGAGGTGTGAACCGCCCTTGATCAGGATGCCGCGGCGCGCGCCGTTGCCGATCGCGGCGCTGATCGCGGTCGGCGTCGCCAGGCCGACCGCACACGGGCAGGCGATCAGCAGCATGGTCATCGCGCGGCGGACGTCCCCGGTGACGAGCAGGGTCAGGGCCGACACCACAAACGAGGTGGGAACGAAACGCCGGGAGAAGTTTTCGCCGACAGTCTGGATGGGAGCCCGGTCGTGCTGGGCCTCCTCGACGCGGCTGATGATGCGCCCGATGGTGGTCTGGTTGCCGACGGCGTGGGCGCGCACCACCAGGCGCCCGCGCACCACGACCGAGCCGGCGTGCACGTGCGATCCGACCGTGATGCTGACCGGCAGGTTCTCCCCGCTGATCGCCGACTGGTCGACGATCGCCTCGCCGTCGACCACCTCCCCGTCCACCGGTATCGCGACGTGGTCGTGGACGATCACCTCGTCCCCGATCTCCACGCTGTCGATGGGGACCTGAACTTCGCTGTCCGCCAAGCGGATCCATGCGGTGTCCTGGCTGCCGCGCAGCAGCTCGGAGATGGCGCGCCGGGTTCGGCGCAGGGTCAGGTCCTGCAGGTACTCGCCGATGTTCAGCAACCACAGCACGGTCAGGGCGACCACATTCTCGCGCAGCACCAGGCTCGCCACGGTCGCGGCCGAGACCAGCGCGTCGGTGCCGGCCCGGCCGGAACGCAGGGAACGCAGGGCCCCCCGCAGGAACGGGTAGCCGGTGAAGACGGTGACGCCGGTGGCGAACAGCCGGCCGCTCGGACCCAGCAGCGGCGGGCGCGCGAACACGTAGCGCCGCACGCCCAGCAGGGCGAGCGCCGCCCCGCCGATCACCATGCGCAGCACGTCGCCGTTGCGGATCTCCTCCGAATGCGGCGCGCGCGCCGGGATCAGCTCGGCGGCGACGCGGGCCGCGGCGCCGATCGCGGCGAGCACCGCCGAGCGGTCGCACCGCCGGGGCGAGTACCAGACGACGACCGATCCGGTGCGCGGGTAGGCGTGCACGGCGCGCACCCCGGGCTCCTTGGCGACGGCCTCTTCGACCGCGACCGCGCGCCGGGGATCGCGCCGCACCCAGTCGACGGACACCCGCATACGCCCGGCGGCATCGGAAATCACCTGGTCGGGGGACATGCCCGCCCGATCAGTGCTCGTGGTCGTGAACCGGGGTGACCGACGGCGTAGGGGCCTCCTCGCCGATACGCTCGCGGGCCTCGGCCATGACGTCGGCGATCCTCAGCCGCGCCGACTCGGCGGCCTCCTCGGCCTTGCGCGTTCCGCGGAGCCCGAGCTCCGCCGCCGAAACCGCCGTCTCGTGCAGCGGCGCCTTGGCCACGGCCTTGCGCAGGAGTTCGTAGGCCGTCACCCCGGCCAGCCCGGTGACCACCGTCGTCGCCGCCTTGCCCAAGAGCCCGTACGCCGCCATCGTTCACCCTTCCCGTCCGGTCGTATTTGCCCGACGTTAACATCGAAATATTGCGATATCAATATGTATCGAGCAGGGATCACGGCTCAGAGAACCCGGGTGACCTTCTCGGTCTGGACCCGTCGCTCCAATGCGCCGGGGTCGGGATTGGCCACCTGCACCAGCGACGCGCCGACCGCCATGATCGACAGCAGGCCGTCGACCAGGTCGCCGGGCCGGTCCCACGACGCGCTGGAGAGCACCCGATCGGCCGACGTCAAACCCCGTGCCGCGGCGGCGGTTTGGCACTCGGCAAGCACCTCGTCGACCGAGTGCGCGGCCAGCGCGGGACCCGGCCGCGGCTCGGGCACGATCTGGTCGCCGTGCACCCGCACCGCGGTCGCGTAGTCGGTCACGCCGATCGGCAGGTCGGGAACCGGGCGGCCGAACGGGTCCAGCGACAGCACCGCCACCTCGCCCCCTGCCACGACCTCGTCGGCCTCGTCGAGCCGCGCGGCCGTACACAGCGCGATATCGGCCGTTCCCGGTTCCAGGACGACCTCGGCGCCGATCCACCACACGCCGAACAGGACCGCCGCGGTCTGCCAATGCGCCGGCAACAGGATTGCCACCCGGCTGGCCGGCCCGGCGCCCAACTCGTCGCGCAGCAGGTTGCCCGTCTTGGCGGCCCAGTTGGCCAGCGTGACGGCGGACAGCTCGATGCGCTCGCCGGTCGCGTCGTCGTAGTAGGTGATGCGCGGGCCGACCGGGTCCGCCCGCAGCATCGGATCGAGGATGGCCGCGCTGAGGGTGCTCAGTTGATGCACTCGGGCTTGTCGGAGCCGGCGGTCAGGATGGGCGACGGCGGCGGAACGTTCGGGTCGGCGCCCGATCCGGGGTTCGACGCCCGGGCGGCCATCACGGTGCCGCCGCCGGACAGGCCCGAGCCGGGGCCGGTGTAGTCGTTGGCCAGCACCACGCGCACCGAACCCGCCGCGAGCGACGGGTCGGCGACGACTGGCAGGCCGCCCAGCTCCTTGGCGACCTGCTGGGCGCCCAGGTCGTCGGTCTTGGCGGCGCGCACCTGGCTGCCCTTCACGTGCCCGCCCTCGTTGTTGCCCACCGTGCCGGCGCCGAACCCCTTGGCGGTCAACACCTGGGACACGGCGGTGGCCAGCCCGTTGATGTCGGTGTCGTTCGCGACGTCGGCGATGGTCTTGGCCGGGGTGTAGGCCAGTTCCTCGGTCTTGCCCTGATCCTGGTCGTGCAGCAGCCCGGCCACCCAGTCCTGAACCTGGTGCGGGTCCACCCGGACCACGCTCTGCATGCCGTCGTCACTCCAGCCGGCCCCGTCGAGCACCGGGATGGTGGCGAACGCGACGTTGCCGCCGGCCAGCTTCTGCATCTGCTGGACGAAATCCATCACGTCCCAGCCCGAGGAGATCACCACCGAGCGCTGCACGGCGGCCTCGAGCCGCCGGACGGTCGCCGGGCTGGACAGCGTCTTGCCCGAGATGACGCGGTGGGCGAGCGACGCCATCACCACCTGCTGGCGGACCACGCGGTCGAGGTCACCGCGCGGGAGCTCGTGGCGCTGGCGGACGAAGCTGAGCGCCTCCGGGCCGTCGAGGCGTTGCGGGCCGGCCGGGAAGTCGGCCCCGGAAAGGGGCTCGAACACCGGCTCTTTCAGGCAGACGTCCACGCCGCCGAGCGCGTCGGTGATCAGCGAGAAGCCGAGCAGGCCGATCTCGGCGTAGTGGTCGACGGTGACGCCGGTGAGGTCGGCGACGGTCTTGATCAGCGCCTCGCGTCCGGCCTCGGTGCCCTCCGCCGCGGCGTGCTCGGCGGAGTCGCCGGCCTTCACCAGGTTGACGCGTTTGGCCTCGCGGGTCTGGCCATAGACGCCGTTGATCTTGGTCTTGCCCAGGCCGGGAGCGGAGACGTAGGAGTCCCGGGGGATCGAGATCGCGGTCGCCGACTTCCCGTTGTTGGGGATCCGGATGAGGATGATGGTGTCGGTGTTGGTCGCTTCCTCGTCGCCGGCGCGCAGCGTCGCCAGCTCCTCGGCAGACAACGGGTTGCCGTGCGCGTCGGTGCGGCTGTCGAGGCCGACCAGCAGGATGTCGATCGCGCCATCGTCGCCGCCCTTGCCCAGCGACGGCGCGGACATGTGGAAGATGCCGTCCTCGAACGACCGGACGTTGCTCCACGCCAGCCCGGTGCCGAGCACGATCGCGAGCGTCAGCGCAGTGGCAATCACACGAACCACATGTTGCACAGGCATCCCAATAGGTTACTTGCGGCACATGCGCTTCGCGGGTAGCGAGGTTCGGCGTGCCCCGGCCGTGCCACACTCGACACCATGTCGGCAAGGATCCTGATCACCGGCGCGGGCGGCCAGCTGGGCGGCCGCCTCGCGGCGCTGACCGCCGAGCAGGGGAGGGACGCGCAGGCGTTCACGTCATCGCAGTGGGACATCACCGACCCGGCCGCCGCGGAGCGGGTGATCAGGGGCGGCGACGTGGTGATCAACTGCGCGGCCTACACCAACGTCGACGCCGCCGAAAGCGACGAGGCGGCGGCGTACGCCGTCAACGCCACCGCGCCCGGGCACCTCGCCAAGGCCTGCGACCGCGTCGGGGCCCGGCTGATCCACGTCTCCACCGACTTCGTGTTCAGCGGAGGCGCCGACCCACGCCCCTTCGAACCCAGCGACGACACCGACGCGCGCGGCGTGTACGCGCAAAGCAAGCTCGCCGGCGAGCGGGCCGTGCTGGCCGCGTCGCCCGGGGCGGTCGTCGTCCGCACTGCCTGGGTGTACACCGGCGGCACCGGGCGGGACTTCGTCGCCATCATGCGCCGCCTGGCCGCGGGGGACGGGCCGGTCGACGTCGTCGACGACCAGGTCGGGTCGCCCACCTACGTCGGCGACCTGGCCGTCGCGCTGCTGCAGGTCGCAGACGCGAACGTGGCCGGTCCCATCCTGCACGCCGCCAACGAGGGGGCGGTCTCCCGCTTCGAGCTGGCCCGCGCGGTCTTCGAGGAGTGCGGCGCCGACCCGGCGCGCGTCCACCCGGTGAGCACCGCGCAGTTCCCGCGGCCGGCGCCGCGGCCGACCTATTCCGCGCTGGGCGGCCGCGAGTCGGCGGCGGCCGGCCTGACGCCGCTGCGGGACTGGCGCACCGCGCTCGCGGCCGCGCTGGCCGATGCTCACGCCATCTGACGTCAACGTCGCATCCAACCGACCGTTACCCTCAACGCGTGACTGACGTCCTGCCGGTCGTGACGGTGACCTACTCGCCGGGCCCGCATCTGGAGCGGTTCCTGGCGTCGCTGGCGCTGGCCACCGACCGCCCGGTGAGCGTGTTGCTCGCCGACAACGGCTCCACCGACGGGACGCCGCAGGCGGCGGTCCAGCGGTACCCGAACGTGCGCCTCTTCGAGACGGGGTCCAACCTCGGGTACGGCACCGCGGTGAACCGCGCGGTGGAACAGCTCGACCAGGCGGACGACTGGGTGATCGTCGCCAACCCCGACGTCCAATGGGGCCCGGGCAGCATCGACGCCCTGCTGGACGCGGCCGGCCGCTGGCCGCGCGCCGGCGCGCTGGGCCCGCTCATCCGCGACCCCGACGGGTCGGTGTATCCGTCGGCGCGCCACCTGCCCAGCCTGGTCCGCGGCGGCATGCACGCGGTGCTCGGGCCGATCTGGAAGCGCAACCCGTGGACGGCGGCCTACCGACAGGAGCGGCTCGAGCCGACCGAGCGGCCGGTGGGCTGGCTGTCCGGATCGTGCCTGCTGTTGCGCCGGTCGGCCTTCGCCCAGATCGGCGGCTTCGACGAGCGCTACTTCATGTATATGGAGGACGTCGACCTCGGTGACCGGCTCGGCCGGGCCGGCTGGCAGAGCGTCTACGTGCCGTCGGCCGAGGTCCTGCACCACAAAGGGCATTCCACCGGGCACGACCCGGCCAGCCACCTGGCCGCCCACCACCGGAGCACCTATCTCTTCCTGGCCGACCGGCACACCGGATGGTGGCGGGCTCCGCTGCGCTGGACGCTGCGCGCCTCGCTGGCGGCGCGGTCCCGCCTGATGGTGCGCAGCGCACTGCGCGCATCGGCAAGGCAGAAACTGGCAGAAGGGCGGCACTGAGTTGGCAACCCACCAAGTCGACGCGGTGATCCTGGTCGGCGGCAAGGGCACCCGGCTACGGCCGTTGACGCTGTCGGCACCCAAGCCGATGCTGCCCACCGCCGGCCTGCCGTTCCTCACCCACCTGTTGTCGCGGATCGCCGCGGCCGGCATCGAGCACGTCGTCCTGAGCACCTCGTACCAGGCCCAGGTGTTCGAGGCCGAGTTCGGCGACGGGTCGAAGCTGGGCCTGCAGATCGAGTACGTGACCGAGGAGCGGCCGCTGGGCACCGGCGGCGGCATCGCCAACGTGGCCGATCACCTGCGCCACGACACCGTGATGGTGTTCAACGGCGACGTGCTCTCCGGCGCCGACCTGGGCCAGCTGCTGGACTTCCACCGGGACCGCCGGGCCGACGTCACCCTGCACCTGGTGCGCGTGGGCGACCCGCGGGCCTTCGGCTGCGTGCCCACCGACGAAGACGGCCGCGTCACCGCCTTCCTGGAGAAGACGCAGGACCCGCCGACCGACCAGATCAACGCCGGCTGCTACGTCTTCCGGCGCGAAATCATCGACCGCATCCCACGTGGCCGCGAGGTGTCGGTGGAACGCGAGATCTTCCCGGCCCTGCTGTCGGACCCCGAGGTCAAGATCTGCGGCTACGTCGACGCCACGTACTGGCGCGACATGGGCACGCCGGAGGACTTCGTGCGCGGCTCGGCCGACCTGGTCCGCGGGATCGCCCCGTCGCCCGCCCTGCACGGCCACCGCGGCGAGCAACTCGTGCACGACGGCGCGGCGGTGGCGCCCGGCGCGGTGCTGATCGGCGGGACGGTCGTCGGCCGCGGCGCCGAGATCGGGCCCGGCGTGCGGTTGGACGGCGCGGTGATCTTCGACGGCGTCAAGATCGAGGCCGGCAGCGTGATCGAGCGCTCGATCATCGGCTTCGGCGTCCGCATCGGCCCGCGCGCGCTGATCCGCGACGGGGTGATCGGCGACGGCGCCGACATCGGCGCCCGCTGCGAGCTGCTCCGCGGCGCCCGGGTGTGGCCCGGCGTGTCCATTCCCGACGGCGGCATCCGCTACTCGAGCGACGTGTAGGGGTCTGGCGGGCCTTGGCGCCAGCGTCTGATCGCCGAGATCGACTCGCACCGTGACTCCCACTCGCACTTTTCCGCGTTGCCGTCGATTTCGGTGACCATGTCGGTGGCCCGGCTCACCATCTCCGCATGGGTGAGGTCTTTCTAGGCAGCGAAGCGATGGTGGCCCACGCGTTGAGCGAGTGCGAGCTGCGCCGGTGGTACCGGAAGGTCCTTCGTGACGTGTACGCCCCCAGGTTCGCCGACCCGTCACTCGAAGACTGCATCCGCGGTGCCTGGCTGTGGGCGAGACTGCTGGCCAAGCGGCACCGCGGTGCGCGGGGTGTGCGGCGGCTCGGGGAGTTGCTCCCGTTGGTGGACGGCGGCGACCCGCCGCCGAAGGAAAGCTGGCTGCGTCTGCTGTTCGTCGGCGCCGGTCTCCCGAGACCGGCGACGCAGATACCGGTCCAGGACGTGGGCGGACGGTCGGGGTTCTGGACATGGGCCGGGAGGACTACTTCGTCGCACTCGAGTACGACGGTGACCAACACCGCACCGACCGCCGAGATTAGCCCGTGAGCCACTCGCACTTTTCGATGCTCCGTCGGTCACCAACGACGTGTCACCCGGCCCACCAGATACTCCAGCGCGTGATCGGTCCCGGGCGGCAACGCGCCGGCCGGCCACCACTGCAGGTCGTCCGACTCGTCGCTGATCGCGATCCGCGCCCCGGCCGGCGCGTGGGCCACGAACTGCAGGTCCAGGTGCCGCGTCGGCACGCCCAGCGAGCAGGTGACGGGGTGCACGTGCACGGCCGCCAGCTCCGGATCGATCCGCAGGCCGTCGATGCCCGACTCCTCGGTGGCCTCCCGCAGCGCGGCGGCGACGATGTCGCGGTCACCGTCGTCGCAGTGTCCGCCGAGTTGCACCCAGCGGCCCACGCGCGGATGCAGCGTCAGCAGCACCCGGGTGCCGGTGTGGTCGAGGACCAGCGAAGACGCGGTGACGTGGCCGGGCACGCAGTCACGGCGGCAGGCGTCGGGGCGGGCGTGCACGAATGCCAGGACGGCGTGCCGCAGCGAATCCTGCGCCGGGTCCGGCGCGGCCCAGCCGGCGAGGAGCGCGATCGCCGAATCCCTGACGCTCACCGGGCGCCCCGCCGTTTCCGGCGGTCCCGCAGCGCACGCCAGGCCGCGCGGCAGTGGGCCACCGTGCTCGCGACGACGAACGGGGCGATGCAGCGGACCACCGGGGCCGGCGAGTCGTAGCCGCCGCGGACCTTGTCGGCGGGAGCCGCCGCCTTGCCCGCGAACGCCGTCATGGCTATTTCCGGATCAACAGGTCGGTGAGGCCGGCCGGGTAGCGAGGGCCCGCCGGCTCGGCGGCGTAGCCGATGGCGATGGCGCCCAATGGCTCCCACTCGGCGGGCAGTCCGAGCTCCGCGCGCACCAGGTCGGCCGCGAAGATCGTCGAGCCGATCCAGCAGCTGCCCACCCCGCGCACCGCCAGGGCGACCAGTAGGGCCTGGACGGCGGCTCCCACCGCGACGGTGAACATGGTGTGCTCGGCGGCGGTGCGCGCCGGGTCGGGATAGGTGTGGGCGCCGTCGGGCACGAGGAACGGGATGACGACCTCGGGTGCGTCGTAGAGGATCTGGCCGCGCGCCACCCGCCGTTCGACGGCGTCGGCGGGCCGGCCGTCGCCGGCGAGGTCGGCACGCCACTTGTCCTTCATGCGGTCCAACAGCCGGGCGCGAATCTCGGGGGTCTGCAGCCAGACGAACCGGACGGGCCGGGTGTGGTGGGGCGCCGGTGCGGTCAGGGCCTCGGCGACGGCGCCGGTGATCAGCTCCGGCGGGACCGGCTCGTCGCTGAACCGGCGCACCGACCGGCGCAACAGCTGGGCCTGCCTCCGCCCCATGTCGACAGCCTCGGCGGTCCCGAGCCAGAACAGGTCTTCGGGGCCGGGACGGGACAACTGCCGGGCGGTGGTGCCGTCGTCGGTCACGGCGAGTCCGCGCACGACCGCCGCCGGCACGCCCGTCAACTTGCCCTTCACCAGGTCGGCGGCGGCCGCGATCTCGTCGGCGATCGCCACCTCGGTGACGAGAAGTTCGTTGCCGTGCCGGTCCACGGCCCCCGAATAGCCGTGCAGCACAGCCACACCGGCGGCGCCAATGGCCGCGTCGATCTGACCGTTGCGCCAAGCGCGGCCCATCGTGTCGGTGACGACGACGCCCACCTGCACGCCGAGCCGCTCATGCAGCACGCCGCGCAGCGCCGCGGCGCTCGCGTCGGGATCGACCGGGAGCAGCGCCAGCTCGTCGCGGTCCACGTTGGATCCGTCCACGCCGGCGGCGGCCTGGATCAGCCCCAGCCGGTTCTCGGTGATCAGGGTCTTGCCCTTGCGGGCCAACACCCGCACCGCCTCGTCATCGACCAGCTTGCGCCGCAGGGCGTCCCGCTCTTCGGCGTCGCGCGGCGCCGGGACCAGCCGGCCCTCGCACTTGGATACCGCCTTGCTGGTCACCACGACGACGTCCCCGTCGCGCAGCCAGGGCGCGGCCGCCGCGATGGCCGCGCCCAGGTCGTCGCCGGGCCGGAATTCGGGCAGCCCGGGCACGGGCAGGATTTCGATGGTCGCGGCCGTGCCGTGTTCGCCGCCCGGCGGCGTCGTTGGACCGGGACCGGTCACGCCGTCACGCCCGCAAGGTCGAGCCCGGCGCTCACCATCTCGGCCGTCGCCTTCGGGTCGGTCATCAGCAACGGCACCGAGCGCACGGCGACGCCCTCGATCTCGGCGTGGTCGCCCTCGTGCACCAACCAGCAGTCCAGGATCCCGGTGGCGCGGCGCGCCCCGTAGTGCCGGCCGACGGCCTCCGCGGTGGACTCGACGCCGATGACCGTGAGGCACTCGTCGGCCATGCCGCGCAACGGCTTTCCGCCGACGATGGGGGAGTAGCCCACGATCGGGGCGCGAGCGGCGCGCAGCGCGCCGCGGATGCCGGGGACCGCGAGGATGGCCCCGACGCTCACCACCGGGTTCGACGGGGCCAGCATGATCACGTCGGCTTCGGCGATGGCGGTCAGCGCTTCGCTTGTGGCGCTGGCTTTCTCGGCGCCGACGAACGCGAAGCTGTGGGTCGGCACCTGCGCGCGGTAGCGCACCCACCACTCCTGGAAGTGGATCGCCCGGCGGCCGCCGTCGGCGGGGTCGGTGATCACGACGTGTGTCTCGCAGCGGTCGTCGCTCGCCGGCAGCAACCGTGCGCCCGGCTGCCAGCGGTCGCACAGCGCGGCGGTGATCTGCGACAGCGGATAGCCGGCGTTGAGCATCTGCGTGCGCACGAGGTGCGTCCCGAGGTCGCGGTCGCCCAGCTGGAACCAATCCGGCTGTACACCATAGCGCGCCAATTCCTCTTTGGCATGCCAGGTTTCGTCGCGGTGCCCCCACCCTCGCTGTGGATCAACACCTCCACCTAAGGTGTACATGCAGGTGTCCAGATCCGGGCAGACCCGCAGCCCGTGGATCCAGGCGTCGTCGCCAACGTTGACGACCGCCGTCAGCTCGTGGCCGTTGGCTACCGTATCCGGACCCTGTTGCTCGGCGAACTGCCCCAGCCCGAGCAGCTGTTGAACACCCAGCAGGAAACGGGCGCCGCCGACGCCGCCGACCAGAACGGTGACCTTCACACCGGATGACAGTACCGTTCGGCACCGTTCGGCCACAGGCGCGGCGGGCCGTTCCGGCAACGCCGGAAGGTACGCGACCGGTGTGATGGACACGCCGAATTTACAAAACAACGGAAACGCCGAAAATCGGTCACGAGATGATATGGAAATGCGCCGAAGTGCTTGACCCGGCAGGTCAACCCGTGTCTAATCACAACAGTGTCATTTCCCGGTTGGCCGGCCGATTCCGGTGTCGCAGGCCGAGATTCGATCACTTGTTCGAATTGTCTGTACATCAGAACAGAGCGACTTACTCACTCTCTCCACCCACCTGAGGAGGCGGACGACCGCATGTCTTACGAGCACCTTCGGGGCGTTATGGCAAACACTCCCCTGACGACCATGACTCCAGCGCCCGTCGCGCTTCCCCGGCCGCACTTGACTGTGGTCCCTGATGCCCCAGTCGATTTCGAGCCCGAGCCGGAGCCGACCCCCGCCGACCAATGGCAGGACCGGGCCCTGTGCGCGCAAACAGACCCCGAGGCCTTCTTCCCCGAGAAGGGCGGCTCCACCCGCGAGGCCAAGAAGATCTGCCTGGGCTGCGAGGTGCGCCACGAATGCCTTGAGTACGCCCTCGAACACGACGAGCGCTTCGGCATCTGGGGCGGGCTTTCCGAGCGCGAGCGCCGGCGCCTCAAGCGCGGCATCATCTGACACGCGCCCCCGGCAACGGGGTCAGTCGTCGTCGATCGTCGGGTCGATGACCGAAGGGTCGACGTCGAGGTAGATGGCCACCTGCGCCACCAATATCTCGTGCAGCAAGTCGCCGAGTTCGACGGTGTCCTTAGCCCGTCGCTCGATTGGCTTTCGGAACAACACAATTCGTGCCCGAGTGGAGTTTCCTCGGACATCCACGCCCGCCGGGATCAGCCGCGCCAGCGCGATCGGCCCGTCGGCGACGACCTCGGGCGGCCACTGCACGCTCTCGGGATCCTTCGCCGCGATCCGCGGAATCTCATCCACCGCCACGTCGAGTTCGGACAGCCGGTCCTGCCAGTGCCGCTCGATGGGTTCGTAGGCTTCGAGCACCGCCATGTCGAAACGCTCCGCGCGGCTGCGCCACCCCGGCACGGTCGGCGGCAGCAGCGGGCCCCGCATCTCCCGGCGTCGCCGCGACGGCCAGAGCGCGGCCGGTCGTCGACCGGACGCCGATCGATCGCTCCGCGGAGAGCTGCGTGAATCGCCCACGCGCCGATGGTAACGGTTGGACATCGCCGGTCGAACGGATGCGCGTGTCCGGCGCTTCGGCGGCGTTTGCGCACGATAGCCTTTCGGCGTGAACGTTCCCCGTCGCTGTTGCCGGCCCGGGTGTCCGCACTACGCCGTGGCGACCTTGACGTTCGTCTACTCGGACTCGACGGCGGTCGTGGGCCCACTCGCCACCGCGCGCGAGCCCCATTCATGGGACCTGTGCGTCGGCCACGCCGGCCGGATCACCGCCCCTCGAGGGTGGGATCTGGTGCGGCACGCCGGCCCGCTGCCCATCCCCAGCAACCCCGACGAGGACGACCTCGTCGCGCTGGCGGACGCGGTTCGGGAAGGCGCTCCCGTCGAACGGGCCGTGGCCCGCGGCGGCACCGGTTCGCCGCTGAAGGGTTTCGACACCTTCGGTGATCCGCACCTGCATGCCACCGGCGCCCACGCCACTGCGCCGAGCGGCGGCGTGCTCGCGCCGCCCGAGCACCGCTCCGGACGCCGCCGCGGCCATCTGCGCGTGCTGCCCGATCCTGCCGACTGACGCTCCGCGTGTTTTCCGCGGGCCGATAGGCTGACGGCCAAGAGGTAAGGATCCCAGGCGTCAGGAGGCCCAAGGCATGTCTCGGCCCGCCGCGATCGTCCACCGTGTCGTCAAGGCGTATGACGTGCGCGGGCTGGTCGGCGCAGAGCTCGACGAGCCGCTCGTCACCGACCTGGGCGCAGCGTTCGCCAAGCTGATGCGCGGCGAGGGCGCCGCGCAGGTGGTGATCGGCCACGACATGCGCGACAGCTCGCCGACGCTGGCGGCCGCGTTCGCCGCCGGGGTGACCGGCCAGGGCCTCGACGTCGTGCGGATCGGGTTGGCGTCCACCGACGAGCTGTACTTCGCGTCGGGATCACTCGGCTGCCCCGGCGCGATGTTCACCGCAAGCCACAACCCGGCGGCCTACAACGGGATCAAGCTGTGCCGGGCCGGGGCCAAGCCCGTCGGCGCCGAGAGCGGCCTGCGCACCATCAGTGACGACGTGATCGCCGGGGTAGAGCCCTATCGGGGACGACCCGGGACCGTCACCGACCGTGACGTGCTCGACGACTACGGCGCCTTCCTGCGTTCGCTGGTCGACACCTCCGGCCTGCGCCCGCTGCGGGTGGCAGTCGACGCCGGCAATGGCATGGCCGGCCACACCGCGCCGGCGGTGCTCGGGGCGATCGGCGCGGTCACACTGTTGCCGTTGTACTTCGAGCTCGACGGCTCCTTCCCCAACCACGAGGCCAACCCGCTGGACCCGGCCAACCTCGTGGACCTGCAGAAGTACGTCCGCGACACCGGCGCCGACATCGGCCTGGCCTTCGACGGCGACGCCGACCGGTGCTTCGTGGTCGACGAACGCGGCCGGGTCGTGTCGCCGTCGACGGTGACCAGCCTGGTGGCCGCCCGCGAGCTGGGCCGCGAGATCGGCGCCACGATCATTTACAACGTGATCACGTCGCGTGCGGTGCCCGAACTGGTCACCGAGCGGGGCGGCACACCGCTGCGTTCCCGCGTGGGGCACTCCTATATCAAGGCGCTGATGGCCGAGACCGGCGCGATCTTCGGCGGGGAGCACTCGGCGCACTACTACTTCCGCGACTTCTGGGGCGCCGACTCCGGCATGCTGGCCGCACTCCACGTACTGGCCGCCCTCGGCGAACAGGAACGGCCGCTTTCCGAGCTGACCGCCGACTACCAGCGTTACGAATCGTCCGGCGAGATCAACTTCAAGGTGGCCGACGCATCCCGGTGCGTGGACGCCGTGCTGAAGTCGTTCGGCGGCCGGGTGCAGTCCATCGATCACATCGACGGGGTGACGGCCGATCTCGGCGATGGCAGCTGGTTCAACCTGCGCAGCTCCAACACCGAGCCGCTCCTGCGGCTCAATGTCGAGGCCCGCACCGCCGAGGACGTCGAGGCGATGGTTGCCCAGATCAGCGGCGAGATCGCCGCGCAAACGGCCCACGCGGAAGCGGCGCCATGAGCGCCGCGCGGGCGATCGACCTGGAAGACGCCGAAGGCCTGCTGGCCGCCGACCGGGAGGGACTGCTGCGGGCGGCGTCGTCGGCCGGCGCGCAGGTGCGCGCGATCGCCGCCGCGGTCGAGGAGGGCGCGCTCGAGTCGCTGCGGGGCGACGGCCGCCCCCGCAGCGTGATCTGGGTGGCCGGGCGGGGCACCGCCGAGACGGCCGGGGCCATCCTGGCCGCGACGTCGGGGGGCGCGGCCTCGGAGCCCATCGCGCTCCTCGCCGAGGCGCCGCCCTGGATCGGCCCGCTGGATGTGCTGATCGTCGCCGGTGACGACCCCGGCGATCCGGCCCTGGTGAGCGCTGCCGCGACCGGGGTGCGCCGCGGTGCACGCGTGGTCATCGTGGCGCCCTATGAGGGGCCGCTGCGGGATTCCACGGCGGGCCGCGTGGCGGTCCTGGCCCCGCGGCTCTGGGGTTCCGATGAGTTCGCGCTATGCCGTTACCTGGCCGCCGGCCTGGCGACGCTGCAAGCCGTGGACCCCAGGCCGAGCATTGATCTGGCGTCGCTCGCCGACGGGCTGGACGCCGAGACGCTGAGCAACAGCGCGGGCCGCGACCTGTTCACCAATCCCGCCAAGACGATGGCGGCGCGGATGGCCGGTCGCCGGGTGGCGCTGGCCGGCGACTGCGCCGCGACGCTTGCGTTGGCGCGCCACGGCAGCTCGGTGTTGTTGCGAATCGCGCACGAGGTCGTCGCCGCCTCCGGGCTCGCGGACGCCGTGACGGCGCTGCGGGGGTCGGCCGCCGGTTCTTCGGTCGACGCCCTGTTCCACGACGAGGAGATCGACGGCCCGCTGCCGGAGCGGCTGCACGTGCTGGTGCTGACGCTGGCCGACGAGCGCACGGTGGTCGCCGCCCGCGTCGCGGGCCTCGACGACGCCCACCTGATCGCCGCGCAGGACGAGACCGACGGGCCCGGAGGCTCGACTGGCGCCGAGGTCTCGCCGGCGCCGGGGGGCCCCGTCAGCCCGGAGCAGCAACTGGCAGTATTGGCCGTTCGGGTGGAGATGGCCGCTGTTTACATGCGACTGGTGCGGGGATAGACATTCACAGTGGAACTGCTTCGCGGGGCCTTACGGACGTACGCATGGGGATCGCGTACGGCAATCGCCGAGTTCACCGGGCGCCCGGTGCCGGCGGCGCACCCTGAGGCTGAGCTCTGGTTCGGCGCTCACCCCGGGGACCCCGCGTGGCTGGAGACCGACGACGGCGAGATCTCGTTGCTGGAGGCGCTGGTCGCGGACCCCGAGGGGCAGCTGGGGCCCGGGTCGCGCTCCCGGTTCGGCGACGTGCTGCCGTTCCTGCTCAAGGTGCTGGCGGCCGACGAACCGCTGTCGCTGCAGGCGCACCCGAGCGCCGAGCAGGCGCTCGAGGGTTACCTCCGTGAGGAGCGGCTCGGGATCCCGGTGAACTCACCGATCCGCAACTACCGCGACACGTCTCACAAGCCGGAGTTGCTGGTGGCGCTGCAGCCCTTCGAGGCGCTGGCCGGCTTCCGGCAGGCGGCGCGGACCACCGAGCTGTTGCGGTCGCTGGCCGTCTCCGACCTCGACCCCTTCATCGAGCTGCTGAGCGACCAGTCCGACGCCGACGGCCTGCGCGCCCTGTTCACCACCTGGATCACCGCGCCGCAGCCCGACATCGACGTCCTGGTGTCTGCGGTGCTCGACGGCGCAATCCAGTACATCACTTCCGGGGCAACCGAATTCGCCGCCGAGGCGAAGACCGTGCTCGAGCTGGGCGAGCGGTATCCCGGCGACGCCGGGGTGCTGGCCGCCCTGCTGCTCAACCGCATCACCCTGGACCCTGGCGAGGCGATCTTCGTGCCGGCCGGCAACCTGCACACCTACCTGCGCGGGTTCGCCGTGGAGGTGATGGCCAACTCGGACAACGTCTTACGCGGGGGACTGACCCCCAAGCACGTGGACGTGCCCGAGCTGCTGCGGGTGCTCGACTTCAACCCGAGCGCCGAGGCGCAGCTGCGGCCGCACGTCCATCGCGAGGGATTCGCCCTGATCTACGAGACCCCCGCCGACGAGTTCGCGGTCGCGCTGCTGGCGCTCGACGGCGACTATCTCGGCCACGAGGTCGACGCGTCGTGCAGCCACGAGGGCCCGCAGATTTTGCTGTGCACCGAGGGCAGCACGACGGTCCACGGGAAGTCCGGGTCGCTCACCCTGCAACGGGGGATGGCCGCCTGGGTGGGGGCCGACGACGGGCCGATCCGGCTGGTCGCGCGCGAGCCCACCAAGCTGTTCCGGGCGACCGTCGGGCTGTAGCCACTCCCTCGGGTGGGCGCCAACCGCCGATATCGCCCTCACGGTAGTGCCTTGCCGGGCGGTTTCAAGGGATCGCGACCACCCCCGCAATCTCGGCGCTCAACAAACGGCTGTAGCTATTCGGCGACCGCCATGGCCCGTCGGTCCGACGGTGGCGACCCGCGTCGCGCGGCTTCGCCGCGCTCGCGATCGCCACGGGCGCCCTCCCGGCGCTCGCGCAGCCACAACCGCAGGTTGTGCCCCATGGCGCGGCCGACGATCCGCGGCGGCGGCACCATATAGAGGCTGTCGAGCAGCGAGAACCGGCGCAGAAACCATTCGGCGAGAACGGGTTCCGTCTCGGCCGCCCCGAGGAACTGGTCGAACAGCGAAGCTGACGGCCGCCACCACCAAGGCACCGGCGCCTTGGCGCCGGCATGGTGGAAGTTGACGTCGGCGATGCCGTTCATCATCCACACCGGGTAGGTGGTCCTGGCCGTCGCGCCGTTGAGTGCCGCGGCCAGCTGGTCGTCCGGGAACCGCAGCGCCCACTTCAGGTGGCCGGCCTGCAGCGAGGTCATCGTCATGCCCTGTCCGAAGGTGGGGTTGAAGCTGGCGACGGCGTCGCCGAACGGGACGATCCCGGTGGGGAATCGCTTCAGTTTGTGGTAGCGCCGCCACCTGCTGGCCGGGAACGCGTGGTAGGCCGGCTCGCCGATGGGTTCGGCATGCGCCAGCGCGGCCGAGAAGTGGTCGGGCAGCAGCTCGCCGGCCAGCACCAGCATCTCGGGAAATGTCCTGGGCGGCTTGGCGTTTGCCACGCCGAACGTCGTCAGCACCCAGGTACCGTCCTCGTAGAACAGCATGCCGAGCCCCAGGGACTGGTCGTGAGAGGCCCCGGCGACCACCACCTTCTCCGCGATCAAGCCCTCGGGCATGCGGAAGCGGTGGGTGGCGTAGTGGATGCCGATGTCGATGGTTTGCTCGACGGGCTTTTCGAACCCCCATTGCTCGAGCCAGACCTGCAGCCGGGTGCCCCGGCCCGCGGCGTCCACAACGAGGTCGGCCGGCACGAACTCCGGCTCGCCGCCCTCCGGCGGGTCCAACAGGACGCCGGTCACCCGCTGGCGCGCCGGGTCGAACCGCGGTTCGGAGACCGGTCGCCGGACGATGTCGACGTTGTCGATCTGTTGCACCCGGGTGCGCAGCTGCCATTCGAGATACGGCCGGCTGGGCACGTAGGCGGTGAACTCGTCGCGCAGGGTGTGCCCCGTGCCCAGGACGTGGCCGGCGGCGCCCAGGTAGATGCAGTCCGGCCGGTTCTCGAGCATGGGCACGCCCGAGGCCACCATGTCCTTCAGCAGGCCGGGGAACAGGCTCTCGAATTCGGCCGCCCCGCGGGCCATCAGCATGTGCAGGTGCTGGTCCTGAGGCACCGCCGCCCGGTTCGTCGGGGTGGTCGGCAACTCGTCGCGTTCGTAGATCGTCACGTGGGAGAAGGAGTCCGACAGGACCCGAGCAGCGCACAGGCCGGCGATGCTCCCCCCGATGACCACCGCGTGGTCTCTTGTGTTCTTCCCGCTGTCCGGCATCTCCGCAGAGTACCCAGTACTGTGCGGTCAGCTACTGACGAAGGGGCGGCGCGGATGGCCAGTCGATGGCGCACGAAGTCGGTCGAGCAATCGATGGCCGATACCGACGAGCCGGACACCCGCCTCCGCAAGGAGCTGACGTGGCGCGATCTCGTCGTGTTCGGGGTCGCGGTGGTGATCGGCGCCGGTATCTTCACCGTCACCGCGTCGACGGCCGGCGACATCACCGGCCCGGCGATCTGGATCTCCTTCGTGATCGCCGCGGTGACCTGCGCGCTGGCGGCGTTGTGTTACGCCGAATTCGCCTCGACGCTTCCGGTGGCGGGCAGCGCCTATACCTTCTCCTATGCGACCTTCGGCGAGTTCCTCGCCTGGATCATCGGGTGGAACCTGCTGCTGGAATTGGCCATCGGCGCCGCCGTCGTCGCCAAGGGCTGGTCGAGTTACCTCGGCTCGGTGTTCGGGTTCGCCGGCGGCACGCTGAGGTTCGGTTCCGCCCAGCTCGACTGGGGTGCCCTGTTGATCGTCGCGGTGGTGGCGACGCTGATCGCCCTGGGTACCAAGCTGTCGTCGAGGTTCTCGGCGGTGGTCACGGGGATCAAGGTGTCGGTGGTGTTGCTCGTCGTGGTCGTCGGTGCGTTCTACATCAAGGGCTCCAACTACTCGCCGTTCATCCCGCCGCCCGAGGCCGGGCACGAGGCCTCGGGTATCAATCAGTCGGTGCTGTCGCTGCTCACCGGGGCGCACAGCAGCCACTACGGCTGGTACGGCGTGCTGGCGGGGGCATCGATCGTGTTCTTCGCGTTCATCGGCTTCGACATCGTCGCCACCATGGCCGAGGAGACCAAGCGCCCCCAGCGCGACGTGCCGCGGGGAATTCTGGTGTCGCTGGCGGTCGTGACCGTGCTCTACGTGGCGGTCTCGGTGGTGCTGTCCGGGATGGTGTCCTACACGAAGCTCAAGACGGTCCCGGGTCGCGGCCACGCCAACCTGGCGACCGCGTTTCAGGACAACGGGATCGCGTGGGCCAGCGAGATCATCTCCATCGGCGCGCTGGCCGGGCTGACGACGGTGGTGATGGTGCTGATGCTCGGACAGTGCCGGGTCCTGTTCGCGATGGCGCGCGACGGCCTGTTGCCGCGGCAGCTGGCCAAGACCGGTTCGCGAGGCACTCCCGTCCGCATCACCGTGCTGGTCGCGGTGCTGGTGGGCGCGACGGCCTCGGTGTTTCCGATCGACAAGCTCGAGGAGATGGTCAACGTCGGGACGCTGTTCGCCTTCGCTCTGGTCTCGGCCGGAGTCATGGTTTTGCGGCGCACCCGCCCGGACCTGGAGCGGGGATTTCGGGCCCCGTGGGTACCGGCGCTTCCCATCGCCTCGATCTGCGCGTGCGTGTGGCTGATGGTGAACCTTACGGCGCTGACCTGGGTCCGCTTCGCGATCTGGCTGGTGATCGGAACGGCGATTTACGTCGGCTACGGGTACGGGCATTCGGTGCAGGGCCACCGACAGGCGCTCGAGGCGCGCCAGACCGCTTGGCGAACGTCGAGTTGATGGGCCGGTAGCGCCCGAGATCCAACAACAACTCGACACTCGACGCGCAAACAGCTTTACAAAATGCCCTTCCGTGTCTAGACGAAAGACGCAATGAGCGGTAATGTCCAACTCCAACGTGGCATGACTCACAAGGAGGTTTGGCATATGACCACATTGAGGCCCCAGCCGATCGAGGCGCCGGCCTGGCGGGACAAGAAACGGCATCTGTGGCTCATGGGGCTCATCGCCCCGACGGCGTTGTTCGTGATGCTGCCCCTGATCTGGGGGCTCAACCGCCTCGGCTGGCACGCGGCCGCGCAGGTGCCGCTGTGGATCGGCCCGATCCTGCTCTACGTGCTGTTGCCGATCCTGGATCTGCGCTTCGGTCCCGACGGCCAGAATCCCCCCGACGAGGTGATGGAGCGGCTGGAAAACGACAAGTACTACCGGTACTGCACCTACGTCTACATCCCGTTCCAGTACCTGAGCGTGGTGCTCGGCGCCTACCTGTTCACCGCCGCCCACCTCGGCTGGCTCGGGTTCGACGGCGGGCTGAGCTGGGCGGGCAAGCTCGGGCTGGCGCTGTCGGTCGGCGTCCTCGGCGGCGTCGGCATCAACACCGCGCACGAGATGGGCCACAAGAAGGACTCGCTGGAGCGGTGGCTGTCCAAGATCACCCTCGCGCAGACCTGCTACGGCCACTTCTACATCGAGCACAACCGCGGCCACCACGTGCGAGTGTCCACCCCTGAAGACCCCGCCTCGGCCCGCTTCGGGGAGACCTTCTGGGAGTTTCTGCCGCGCAGCGTGTTCGGCAGCCTGCGCTCGGCGGTGCGGCTGGAGGCGCAGCGGGTGCGCAGGATGGGCAAGAGCCCCTGGAACCCGACGACTTACCTGTCCAACGACGTGCTCAATGCCTGGGCGCTGTCGGTGGTGTTGTGGGGTGCGCTGATCGCGGTCTTCGGCCCCGGCCTGATCCCGTTCGTCGTCATCCAGGCGGTCTTCGGCTTCTCCCTCCTGGAGGCCGTCAACTATCTCGAGCACTACGGGCTGCTGCGGCAGAAGCTCGACTCGCCTTCCGGGAAGGTGCGCTACGAGCGCTGCGCGCCGGTGCACAGCTGGAACTCCGACCACGTGGTCACCAACCTGTTCCTCTATCACCTGCAGCGGCACAGCGACCACCACGCCAACCCCACCCGCCGCTACCAGACGCTGCGCAGCATGGAGGGGGCGCCGAACCTGCCGAGTGGATACGCGTCGATGATCTCGCTGACCTACTTCCCGCCGCTGTGGCGCAGGGTCATGGATCATCGGGTGCTCGAGCACTATGACGGCGACATCACCAAGGTCAACGTGCAGCCCCGGCTGCGCGACAAGATGCTGGCCAGGTACGGGGTGCCCGCATGATCGCCTACCGCTGCCCCGGATGCGACTACACCTACGACGAATCGAAAGGCGCTCCGCGGGAAGGCTTTCCCCCGGGTACGTCCTTCAGCGACATTCCCGAAGACTGGTGCTGCCCCGATTGCGCGGTGCGTGAGAAGGTCGATTTCGAGAAGATAGGAGTCAACCGATGAGCGACTACAGGCTCTTCGTGTGTGTTCAGTGTGGCTTCGAGTACGACGAGGCCAAGGGCTGGCCCGAAGACGGCATCGCGCCCGGCACCCGCTGGGACGACATCCCCGATGACTGGAGCTGCCCGGACTGCGGTGCGGCGAAGTCCGACTTCGAGATGGTGGAGATAGCTCGTTCGTGAGCGCCCCAACAACTATCGTCGCGCCTATGAAGCGGATGCCGTACGCCGAGGCGTCGCGGGCCCTGTTGCGCGACTCCGTGCTGGACGCGATGCGGGAGCTTCTGGGCGGCCGCGACTGGTCGGCCATCACGCTGTCGGACGTGGCGCGCGCCGCGGGTGTCAGCCGGCAGACCATCTACAACGAGTTCGGCTCGCGGCAGGGCCTGGCGCAGGGGTACGCCCTGCGCCTGGCCGACCGCCTGGTCGACACCGTCCACGCGGCCCTGGACGCCAACGTGGGGGACATCTACGACGCATTCCTGCAGGGTTTTCGCGACTTCTTCGCAGAATCGCAGGCCGACCCGCTCGTGATCTCGCTGCTGAGCGGGGTGGCCAAGCCGGACCTGCTGCAGCTCATCACCACCGACAGCGGCCCCATCATCACCCGCGCGTCGGGCAGGCTCGCGTCGGCGCTCACCCAGACGTGGGTCGCCACCAGCGACGAAGACGCGGGCGTGCTGGCGCGCGCCATCGTGCGGCTGTGCCTGAGCTACGTGTCGATGCCTCCGGAGGCCGATCATGACGTCGCGGCCGATCTGGCACGATTGATGACGCCGTTCGCCGAACGACACGGCGTCGCCAACGTGCCCTGAGTGTTCCCGACGCCCGGGGCCCACAGATCGGCGACTACAGTGGCGCAAGAACATACCTAAGCTAAGTACCGCTGACCGGTGAGCCCTGAAAAGGATGAAACTTCCATGACGACGACCGAACAATCGCTGACCCCCGACGTCCGCAACGGCATCGACTTCAAGGTCGCCGACCTGTCGCTGGCGGACTACGGTCGCCGGGACATCGAGCTCTCCGAGCAGGAGATGCCGGGTTTGATGTCGCTGCGCCGTGAGTACGCCGACGTGCAGCCCCTCAAGGGCGCCCGAATCTCGGGTTCGTTGCACATGACGGTGCAGACCGCGGTGCTCATCGAGACCCTCGTCTCGCTCGGCGCGCAGGTCCGCTGGGCGTCCTGCAACATCTTCTCCACCCAGGACCACGCGGCCGCCGCGGTGGTCGTCGGCCCGCACGGCACGCCGGAGGAGCCCAAGGGCGTCCCGGTGTTCGCCTGGAAGGGCGAGACGCTGGAGGAGTACTGGTGGGCCGCCGAGCAGATGCTGACCTGGCCCGACGAGCCGGCCAACATGATCCTCGACGACGGCGGCGACGCCACCATGCTGGTGCTGCGTGGCGCGCAGTACGAGAAGGCCGGCGTGGTGCCGCCGGCGGAAGACGACGACCCCACCGAGTGGAAGGTCTTCCTGGAGCTGCTGCGCAAGCGCTTCGAGACCGACAAGGACAAGTGGACCAAGATCTCGGAGTCGGTCAAGGGCGTCACCGAGGAGACCACCACCGGCGTGCTGCGCCTGTACCAGTTCGCCGCGGCCGGCGACCTGGCGTTCCCGGCGATCAACGTCAACGACTCGGTGACCAAGTCCAAGTTCGACAACAAGTACGGCTGCCGACACTCGCTGATCGACGGCATCAACCGGGGCACCGACGTGCTGATCGGCGGCAAGAAGGTGCTGGTCTGCGGCTACGGCGACGTGGGCAAGGGCTGCGCCGAGTCGGTCAAGGGCCAGGGCGCGCGCGTCGTCGTCACCGAGATCGACCCGATCAACGCGCTGCAGGCGCTGATGGAGGGCTACGACGTCGAGACGGTCGAGGACGCGATCGGCCAGGCCGACATCGTCATCACCGCCACCGGCAACAAGGACATCATCACCCTCGAGCACATGAAGGCGATGAAGGACTACGCGGTGCTGGGCAACATCGGGCACTTCGACAACGAGATCCAGGTGGCCGCGCTGGAGCGCTCCGGCGCCACCAAGACGAACATCCGGCCGCAGGTCGACGTGTGGACGTTCCCCGACAGCGGCAAGTCGATCATCCTGCTCTCCGAGGGTCGGCTGCTGAACCTGGGCAACGCCACCGGCCACCCGTCGTTCGTGATGAGCAACAGCTTCTCCAACCAGGTGATCGCCCAGATCGAGCTGTGGACCAAGAACGACGAGTACGACAACGAGGTCTACCGGCTGCCCAAGCACCTCGACGAGAAGGTGGCCCGCATCCACGTCGAGGCGCTCGGCGGCAAGCTGACCAAGCTCACCAAGGAGCAGGCCGAATACATCGGCGTCGACGTCGACGGCCCCTACAAGGCCGACCACTACCGCTACTGAGTCTTTTGTGGTGGCCGCACGCCCGGCCAGCCGGGCGTGCGGCACCGAGCGCCCTTCCAGCCGGGCGCTCGACGAGGGACTAGGCTTCGCGCCGTGCTGATCGCGATCGAAGGCGTCGACGGCGCGGGCAAGCGGACCCTGTCCGAAGGCTTGCGCGCGGCTTTCGAGGGGGCCGGGAAGTCGGTGGCCACCCTTGACTTCCCGCGCTACGGGCGCTCGGTGACGGCCGACATCGCCGCCGAGGCCCTGCACGGTGCGCACGGAGACCTGGCGTCGTCGGTGTATGCGATGGCGACCCTCTTCGCGCTCGACCGCGCCGACGCGGTCGGGGAGATCGAGGAGCTGGGCCGCACCCACGACGTCGTGATCCTGGATCGCTATGTTGCCTCCAACGCCGCGTACAGCGCCGCGCGCCTGCACGAGGACGCGGCCGGGCCGGCCGTCGACTGGGTCGGCCGCCTCGAGTTCGGGCGGCTCGGACTGCCGCGGCCGGACTTCCAGGTGCTGCTCGCGGTGCCGGCCGAGCTGGCGGGGCAGCGGGCCCGCCACCGCGCCGAGACCGAGCCCGACCGGGCCCGCGACAGCTACGAGCGCGACGACGGCCTGCAGCGGCGGACCGGCGCGGTGTACGCCGAACTGGCCGCCGAGGGCTGGGGCGGCCGGTGGCTGGTAGCCGACGCGGACGTCGACCCGGCGCGCCTTGCGGCCACTTTGACGGCCCCGGAAGGAGCGTTTTGACCCAGATTCGGCCCTTGCGGCAAGAAACGCCCGTGTGGTGTCGGAGTTTTATCCCGATCTGGTGACACCATGGACGCCATGAGGCAAAGGATTCTGGTCGTCGATGACGACGCTTCGCTGGCCGAGATGCTCACCATCGTGCTGCGCGGGGAGGGTTTCGACACCGCAGTCATCGGGGACGGCACCCAGGCCCTGACCGCGGTGCGCGAGCTGCGCCCCGATTTGGTGCTGCTGGACCTGATGCTGCCCGGCATGAACGGCATCGACGTCTGCCGCGTGCTGCGCGCCGACTCCGGCGTTCCGATCGTCATGCTGACGGCCAAGACCGACACCGTGGACGTGGTGCTCGGCTTGGAGTCTGGCGCCGACGACTACATCATGAAGCCGTTCAAGCCGAAGGAACTGGTGGCCCGGGTGCGGGCCCGGCTGCGGCGCAACGACGACGAGCCCGCCGAGATGCTGTCGATCGCCGACGTCGAGATCGACGTGCCGGCACACAAGGTCACCCGCAACGGGGAGCAGATCTCGCTGACGCCGCTGGAGTTCGACCTGCTCGTCGCGTTGGCGCGCAAACCGCGGCAGGTGTTTACTCGTGATGTGCTGCTCGAACAGGTGTGGGGATACCGCCACCCCGCCGACACCCGTTTGGTGAACGTGCATGTCCAGCGCCTGCGGGCCAAGGTCGAGAAGGACCCGGAGAACCCGACAGTGGTGTTGACCGTTCGAGGAGTGGGATACAAGGCCGGACCTCCGTGACCGGACGGTGTAGGTGATCTGGGGCTCGCGGCAACGTACTAGAAGTCGCTGGGGGCGCTCGGGTCCCATGACTCGCGGCATGGGTGCGGTGAGCCGTGTCGTGGGAACGGCCTGGCGCCGTTCGCTGCAGCTGCGAGTCGTGGCGCTGACCCTCGGGCTGTCGCTCGCGGTGATCCTCGCGCTCGGCTTCGTGCTGACCAGCCAGGTCACCAACCGCGTGCTGGACGTCAAGGTCAGGGCCGCCATCGAGCAGATCGAGCGGGCGCGCACCACCGTCGGCGGCATCGTCAACGGCGAGGAAACCCGCTCGCTGGACAGCAGTCTCCAGCTCGCCCGCAACACGCTGACCTCCAAGACCGACCCCGCCTCTGGGGCGGGGCTGGCCGGCGCCTTCGACGCGGTGCTGATGGTGCCCGGCGACGGGCCGCGCGCCGCGACGACGGCCGGGCCCGTCGACCAGGTGCCCAACTCGCTGCGCGGCTTTATCAAGGCGGGCCAGGCGGCCTACCAGTACGCCACCGTGCACACCGACGGGTTCTCGGGTCCCGCGCTGATCATCGGCACGCCCGCCTCCGCGCAGGTGGCCAACCTGGAGCTGTACCTGATCTTCCCGCTGAAGAACGAGCAGGCGACCATCACGCTGGTGCGCGGCACGATGATCACCGGCGGCGCCGTGCTGCTCGTGCTGCTCGCCGGTATCGCGCTGCTGGTGTCGCGGCAGGTGGTGGTGCCGGTGCGCTCGGCGTCCCGGATCGCCGAGCGGTTCGCCGAGGGGCACCTGTCCGAACGGATGCCGGTGCGCGGCGAGGACGACATGGCGCGGCTCGCGGTCTCGTTCAACGACATGGCCGAAAGCCTGTCGCGGCAGATCACCCAGCTCGAGGAATTCGGCAACCTGCAGCGCCGCTTCACCTCCGACGTCAGCCACGAGCTGCGCACCCCGCTGACGACGGTGCGGATGGCCGCCGACCTGATCTACGACCACAGCGAGGACCTCGACCCGACCTTGCGCCGCTCCACCGAGCTGATGGTCAACGAGCTGGATCGGTTCGAAACCCTGCTCAACGACCTGCTGGAGATCTCGCGGCACGACGCCGGTGTGGCCGAGCTGTCCGTCGAGGCCGTAGATCTGCGCACCACCGTGCAGAGCGCGCTCGGCAACGTCGGCCACCTGGCCGAGGAGGCCGGCATCGAGTTGCAGGTCGACATGCCCGACCACGAGGTGATCGCCGAGGTCGACGCGCGCCGGGTCGAGCGGATCCTGCGCAACCTGATCGCCAACGCCATCGACCACGCCGAGCACAAGCCCGTGGACATCCGGATGGGCGCCGACGAAGACACGGTCGCCGTCACCGTCCGGGACTACGGCGTGGGGCTGCGGCCGGGCGAGGAGAAGCTGGTGTTCAGCCGGTTCTGGCGCTCGGACCCGTCGCGGGTGCGTCGCTCGGGCGGCACCGGGCTGGGCCTGGCGATCAGCATCGAGGACGCCCGGCTGCACCAGGGGCGGCTGGAGGCGTGGGGTGAGCCGGGCCAGGGGGCGTGCTTCCGGCTGACCCTCCCGCTGGTTCGCGGCCACAAGGTCACCACCAGTCCGCTGCCGCTCAAGCCGGTCCCGCAACAGGCGGCGGCGCCCGCGGCCGCACCGCAACACGGCAGGGAACGCCAGCGTCCGCGCGAGCACGCCGAGAGGAGCGGGTAGCGTGCGGCGGCTGCTGGGTCTGTTGTTGCTGGCCGTCGTCCTGGCCGGCTGCGCGGGGGTGCCCAATTCGTCGGCCCCGCAGGCCATCGGCACCGTCGAGCGGCCGGCCCCGTCGAACCTGCCCAAGCCGACCCCCGGCATGGATCCCGACGTGCTGCTGCGCGAATTCCTCAAGGCGACGGCCGATCCCGCGAACCGGCACCTGGCCGCGCGCCAGTTCCTCACCCAGTCGGCGTCCAATTCCTGGGACGACGCCGGCAGCGCGTTGCTGATCGACCACGTGGTGTTCGTGGAAACCCGTGGCGCCGAGCGCGTTTCGGCGACCATGCGTGCCGATATGCTGGGCTCGCTGTCCGACGTGGGCGTGTTCGAGACGGCCGAAGGCGTGCTGCCCGACCCGGGCCCGATCGAACTGGTCAAGACCTCTGGCGGCTGGCGCATCGACCGGCTGCCCAACGGTGTCTTCCTGGACTGGCAACAGTTCCAGGCGACCTACAAACGCAACACGCTGTACTTCGCCGACCCGACCGGCAAGACGGTGGTGCCCGACCCGCGCTACGTCGCGGTGCCCGACCACGACCAGCTGGCCACCGAGCTGATCTCCAAGCTGATCGCCGGGCCCCGCCCCGAGATGGCCCACACGGTGCGCAACCTGCTCGCCCCGCCGCTGCGGCTGCGCGGGCCGGTGACCCGGGCCGACGGCGGCAAGAACGGGATCGGGCGCGGCTACGGCGGCGCGCGCGTCGAGCTGGAGAAGCTGTCCACCACCGATCCGCATAGCCGCGCACTGGTTGCGGCGCAAATCATTTGGACGCTGGCCCGGGCCGACATCCGGGGCCCATACGTGATCAACGCCGACGGCGCCCCGCTGGACGACCGATTCGCCGAGGGCTGGACGACGTCCGACGTCGCCGCCACCGACCCCGGCGTGGCCGACGGCGCGGGCGCCGGGCTGCACGCCCTGGTGAACGGGTCACTGGTCGGGCTGGACGGGCAGCACGTCACCACCGTGCCCGGCGCCTTCGGGCGGATGGGTGATCAGACCGGCGCCGCGCTGTCCCGCAGCGGACGGCAGGTGGCTTCCGTTGTGACCCTGCGCCGCGCTGCCCCGGACCAGGCGGCGTCGCTGTGGATCGGGGACTTGGGTGGCGAGGCGGTCCAGTCGGCCGACGGGCACAGTCTGACGCGACCCAGCTGGTCGCTGGACGACGCGGTCTGGACGGTGGTCGACGGCAACAACGTGCTGCGGGCCATCCAGGAACCTGCGTCGGGCCAACCCGCCCGCATCCCAGTGGATTCCGTGGCGGTGGCGAGCCGGTTCCCCGGGCCGATCACCGATCTGCAGTTGTCCCGCGACAGCACCCGTGCCGCGATGGTGATCAACGGCCAGGTGATCCTCGCCAGCGTGGAGCAGACCCAGGCCGGGCAGTTCGCCCTGACCTACCCGCGGCGGCTGGGCTTCGGGCTGGGCACGTCAGTGGTGTCGTTGTCCTGGCGAACCGGCGACGACATCGTGGTGACGCGGACCGACGGCGGCCACCCGGTGTCGTACGTCAACCTGGACGGGGTCAACTCCGACGCGCCCGCGCACGGCGTGCAGCTGCCGGTGTCGACGGTGGCGGCCAACCCGTCGACCATCTACGTCGCGGCACCGCAGGGCGTGGTGCAGTACTCGGCGTCGGCGGCCGAGGGCCAGGGCTGGGCGGAGGTTTCCGGCCTGATGATGGCGGGCGCGGCGCCGGTGCTGCCGGGCTGAGGACGTACGGCCGCGCGCTTTTCGGCTAGCAGGGCGCGTGGATCGGCTCGATCATCGCAGCCGACGTGCATAGCTTTAATGGTGTGCGCAATCTGACAAACCTGAGCGGAGCCGGTTTCCCCGGGCCATGTGGCGCAACGCCATTCGGTGAGTGCGAGGTCGGCTTGGGCGAAGCGGTGCGCATGGCCCACGGCGTCGCGGTGCGTGACTTCGCTCTCTTCGGCGGCGTCACCGCCTCATCTCATCGACGCCACGCTTCGTGGTGAAAGGACAGGATGAGCATGGCAGAGCAGATTGAGTTCGACGCCGAGGGTGTCACCTTGCGCGGGTTGTTCTTCCCCGCGTCGGATAGCCCGGCCCCAGCGGTCGTCATGGCACATGGGCTTGGCGGTGAGGTGACGCACTTCATCACCGACTACGCCGAACTGCTTGCCGCCGCAGGTATTTCCGCCCTGTTGTACGACCACCGCAACTGGGGTCGGTCCGACACGGCGCCCGGCATGCCGCGCAATGAAAGCGAACCATTTCAACAGATCCGGGACTACCAGCACGCGGTGACGTACCTGCAGAACCGCCCCGACGTGGACGCCGAGCGGATCGGAGCCTGGGGCACCAGCCTGTCCGCCGGTCATGTGTACGTGTTGGGAGCGATCGACCGGCGGGTGAAGGCCGTTGTGGGGCAGTCGCCGTTCATCAGCGGCAGCCGCACGTTCGGTGACATGACCCGGGTGGACCTGCGCGACTCGGTTCACGCGTCGTTCGCGGACGATCGGCGCGCCAGGGCGCTCGGTAAAGAACCGACGTACCTACCGATAGTGGACAAAGATCCCTTGGCGACTTCGGCGTTGCCCAACCCCGACGCCTACCAATACTTCATGGGTCCAGGCGGTGTGGCCGAACGGGATTCGTGCTTCACCAACCGCGTCACCGCGCGCAGCATGGAGAACTGCTTCGGCTACGAGCCGGGCTGGTATCTGCCGCGCATCGCCCCGACGCCGCTTCTGATGGTGATAGCCCTGCGGGACAGCCTGACGGATGCGGCGCTGGCGTTGGCGGCCTACGAGCGAGCCAACCAGCCCAAGCAGCTGGTGACGATCGACTGCGGGCACTTCGGCGTCTACTCGGGTCCGGACAGCGAAGTGGCCAAGGCGGCGGCCCGCGACTTCTTCGTTTCGCACCTTGGCAAGTGACGCCCGATGTTGCTGGACCTCGCTTTTGACGTGAGGGGTTCAGGCCCCGGTTTGGTGCTGATGCGCGGGACCAGCAGCACACCGGCCGGGACCTGGGGGGAGTGCGTGGATGAACTGGCGAAATCGCACACGGTGGTCCTGCCGTACCTGCCGGGTTCGGGCGACAGCCCGTAGCCGTCCGGGCCGCTAGCGGCCGCGGCCGTGGCCGAGCAGATCGTTGCTGTCACAACGCGAGCCGGCTTGTCCCGCTTCGCCCGTTGCCGGCGCATCGCCGGGCGGCCCGCTCGCGAGCGCCATTGCGCCGATGAATGACAGAAGTGTCATGCTTTCATCATTATGGTGCCCGGACAGGCAGACAAACAGATTCTCCGATATCCGTTGGGATGCCAAATAATAACGTCGGATAAGTTAACGCGGGTAATCCGCGGAGCGGATGACATCCACCGTTGTCCAATACGTGATCCACGCAATCTATCACCATGCCCCCATGGTGAGGACGTGAGCCAAATAGCTTGTAGCAGAGCATGATTCATGGCGTGAGCCCACGGCCGTGAGCCGATGTTGACGTGCCGGCTACTGTGGGTAATCTCTGGGTAACATGCCAAACTTATTGTTGGCGGCGCACATTGGTGTGGCATCAAATTCGAATTAACCGAGTACGGCCGGAGCGGTCGTATTGGCCCCTCGCCGCGGTAATCAACTGGATGACTAGTCGCAAGTTGGGATTCGCGGTGTTGCCGCCGAGCGGAGCGGCGCGGACGAATGCGGTGGCTGATGGCGGCGGCCGCGGCCTGGGATCGGTTGGCCGCGGGGCGGTCACCCAGGGCGTAATCGAAACGGAGGACCACAGTGACTGCTCGCACGGAGACGTTGAAAGGCGCGCCGGCGCTCTTGGCGCCGACCATCGCGCGCAGCCGCTGGCTTCAGCTCGGTCTTGGTCTTGTCTGCATGATGGCGATATCGAGTCCGCAGTACGTGTGGACGCTGATGACCAAGCCACTTGCCGCCAAGCTCGGCATTGCCTTGCCGGAAGTGCAGGTGACCTTCTCGATCCTCGTGGTGCTGCAGGCCTTCTTCTCGCCGTTTCAGGGAGCGCTGGTCGACCGCTTCGGGCCGCGCCGGTTGATCTCAATCGGCACGCTGCTGGCGGGCGCGAGCTGGGCGCTCGCCGCCCACGCGCACAGCGTGCCGGTGCTGTACCTCACCTATGGCGGTGTCGGTGGCGTCGGCACGGGGATCGTGTACGTCGGCGTGGTCGGACTCATGGTCCGGTGGTTTCCAGACCGGCGGGGTTTCGCCGCCGGGGTGGTGGCGGCCGGCTACGGCATGGGCGCGATCCTCACGACCTTCCCGATTGCTTCGTCGCTTGCCGCCCACGGGGTGGAGTACACGCTGTGGCTTTTCGGATTGGTCTTCGCCGCCGTCGGTTTCGCTGCCGCGCAAGGGTTGCGGGTCCCGCCTGCGGATTTCGTGCCCAGCGTGCTCAGCGCCCGAACCCCCGACACCCGGCGCGATTACCGGCCATCCGAAATGCTCAAACGGCCACTGTTCTGGCTGATGTTCCTGATGATGGCGATGATGGCCACCTCGGGCTTGATGGTCACATCCCAGATGGCGACGTTCGCGACCGACTTCGGCGTGAGCAAGGTCTTGGTGTTCGGCCTCGCGGCCTTGCCGCTGGCGCTGACAATCGACCGCTTCACGAACGGCCTTACCCGACCGTTGTTCGGTTGGGTATCGGATCGACTGGGCCGGGAGAGAACCATGGGGTTCGCCTTCGCGCTGGAGGGCATAGCCATGACGCTCTGGTTGCTGACGCGAAGCGACGCCGTGCTGTTCGTCCTCCTCTCCGGCTTGGTGTTTTTCGGGTGGGGCGAGATCTTCTCGCTGTTTCCCTCCACGTTGACCGATACCTTCGGGGCTCGTTACGCCACAGCAAATTACGGCTGGCTCTACATCTCATTTGGGATCGGTTCGATATTCGGTGGTCCGCTCGCCGCGCTGCTGCACGAGGAAGCCGGAAGCTGGATTCCGGTGTTCGGGTGCGCAATTGCGCTCGACCTAACGACCGCGGCGCTGGCCGTGTTCGTGTTGAAGCCTGCGCGTCAACGATTCCTCGGCGCCGGAGCTGCTGAGCGAGCCGACTCGCCCGCGGCATAGCCCAGGTCACCAGCGGTGGCGCGGGGCGAGCCCGAATTGGCCGTGCCGGTGAACGGTGCCGGCCCCGCACGCGCGTTGCCGATGCCTGCCGGACGGGCCACTATCGGTGGCATTGCCGTTGTCGTGGGCGGGAGACGTACTGTCACCCCAGCGCGTCGACCAGCCGCTCTAGCGTCGCCCACGACGTCGCGGCGGTCTTGCTGAACGTGAAGTAACTGATACCGAGTTCCTGATGCAGGCGCCGAATGCGATCAGCGGCCTGGTCCACCGATCCCTCCAGCAGGCATGCCATCCTGCGCAGCTCGGAATCCGTTGCGTCGGGGCGTATCTGGCGCAGCTCCGAAAGGTCGTCGGGCCGGTCCATGGACACTTGGAAGAAGCCGAACGACAGCTCGATCTCGTCGAGCCTCGACCCGGCCCGGCGCTTGACGTGGTTCACCTGCTCGACCAGGCGGTCTTCGTCGGCCAGCGTGCCGATAGCGACGATGTCGGCGTGCTCTGCCGCCGCCGACAGGACCCCCGTGCCCATGCCGGCGACCAGGATGGGCGGCGGCTGCTGGAAGGCCGGCGGAGTGTAGCCGGGGTCCGCCAGCCAGCCGCGCAGGGCGAGAACATGTTCGGTCAACAACCGGACGCGTGCGTTGTAGTCGGCGAAAGGCACACCGGCCGCGGCGAATTCCTCCGCGACATAGCCGGCACCGAGGCCGATCTCGAGTCGGCCGCCCGTGGCCGAATCCACGCTCGCCAGGTCACGGGCCAGTAGGGCCGGCCGGTGGAACGAGGCGTTGATGACGAGGTTGCCGACCCGCACCGAGGGTACCGCCGCGGCGATCGCGACGAGGGGCGGCAACGGCGCGGCATAGCCGAGGTGATCGGTCAGCAAGACGGTGTCGAAGCCGGCGTGCTCGGCGCGGCGGGCCTGGGCGACCAACCTGTCGACCCGGCCTTGCCATCCGAAGCTGATCCCCAGCCGGATCGGACGCGCGGTCACCACCAGTACACGGGCGTGTGTCGGCTTCGGTTCAGCGCCCGGCCGTCGGCTTCAGGCGCGGCGGTCCGAGTGAATCGGGCACCGAACGGCTTTCCGGCGCGACGCCGTCCGGAAGTTGTCGGCCCCGCGCGCGAGACTGCGAGCGTGCTCGACCTGATCCTGCCCCTGGAGTGCGGCGGCTGCGGAGCGTCGTCGACCCGCTGGTGCGGCGCCTGCGCCCGGGAACTGTCGGTGGCTGCCGACGAGCCGCACGTGATCGACCCCCGCGTCGATCCAGGCGTGCCGGTGTTCGCGCTGGGCCGCTACGCCGGCGCGCGGCGCGCGGCGCTCCTGGCGCTGAAGGAGCGCGGCCGCGGCGACCTGCTCGAACCGCTGGCGCACGCCCTGGCCGTCGGGATGCACCGGCTGCTGACGTGGGGCATCGTCGACGCCCCGCTGACCGTCGTGCCCGCACCGACACGGCGATCGGCCGCGCGCCGGCGCGGCGGCGACCCCGTCACCCGGCTGGCCCGCGCCGCGGTGGCCGGACACCCGGACATCGTCGTCGCCCAGGCGCTGCGGATGCGGGCGCTGGCCCGCGACTCGGTGGGCCTGGGGACCGCCGCCCGCGAGCGCAACATCGCCGGCCGCGTGCTGCTGCGCGGCCCGCGGCCGCAGACCGAGGTCGTGGTGGTCGACGACATCGTCACCACCGGGGCGACGGCCCGCGAGTCGGTCCGGGTTCTGCGCGCGGCGGGGGTGGCGGTCACCGCCGTGCTGGCGGTGGCGTCGGCGTGACGAGCGCGGCCAAAGTCGGCTTCTTGTCGAAAAAATGACGCAACCGGTACAACAAGTCGACGTTCGGCGGCTAGGCCGTCCCGCGCGTGTGAAGAACTCGCTACGGGTCCGGGAAATCACTGGCATCCCCAGGCGAACACGAGCTAACGTCGAGGACAACCTTCAATGACTCATTGGTCTGGCTCACTGGTCGTTTCCAGAGACCCGCTGACGGGAAGGGGTGAGTATTCGGCACCTTGCTCCGGCGGGCAGCCTGCGGCGGTGACTCCTGTGAGCACTGCTCCCACCCCGTCGGTGCGTTGTGAAAGCCCGGCACGCAGGGCGCGTGCGACGTGACGAGAGAAACGAGCTGTCCCGTATGTCAAGGAACACCGTATTGTCCGGTCAGATTCTGGACCAACCCCCGGCAGAAACCGATGCGCAGCCCGAACCGATACTCACGGCCGACGTCGTGTTCAAGGGCCGCAACGTGGAAATCCCCGAGCACTACCGCCTCTACGTCTCGCAGAAACTCGCCCGTCTCGAGCGGTTCGATCGCTCCATCTATCTCTTCGACGTCGAGCTCAAACACGCCCCCAATCGGCGTCAGCGCAAGTCTTGTCAGCGCGTCGAGATCACCGCGCGCGGTCGCGGGCCGGTGAGCCGGGCGGAGGCGTGCGCCGACAGCTTCTATGCGGCCTTCGAGTCCGCGGTCCACAAGCTGGAGAACAGGCTGCGCCGCGTCAAAGACCGCCGCAAGGTCCACTACGGGGACAAGACGCCGGTGTCGCTCGCCGCCGCGACCGCGGTCGTGCCGCCGGCCGATGGGCAGCCCAGCTCGCCCGACGCGCTCGAGCGCGGGGCCCCCAACGGCGCTGACGGCCCGCTTGCGGACCACGAGCCGGGGCGGATCGTCCGGACCAAGGAGCACCCGGCCACGCCGATGACGGTCGACGACGCCCTCTACGAGATGGAGCTGGTTGGGCACGACTTCTTCCTATTTCACGACAAGGAGACCGAGCGGCCGTGTGTCGTCTACCGGCGGCACGCCTACGACTACGGCTTGATCCGGCTGGCCTGATGCCCTCCTGAGGTTCGGCGGCCATCGCGGGGTTGTCACCTACCATGGGAGTCGCCTGATAGAGAGACTCCTACCAACAGGGGAACATCCCAAAAGGGGACAACACCGTGCTGTCGAAGTTGCTGCGCCTCGGCGAAGGTCGCATGCTCAAGCGTCTCAAGCGGGTCGCTGACTATGTCGAAACCCTCTCCGACGACGTCGAGAAGCTGACCGACGCCGAGTTGCGGGCCAAGACCGACGAGTTCAAGAAGCGGCACGCCGACGGCGAAAGCCTCGACGACCTGCTGCCCGAGGCGTTCGCCGTGGCCCGGGAAGCGGCCTGGCGGGTGCTCGACCAGCGTCCCTTCGAGGTGCAGGTGATGGGCGCGGCGGCGCTGCACTTCGGCAACGTCGCCGAGATGAAGACCGGTGAGGGCAAAACCCTGACCTCGGTGCTGCCGGCCTATCTCAACGGCATCGGCGGCAAGGGTGTGCACGTCGTCACCGTCAACGACTACCTGGCCAAACGCGACAGCGAGTGGATGGGCCGCGTGCACCGCTTCCTCGGCCTGGACGTCGGCGTGATCCTCGCGCAGATGACGCCCGACGAGCGGCGGGCCGCCTACGCCGCGGACATCACGTATGGCACCAACAACGAGTTCGGTTTCGACTACCTGCGCGACAACATGGCGCACTCGCTCGACGAGCTGGTGCAGCGCGGCCACAACTTCGCCATCGTGGACGAGGTCGACTCCATCCTCATCGACGAGGCCCGCACCCCGCTGATCATCTCCGGCCCGGCCGACGGCGCCTCCAACTGGTACTCCGAGTTCGCGCGGCTGGCACCGCTGATGGAAAAGGACGTCCACTACGAGGTCGACCTGCGCAAACGCACCGTCGGCGTGCACGAACTGGGCGTGGAGTTCGTCGAGGACCAGCTCGGCATCGACAACCTCTACGAGGCCGCCAACTCCCCGCTGGTCAGCTACCTCAACAACGCCCTGAAGGCCAAGGAGCTGTTCGTCCGCGACAAGGACTACATCGTCCGCGACGGCGAGGTGCTGATCGTCGACGAGTTCACCGGCCGCGTGCTCTACGGCCGCCGCTATAACGAGGGCATGCACCAGGCCATCGAGGCCAAGGAGCACGTCGAGATCAAGGCCGAGAACCAGACGCTGGCCACCATCACGCTGCAGAACTACTTCCGGCTCTACGACAAGCTCTCCGGCATGACCGGAACCGCCCAGACCGAGGCCGCCGAGCTGCACGAGATCTACAAGCTGGGCGTCGTCCCCATTCCGACGAACAAGCCGATGGTCCGCACCGACCAGTCCGACCTCATCTACAAGACCGAGGAAGCCAAGTACATCGCGGTGGTCGACGATGTCGCCGAGCGGTACGAGAAGGGCCAGCCGGTGCTGATCGGCACCACCAGCGTCGAGCGCTCCGAGTACCTGTCGCGGCAGTTCACCAAGCGCCGCATCCCGCACAACGTCCTCAACGCCAAGTACCACGAGCAGGAGGCGGGCATCGTCGCCGTGGCGGGCCGGCGCGGCGGGGTCACCGTCGCGACCAACATGGCCGGCCGCGGCACGGACATCGTGCTGGGCGGCAACGTCGACTTCCTCACCGACCAGCGGCTGCGGGAGCGCGGCCTCGACCCGGTGGAGACACCCGACGAGTACGAGGCGGCCTGGCACTCCGAGTTGCCGATCGTCAAGGAGGAGGCGTCCAAGGAGGCCGCCGAGGTGATCGAGGCCGGCGGCCTGTACGTGCTGGGCACGGAGCGGCACGAGTCGCGCCGCATCGACAACCAGCTGCGAGGCCGCTCCGGCCGGCAGGGCGACCCGGGGGAGTCGCGCTTCTACCTGTCGCTCGGCGACGAGCTCATGCGCCGGTTCAACGGGGCCGCGCTGGAGGCGATGCTCAACCGGCTCAACCTGCCCGACGACGTGCCGATCGAAGCCAAGATGGTCACCCGGGCGATCAAGAGCGCCCAGACCCAGGTCGAGCAGCAGAACTTCGAGGTCCGCAAGAACGTCCTGAAATACGACGAGGTGATGAACCAGCAGCGCAAGGTGATCTACGCCGAGCGCCGCCGCATCCTGGAGGGCGAGAACCTCAAGGAGCAGGCGCTGGACATGGTCCGCGACGTGATCACCGCGTACGTCAACGGCGCGACGGCCGAGGGCTACGCCGAGGACTGGGATCTGGAAGCGTTGTGGACGGCGCTGAAGACCCTGTACCCGGTCGGGATCAGCCACGAGACGCTCGCGCGGCTGGACGACGATGACGACCGAGACGACCTGACCCGCGAGGAGCTGCTCGACGAGCTGCTCAAGGACGCCGAACGGGCCTACGGCGTGCGGGAGGCCGAGCTCGAGGAACTCGCCGGTGAGGGCGCGATGCGGCAGCTGGAACGCAATGTGCTGCTCAACGTCATCGACCGCAAGTGGCGCGAGCACCTCTACGAGATGGACTACCTCAAGGAGGGCATCGGGTTGCGCGCGATGGCGCAGCGCGACCCGCTGGTCGAATACCAGCGCGAGGGCTACGACATGTTCATGGCGATGCTCGACGGCATGAAGGAGGAGTCCGTCGGATTCCTGTTCAACGTGACGGTCGAGGCGGTGCCCGCCCCGCAGGTCGCCCCGATGCCGGCTCCGGAGGGGTTGGCCGAATTGGGTAAGCCGTCCCAGCCGGCCGAACCGGCCGAACCGGAGCCCGCCCGCGAAGAGCCACGAAACATGGTGCACGCCAAGGGGATCGACAACGAGGCGCCGGCCCTGACCTACTCCGGCCCGTCCGAGGACGGCTCGGCACAGCTGCAGCGTAACGGCGGCGGTTCATCGAAGACGCCAGCCGGCGTCCCCGGCGGCGCGAGCCGTCGCGAGCGGCGTGCGGCGGCGCGGCAGCAAGGCCGCGGCGCCAAGCCGGCCAAATCGGTCAAGAAGCGCTAGCCGGCCGCGCGCTTCTGGCCGCGCATTCGGCCGATCGATTTGAGGCAGCCGCCCCATGCGGCGGGTGCCGGCGCGCGTGGACCATTCTCGAATGAGCACAGCACGCACCCCGCTGGACGCCGTCACCGCCGTCCTGCAGGACCCGCACCTGCCCGCCGGCGATGACGAGCGATTCGTCGGCTTCGGTGTGATGGGCCTCCCCTTCGCCGGCGGCCACTACCTGGCGCTGCGGCAGTTCCCGGCGACGTCGTTCTCACCCGGCTACCGCTCGGTGTGGCACCGTGACCCCGACGGCGTCTGGACCTTCTACGCGACGACGCCAGGCCCGCAGAGCTGCGCCCGGTTCTTCAGCTCGGCGACCCTCAACGACGCGGTGCAGTGCGACATCGACGTCGCCTGGGTCACCCCGTGGTCCCTGCTCGTCGAGATGCCGGGACTGCTCGCGTGGCACATCGAGATCGGCACCGCCCCGTCGACGCGGCTGATGAGCGCGGTCGGCGGGCGGCTGCCGGCGCGCGCGTGGACGAACCGGGCGGTACTGGCCGCCATGGGTCGTGTCGCGGGGCCGGCCCTGCGTGCCGGCCGCGTCCGGCTCGCCGGGACGGCGCCCAACGGCCAGCGATTCATGATCGCCCCCGCGCAGCTGTGGGCGGTCACGCACTCGCGCGCGGTGTGGCGCGACGCGGACCTCGGACCCGTCGGGCCGTTGCCGCGTCAGCCGCGGCTGGCCGGCTTCCGGCCGCCGCAGCGCGGGCTGTTCGTGGTGGGCTCGGGACGCTTCGAGACCTTCGACGAGAACCGTCACCAGGCTGTTCGGTGCACCTCGAACAGGTGACAATGTGGCGTATGCCGCCCGAGGCACCCGAACCGCCGACCCGCACGGAGCTGCTGGCGGCGCTGTCGGTCGCGATCGACCTCGGCCTCGGCCAGCCGGCCGAGCACATGCTCAGAGCGGCGCTGATCGCGACCAGGCTCGCCGACCGGCTGGGCCTGAGCGTTCAGCAACGGGACTGCGCCTACTACACGACACTGGTCATGTGGATCGGCTGCCACGCCGACTCGCACGAGTACGCGCGGTGGTTCGGCGACGACATCGCCGTGCGCCACGATTCCTACCTGGTCGACTGGGCCGGGCTGCCGTACCTGCGTTTCCTGGCCGGCAACGTCGGCCGCGGCCAGCCGCTCGTGCACCGGCTGAGCGTGATGGCATCGCTGCTGGTCAACGCGCGCGGCCACATCTCCCGGCTGATTCACTCGCACTGCACGTCGGCGGCGCTGCTCGCGGCCCGCATCGGCCTGGACCCCGGCGTGCAGGCGGCGCTCGCGTTCACGTTCGAGCGCTACGACGGCGGAGGCCTGCCCGCTGGCGCCCAGGGTGACGAGATCCCGGTCCACATGCGGATCGCGCAGGTCGCCGACATGGTGGAGGTGCACCACCGCGCCTACGGCCTCGCGGGGGCGGTGGCGATGGTCCGCGGCCGGCGCGGCGGCCAGTTCGACCCCCGGATTGTCGACGTCTTGCTGCGCCATGCCCAGGAGGTGCTGGCCGGGCCGCAGGCGGGCGACGCGTGGGCGGCGGCGTTGCGCGCCGCGCCGAACGACCAGCGGCGGCTCGATGCCGAGTCGCTTGATGCGCTGCTCGTCGCGTTGGGCGACTTCGTTGATCTGAAATGCCCATTCACACTTGGGCATTCGCGGGCCGTGGCCCGGCTGGCGGGCGATGCAGCGCTGGCCGCCGGCCTCGATTCCGAGGCCGCGGCGCTCACCCGCCGGGCGGCCCACGTCCACGATCTGGGGCGCATCGGGGTGTCGAACCAAATCTGGTCCAGCCGAAACGCTTTGACGGCGGCCGAGTTTGAACGCGTCCGTCTGCACCCCTACCTGACGGTGCGGATCCTCGACCAGGTGCCCGGACTGCGACGGCTGGCGCGACTGGCGGGAAACCACCACGAATGCCTCGACGGTTCGGGGTACCCGCGCGGCCTGGACGCGGGGGCGCTGGGCCTGCCGGACCGCATCCTGGCCGCCGCCGTCGGCTACCAATCCGCCTGCGAGCCAAGACCGTATCGCGAAGAAATGCCGCCGGGAGCCGCCGCCCGGCGGTTGCGCGGGAGGGCGCAATCGGGCCAGCTCGACCCCATTGCCGTCGAGGCGGTGCTGCACGCGGCGGGACAACCGGCGCGACGGGCCAACCTTCGCCCCGACGGGCTGACCCCGCGGGAGGTCGAGGTGTTGCGCCTCGTCGCCCGCGGCGCGTCCAACAAGGAGATCGCCGCGTCGCTGGTGATCAGCGAGAAGACGGCCCGCAATCACGTGGAGCGCACCTACGCCAAGATCGGCGTGTCCAATCGCATCGGCGCCAGCATGTATGCGCTGCGGCACGGACTAGTCAATTCTGACTGATTGCCCGCCGGGCCGAGTTGGGGCAAATGACCTATATCCCAAAGCCGCTGCGCGGCGGACACTTAGCCCATGAAGCGTTACCTGACCATCGCCTACGGCGCCGCGGCGTACCTGTTGTTCCTGGGCGCCTTCCTGTATCTCGTCGGTTTCGTGGGCAACATCCTGGTGCCGCGAACCGTCGATCACGGGCTGCCCGCACCGCTCACCCGGGCGGTGCTGGTCAACGTGCTGCTGGTGGGGGCTTTCGGCGTCCAGCACAGCGTCATGCCACGGCCGGCTTTCAAAGATTGGTGGACGCGAATCGTGCCGCCGTCGATCGAGCGCAGTACCTACGTGCTGCTGTCCAGCGCGGTGCTGGTCCTGCTCTACTGGCAATGGCGGACGATGGGCGCCGTCGTCTGGGATGTGCGGCCGCCGGCAGGGCGGCTTGCGCTGTGGGCGTTGTTCTGGCTCGGGTGGGCGATTGCCTTGGCATCGACCTTCATGGTCAGCCATTTCGACTTGTTCGGTCTCCGGCAGGTGTACCTTGCCTGGTGCGGAAAACCGTATACGCACATCGGTTTTCACGCGCGGTTGTTGTATCGGCTGGTGCGCCACCCGCTGATGCTCGGTTTCCTCATCGCGTTCTGGGCGGCTCCCACCATGACAGCGGGACACGCCCTCTTCTCGATCGGCATGACTGGTTACATCGCGCTGGCTCTGCAGCTGGAAGAGCGCGACCTGGTCGCGGCCCTGGGCGACGAATACTGCCGGTACCGCAGCGATGTGCCGATGTTGGTCCCGCTCAAGCGGCCTCCGCGCCGGAAGCCCGCCCAGGCCGCTCGTCAGAATTGACGCCCGCCGAAGCCCTATGAATTTGGCCCGTATCGCGCGCAACCGCCCGCCCTTCCCGCATGCCGTCCCGGTATGTTGCCGGTATGGACGTCAAGGAGGTGTTGCTGCCCGGCGTCGGCCTCCGCTACGAATTCACCGACCATAAGGGCGACCGGATCGGGATCATCGCGCGGCGAAGCGGCGAATTCGACGTCGTCGTCTACGCCCGCGAGGACCCCGATGAGGCCCGACAGCTCCTTCACCTCAGCGACGAAGAGGCCGAGGCCGTGGCCCAGATCCTGGGGGCGCCGCGGATCGCCGAGCGGTTCACGGAGCTGGCCAGGGAGATACCCGGACTCGAGACGGGACAGGTCCACATCCTGGCCGGCAGCCCCTTCGTGGGGCATCCGCTCGGGGACACGCACGCCCGCACCCGCACCGGGGCGTCCATCGTCGCCATCGTGCGCAACGAGCAAGTGCTCGCCTCACCCGGACCGGCCGAAATGCTGCACGCCCGGGACGTGTTGATCGTCATCGGCACCGAAGACGGCATCGCCGGTGTCGAGCAGATCATCGATAAGGGCTGAGCCGTGCAGGTTTCCGGGGCGCTGCTGCTGCAACTCGGCGCCCTCCTGACGATGCTCGCGCTGGTGGGGGCCGCCGCCCGCCGATTCGCGCTGTCGCCCATACCGGTGTACCTGCTGGCGGGCCTGTCCCTGGGCAAGGGCGGGATCCTTCCAGTGGCCGCCGCCGGGGATTTCGTCGCGACGAGCGCCCCCATCGGCGTCGTCTTGCTGTTGCTGACGCTCGGGCTGGAGTTCTCGGCCACCGAATTCGCCAGCAGCCTGCGGCACCACCTGCCGTCGGCGGGGGTCGACATCGTGCTGAACGCGACACCCGGCGCGATCGCGGGCTGGCTGCTCGGCCTGGACGGCGTCGCCATCCTGTGCCTGGCGGGTGTCACCTATATCTCGTCGTCCGGAGTCATCGCGCGGCTGCTCGAGGACCTCAACCGGCTCGGCAACCGCGAGACGCCCTCGGTGCTGTCCGTCCTGGTCCTGGAAGACTTCGCGATGGCGGCCTACCTGCCGCTGTTCGCCGTGCTGGCCTCGGGAGGCGGGTGGCTGCACGCCGTGGGCGGCATGGCCGTCGCGGTGGGCGCCCTGCTGGCGGCCTTCGCCGCCTCCTACCGCTGGGGCCACCATGTCGGCCGCCTGGTCGAACACCCCGATTCCGAACAACTGCTGCTGCGGGTGCTGGGCATCACGCTGATGGTGGCGGCGGTGGCCGAGAGCCTGCACGCGTCCGCGGCCGTGGGCGCGTTCCTGGTGGGGCTGACGCTTACCGGTGACACCGCCGACCGGGCGCGCAAAGTGCTGGGCCCCCTGCGCGACCTGTTCGCCGCGATCTTCTTCCTGGCGATCGGCCTGTCGGTCGACCCGCACGAGCTGGTCCCGATGCTCCCGGCGGCGCTGGCCCTGGCAGCCGTCACCGCTGCGACGAAGGTCCTCACCGGAATGCTCGCCGCCCGGCGCGACGGCGTCGCGCGCCGCGGCCAGCTGCGCGCCGGCACCGCGCTCGTCGCCCGCGGCGAGTTCTCGCTGATCATCATCGGGCTCGCCGGCACCTCGATCCCCGCGGTGGCCGCGCTCGCCACCTCCTACGTGTTCGTCATGGCGATCCTGGGCCCCGTGCTGGCCCGCTACACGGGCGGTCCGTTGCCGGCCAACGCCGAACCTCCGGGCTAGTCCGGCGCTCAGCCGATGTGCAGCGCCACCACCCGCCATCGCGGCGCGACGCCGGCCGGCATCTGCTCCACCCGGCAGGCGATGGCGTGCATCCGCTCCCCGCGGCTGTAGGAGCCGAAGACCTCCGCCGCGCTGTCCGGGTCGCGATGCCCGGCGGGTTGCACCCGCATCCTGCGCAGCACGGCGGCGCCCTGACCGGGCGCGGGTCCGGCGAGCGATCGGCCCGCGGAGACGACGGAGTCGACCAGCGCGGGCGCCAGCATGGGCCGCAGCTGGGTGGCGGGCCGGCGCCGGTCGATCACCTCGAGCACCCGGCGGAGCGCGGCGTCGGCGAACTCCGCCGCCTGGCGCATCGGCGCCGACATGGCGGTGGCGGGTTCCGGCGGCGGTGGCCCCGCGCCGGGTTGCCCGGTGCAAGGCCGTCGTGGAGCGCGAGGCGGCGTCCGCCGGCGCGCCGGCGGCGTCCGGCGCTGGGGACCGTCGCGCGGCACGTCCTGCGCGGGCGGCTCGTAATCGACGACGGGGAGGACGGCGAAAGCGCCACGGCCGGCACGGCTTACGACAGGACTTGTTGTCAACGCGCACTCTCCAACGTGCTCGATCCTTAAAGGGCGGCCTGCTGGAGAGGGGCAGACGGTGTTCGATCAGTGGTCATCATGGCACAACTCGCGTCCCCGCGTACCCGCGCTGAGCCGGGTGCCGGCCGGGCGGTTACCGTGGGCGGCGGCATGGGTAGACAGCGTGAAATGACGAGGAGTGCAGCGCCGTAATGGTGACCCGGTTGTCCCCCTCGGACACGTCGTTCTACCGGCAGGAGAACACCGCCACCCCGATGTACGTCGGGTCGCTGTCGATCCTGCGGCGGCCGCGTGCCGGCTTGAGCTACGAGACGCTGCTCGCCACCGTCGAACAGCGGCTCCCCCAGATACCGCGGTACCGGCAGAAGGTTCGCGAGGTGCGGATCGGCATGGCCCGGCCCGTGTGGATCGACGACCGTGACTTCGACATCACCTACCACGTGCGGCGCTCGGCGCTGCCCTCGCCCGGCAGCGACGAGCAGCTGCACGAGCTGGTCGCCCGGCTGGCGGCGCGGCCGCTGGACAAGTCGCGTCCGCTCTGGGAGATGTATCTGGTCGAGGGCCTGGCCAGGAATCGGGTCGCCCTCTACACCAAGTCCCACCAGGCGCTCATCGGAGGCATGAGGGCGCTGGAGATCAACCACGTCATCGCCGACCGCACGAAGCGGCCGCCCCCCTTTCCCGAGGACATCTGGGTACCGGAGCGAGACCCGGGCAGCACCCGGCTGGTGCTTGGTGCGATCGGCGACTGGTTGGCGACGCCGGGCGCGCAGCTGCGGGCGGTCGGGTCAGCGGTCGCGGGGCTGGCGACCAACTACGGCGAACTCCTCGACGCCGGCCGCCGGGCCGTCGACTTCGCGCGCAACGTCGCCCGCGGCACCGCCCCCAGCAGCCCGCTCAATGCGCCTGTGTCGCGCCACCGCCGGTTCACGGTTGCCCGCGGCAGCCTGGAGGACTACCGCGCCGTGCGCGCGCGATATGACTGCGACGTCAACGACGTGGTCCTCGCCGTGATCGCCGGCGCGCTGGGCAACTGGCTGATGTCGCGCGGGGTGGCGGTGTCGCCGACCGCGACGGTCCGGGCGATGGCGCCGCTGTCGGTCTACGCCGACGGCCAACTCGACGCGATCGGGCCCGGCCAGAAGATCGGCCAGGTGATGCCGTTTCTGGTCGACCTGCCGGTGGGGGAGCCCAACCCGGTCGTTCGCCTGTCGCAGATCGCCCACGCGACTGAATCGAACCCGACCGCCGGATCTCTGGTGGACGCCAGGACCATCGTTACCCTCTCGGGTTTCGCGCCACCGACCTTGCACGCCATGGGTATTCGCGTCGCGACCGACTTCCCGAGCTTCTCCAGGCGAACGTTCAACCTGCTGATCACCAACGCCCCCGGGGCGCAGTCGCAGATGTACATCGCCGGCACCAAGTTGCTGGAGAGCTACGGCGTGCCACCGCTGCTGCAAGACCAGGCGTTGGCCATCAGCGTGACGTCGTACAACGGCATGCTGTACTTCGGAATCAATGCCGACCGCGAGGCCATGAGCGACGTCGACCTGCTGCCGGGTTTGTTGAGCCAATCGCTGGAGGAGCTCCTGGAGGCCTCTCGCTAGCAGTCGGGCGTCCGAATCGCCGCCGGGATCTATCATTCGGTGGTGAGAACCGAGACAAACAACGGCGCGTCGCCCAAGGCGAAGAAGAAGAGACCGGCTTCGACGGGCACACGCAAGATCTCCGACTCCGCATACGCGGCCGAGTTGTTCCGGCTCCAAACGGAATTCGTGAAGCTTCAGGAATGGGTGCGGCATTCCGGGTCCCGGCTCGTGGTGATCTTCGAGGGTCGCGACGCCGCGGGCAAGGGCGGCGCGATCAAGCGGATCACCGAGTACCTGAGCCCCCGCGTCGTGCAAGTCGCCGCGTTGCCGGTGCCCACGGAACGCGAACGCGGGCAGTGGTACTACCAGCGCTATATCGCGCACTTGCCCGCCAAGGGCGAGATCGTGCTGTTCGACCGGTCGTGGTACAACCGCGCCGGCATTGAAAAGGTCATGGGATTCTGCACGCCGCAGGAGTATGTGCTGTTCCTCCGGCAGACGCCGATCTTCGAGCAGATGCTCATCGACGACGGGATTCTGTTGCGCAAGTATTGGTTCTCGGTTTCCGAGGGCGAACAGCTGCGACGATTCAAGTCGCGGCTGAATGACCCTGTGCGGCAATGGAAGCTGAGCACGACGGACCTGGAATCGGTATATCGGTGGGAGGACTATTCGCGCGCCAAGGACGAGATGATGGTGCACACCGACACCCCGGTCAGTCCCTGGTACGTCGTGGAATCCGACATCAAGAAGCACGCGCGGCTGAATATGATGTCGCACCTGCTGTCCACCATCGATTACTACGACGTCGGACGGCCCAAGGTCACGCTGCCCAAGCATCCGGTCGTCAGCGACAACTACCACCGGCCGCCGCGTGAGTTGTCGACCTATGTCGACGACTACGTGTCTACGTTGATCGGGGGCTGACCATCCAGGTCTTCATCCCCGTCACCCTGGCGATGCTGCAGGAGTTGGTCACCGACGGCTCGGTGCAGCCGGTCAACGGCACCGCCTTCGCGGTGACGCCGACGCTGCGCGAGGCCTACGCCGAAGGCGATGAGGAGGAACTCGCCGAGGTCGCCATTCGCGAGGCTGCGCTGGCGTCGCTGCGCCTGCTCGCCGCCGACGTAGATGCTCCCGCCACGTCCCTGCCGCCCCGGCGCGCGGTGCTCGCCGTCGACGCCGACGCCGGCGTGGTCACCGCCCGCCCCGACCTCGACGACGCCGTCGTCAGGATCGCGGGACCCGTCTCGATGGAGCGGGTGATCGCCGCCTACGTCGACACCGCGGCCGCCGAGGCCGACGTCTTGAAGGCCATGGAGGCCATCGACGCCGCCGACCTGGGCGACGAGGACGCCGAGCTGGTGGTCGGCGACGCCTTGGACCACGACCTGGCGTGGTACGCCAACCAGGAGCTGCCCTTCCTGCTGGAACTGCTGTAGCCGAACTCGCGCCCGGCGTCGACTTGTTGTGCGAATTCGCGGCACTGGGCCGCAACAAGTCGGCGTTCGGTGCCAGATGGAGCTAGCTACGGGACCGTAGGTTACGGTACCGTAGGTTTTGTGAAGCCTACGGAATCGACAAGAATGTGAACGTAAGCCAGAAGCCACGCCGCAACCAGGAGCTTCCGCTGGGCAAGCGCAATCCCGCGATCAAGGGCGACGTCGTCGACACCACCCGACCCGTCGTCGCCGGTAGCGACCGGCATCCCGGCTGGCACGCCCTGCGCACGATCGCCGCGCGGATCACCACACCCCTGCTGCCCGACGACTACCTGCACCTGGCGAACCCGCTGTGGTCGGCGCGCGAACTGCGGGGCCGCATCCTCTCGGTCCGCCGGGAGACGGAAGACTCCGCGACCCTGGTGATCAAGCCGGGATGGGGCTTCAACTTCGACTACCAGCCGGGCCAATACATCGGGATCGGGCTGCTGGTCGACGGCCGCTGGCGCTGGCGATCCTATTCGTTGACGTCGAGCCCGGCCCCCGCCGGTTCGCGCGCACGCCGCACGGTCACCATCACGGTGAAGGCGATGCCCGAGGGCTTCCTGTCCTCCCACCTCGTGGCGGGGGTCGCGCCGGGGACCATCGTCCGGTTGGCCGCACCGCAGGGCAATTTTGTCCTGCCCGATCCCGCACCGCCGTCGATCCTGTTCCTCACCGCCGGGTCCGGGATCACCCCGGTGATGTCGATGCTGCGAACATTGCAGCGGCGCAACCAGATCGGCGACGTCGTGCACGTGCATTCGGCGCCGACCGAGGCCGACGTCATGTTCCGGGCGGAGTTGGCCGCCTTGGCAGCCGACCAGCCGGGTTACCGCCTGCTGCTGCGGGAGACCCGCACGCAGGGCCGGCTCGACCTCGCCTCCCTCGACCAGCAGGTGCCGGACTGGCGCGACCGCCAGACGTGGGCCTGCGGGCCCGAGGGCCTGCTGACGCAGGCCGAGAAGACGTGGACGGCGGAGGGCATCGGCGACCGGTTGCACCTGGAGCGGTTCGCGGTGACCAAGGCCGCGCCGGCCGGCGCCGGCGGAACGGTCACCTTCGCCCGAAGCGGGCGCACCGCGGTCGCCGACGCCGCGACATCGCTGATGGACGCGGGGGAGGGCGCCGGCGTGCAGATGCCGTTTGGGTGCCGGATGGGCATTTGTCAGTCCTGCGTGGTCGTCCTCGCGGAGGGGCACGTCCGTGACCTGCGAACCGGCCAGGAGCACGACCCGGGGACTCGGGTCCAGACGTGCGTGTCGGCCGCCTCGGGCGATTGCACGCTCGACATCTAAAGGCTACTCACAGGTAACCTACGGATTCGTAGGTTACGATAGCGTAGGTAGTACCAACACAATCGACCGCAGGGAGAAAAAGACGATGGCGATCACCGACGTCGACGTATTCGCCCATTTGACGGACGCCGATATCGAAAACCTGGCCACTGAGCTCGACGCGATCCGCCAGGACATTGAAGACTCTCGTGGGGCGCGCGACGCCCGGTACATCCGGCGCACCATCGCGGCCCAGCGCGCGCTGGAGGTGGCCGCCCGGGTGACGCTGGCCGCCAGCTCTCGGCGTTCCGCCTGGTGGGCCGGGACCGTCGCGCTGGGCGTGGCCAAGATCGTCGAGAACATGGAGATCGGCCACAATGTCATGCACGGCCAGTGGGACTGGATGAACGACCCGGAGATCCACTCCTCAACGTGGGAGTGGGACATGAGCGGGTCGTCCAAGCACTGGCGCTACACCCACAACTTCGTGCACCACAAGTACACCAACATCCTGGGCATGGACGACGACGTGGGCTACGGCCTGCTGCGCGTCACGCGCGACCAGCGCTGGAAGCGCTTCAACATGTTCAACCTGCTCTACAACACCTTGCTTGCGCTTCTCTTCGAGTGGGGCGTCGGCCTGCAGCACGTGGAGCTCGGCAAGATCGCCAAGAAGCGGATGGATCAGGACGACGCCCGACAGCGGGTCGACGAGTTCCTGGCCAAGGCCGGCCGGCAGGTGCTCAAGGATTACGTCGCCTTCCCGGCGTTGACCGCGCTGTCGCCCGGCGCGACGTACACCTCGACGTTGAAGGCCAATGCCGTCGCCAACGTGATCCGCAACGTCTGGGCCAACGCCGTCATCTTCTGCGGGCATTTCCCCGACGGCGCCGAGAAATTCACCAAGACCGACATGATCGGCGAGACCAAGGGCCAGTGGTACCTGCGGCAGATGCTGGGCAGCGCCAACTTCGAGGCCGGGCCGGCGCTGCGCTTCATGAGTGGCAATCTGTGCCACCAGATCGAGCACCACCTGTACCCGGACCTGCCGAGCAACCGGCTGCACGAGATCTCGGTGCGCGTGCGCGAGGTCTGCGACAAATACGACTTGCCGTACACCACAGGTTCGTTCCTGTTCCAGTACGCCAAGACGTGGCGGACGCTGGCCAAGTTGTCGTTGCCGAACTCGTACCTGCGCGACGACGCCGACAACGCGCCGGAGACCCGCAGCGAGCGGATGTTCGCCGAACTGGGGCCGGGTTTCGCCGGCACCGACCAGGCGACCGGACGCCGGCGCGGGCTGAAGACGGCCATCGCCACCGTGCGGGGCTGGCGCCGCGACCGGCGCGCCAAGCGCCAGGCCGCTCCGGTGGTCAAGGACGCTGACGGCCTGGCGGCTTAACCCTCGCACCGAGCGTGCGCTGAGGGCGAGATTCCGCTCCTCCGATTTTCGCCCACAGTGCACGTTCGGCGCCGGACCGGTGTCGCGTGGCCGCCACGACGTACCTTCGTGGCATGGATTTCTCCCCTTCCCCGCGCGCGGCCGAACTGACCCACGAGGTGCGCGCATTCGTCACCGACGAGGTCCTGCCGGTGGAAGAGGCGTTGCATCGGCGACGGCGCGAGGCGCGCCCGGGCGACGACCCCTGGCAGGTGCCCGCGGAAGTGGACGCGCTGCGCCGCGAGGCCCGGTCGCGGGGCCTGTGGAACCTGTTCCTGCCGGCCGGGCACGAGGGTCCGTACGCCGAGCGGTTCGGCACCCGTGACGGCGTCGGCCTGCGCAACGTCGACTACGCGCCCATCGCCGAGGCGACCGGATGGTCGTTCCTGGCCCCCTACGTCATCAACTCCAACGCACCCGATTCCGGCAACGCCGAGGTGCTGTTGCGCTACGGCAGCGAGGAGCAGAAGTCCCGGTGGCTCGAGCCGCTGCTCGCCGGCGACATCCGATCGGCGTTCGCGATGACCGAGCCGGGCGTGGCGTCCTCGGACGCCACGAACATGCAGCTGACCGCCGTGGTGGACGGCGACGAGGTGGTCATCAACGGACGCAAGTGGTGGACCACCGGAATCGGGCATCCCGATTGCGCCGTGCTGATCGTCATGGGGCTCACCGACCCGCAGGCGAGCAAGTACGCGCGGCATTCGATGGTGCTCGTGCCGCGCGATGCCCCGGGCGTGCAGGTCGAGCGGATGCTCGACACGATGGGGTTCCTCGATGAGCCCTTCGGTCATGGCGAGGTGTCGTTCACCGATGTGCGGGTGCCGCTGGCCAACGTCATCGCCGGCCCGGGCCGCGCGTTCGAGATCGCCCAGGGCCGGCTCGGCCCCGGCCGGGTGCACCACGCCATGCGCATGGTCGGGCTGGCCGAGCGGGCACTGCATCTGGCCTGCGAGCGAGGCCTGAGCCGGACGGCGTTCGGCAAGCCGATCATCAACCTCGGCGGTAACCGGGAGCGCGTCGCCGAGGCCCGGATCGCGATCGACTCCACCCGCCTGCTGATCCTGGACGCGGCCTGGAAGCTGGACACCGTCGGCCCGCTCGGGGCGCTCAGCGAGGTGAGTGCGATCAAGGTGGCCGCGCCCAACGTGGCCCAGCAGGTGATCGACTTCGCCATGCAGATCCACGGCGGCGCCGGCCTGTCCAGCGACTTTCCGCTGTCGGGCGCCTGGACCGCGGCCCGCGCCGTGCGGCTGGCGGACGGTCCCGACGAGGTGCACAAGAACGTCGTCGCCCGCGTCGAGCTCGGCAAGCACGGGGCCAGCCGCTGACGGCGTCGACGGCGCCCGCGTGACCTCGGCGTTCGCCATACTGGGATGCGTGCAGGTGTTCGCCGGGCAGCAGGTGTCGCACTGGGATTTCCCGCGCAACATCGCCAGCGTCGCCCTGATGACCGAATTCGCGCGCGAGCACGGGCTCGCCGTGGCGGACGCGCTCGAGGGGTCCGGCCTGTCCGAGGGCGCGCTGCAAGACCACGACCGCATGATCATGGGGCGCCAGGAGCTGGCGGTCGCGACGAACCTGGTGAACCGGCTCGGCGACCCGGCCAACCTGGGGATGCGGGTCGGCCGCGGCTACTACGTCGGATCGTTCGGCATCTTCGGCTTCGCCTGCCTGACGAGTTCGACCCTCGGCGACGCGGTCCGGTTCGCGGCGCGGTTCTACGAGCTCAGCTACGGGTTTTGCCTGCCGAGCGTGACGGTGGAAGGGCCCGTCGCGGCGCTGCGGCTCGACCTGCCGGACCTGACGGGCCCCGTTGCGGATTTCCTGGTGCGGCGCGACCTGGCGGCGATCGCCCGGGTGATGGCGGAGTTGCTGGGCCGCCCCATCCCCTTCACCGCGGTCGAATTCGCCGGTCCGGAGCCGTCGTCGGGTGACGCCGAGGCCCGCGAGGCGTTCGGCGTGACGCCGCGCTACGGCTCGCCGGCCAATGTTGCCCGCTGGCCGGCCGCGCTGCTGGACAGCCGGCTGCCCCAGGCCAGCGAGATGAGCGCGGCGATGTGCGAGCAGCAGTGCCACGACCTCTTGGAGCGCCGTCGGCAACGGACCGGTGTCGCCCGGCGGGTCCGCGAGCGCCTGGCATCGATCGACGGCGAACCGCACACGATCGCCGTCGTCGCGCGGCAACTGGCGATGAGCGAGCGGACGCTGCGGCGGCGCCTGGCCGAGGAGAACACGAGCTTCCGCGAACTGGTCGAGGAGGTCCACCGCGTCCTCGCCGAGGAGCTACTGGCGACGGGCGCCCTGTCGGTGGAGGACGTCGCGCTGCGGCTGGGCTACGCCGAGGCGACCAGCTTCATCGCCGCGTTCAAACGCTGGACGGGCACGACTCCCGCCCGCTACCAGCGTGCGGCGGCGCCGCGAGCACGGCTGCTGGCCGTCTGATCTGGCCGGAATCATGGATTTGCCGTCCGCAATCGGCTGCCGGGCGCGTGCCGCTCCCTCCTAACTTGTGACTATGACTTCGCCTCTTCGTCGCCCGCGCGTGTTGGTGATCGGGGCCGGCTTCGGCGGCCTGGCCGCGGCCCACGAGTTGTCCCGGGACGACCTGGCCGACGTGACCGTGCTGGAAAAGGCCGCCGACATCGGCGGCGTCTGGCGGGAAAACACCTATCCCGGTGCCGCCTGCGACGTCCCGTCGAATCTGTATTCGTACTCGTTCGCCCGTAAGACCGACTGGGGCCGGCGATACGCCGAGCAGCCCGACATCCTCGGCTATATCCACGACACCGCCGACCGGCTCGGCCTCCGCGACCTGGTGCGGACCGGGGTCGAGGTCACCTCGGCGGCCTACGACGACAGCACCGCCACGTGGAGCGTGGCGACGTCGGGCGGCGAGGTCTACGAGGCCGACGTGCTGGTGCCCGCCGTGGGCCAGCTGTCACGCCCGGCGCTGCCGGCGATCCCGGGACTCGACACCTTCGCGGGCCCGTCGTTCCATTCGGCGCAGTGGCGCCACGACGTCGACCTGGCCGGCAAGCGCGTCGCGGTTCTGGGCACCGGCGCGTCGGCGATCCAGTTCGTGCCGCGCATCCGCGAAACGGCCAAGCACGTCACCGTCTTTCAGCGGTCCGCGCCGTATGTCGTGCCGAAGCCGGATCGCGCCTACACCGACGCGCACCACGCCGCATTCCGGAGGGTGCCGGGGTTCGCCGCCGCCATGCGCACGCTGATCTGGGAGATCAGCGAGTTCTTCGGCCTCGCGCTGACCCGGGTGGCCCCACTCGCCCAGCTGATCGGCGTAGCCGCGTCGCTGAACCTCAAGCGCCACATCAAGGATCCGGTGCTGCGGGCGAAGCTCACCCCCGACTACCAGATCGGTTGCAAGCGGGTGCTATTCAGCAGCGAGTGGTACCCGGCGCTGGCCCGCGAGAACGTCTCGGTCGTGACGGACGCCATCACCGAAGTGGCTCCGACCGGCGTGCGCACCGCCGACGGCCGCCTGCACGAGGCGGACGTGGTCGTCTACGGCACCGGGTTCAAGGCCACCGAGTTCCTCGCGCCGATGACGATCACCGGCCGCGACGGCCGCGACCTGCATGCCGAATGGGCCGAGGGGGCGCGCGCCCACCTCGGCATGGCGGTGCCGGGTTTCCCGAACATGTTCCTGATCTACGGCCCGAACACCAATCTCGGTACCAGCTCGATCATCCTGATGATGGAGCAGCAGGCCCGGTACATCCGCCAGCTCACCCGAGAACTCGCACGCGGGGGCGCGGCCCGCGCGTTCGAGGTCCGGCGCGAGGTCGAGCAGGCCTACGACGAGGACGTCCAATCCCGCCTCGACAGGAGTGTGTGGACCACCTGCCAGTCGTGGTACCGCACGGCGTCCGGCCGGGTCACCACCAACTGGCCGGGGCTGGTGCACGAATACCAGCGCCGCACGGCGGATGTGGCGCTCGCGGACTACATGGAAGTCCGGCCCCGGTCCGCGGCGAAAGCGGTTAACGCGTAACACGTTTTCGACTACGGCGTGCTGATGGTCGGCTCGGGTTTGGGCGGCAGTGTCACCGCCGCACTGCGCCTGAGCGAAAAGGGCTGCCGGGTCCGCGTTCTCGCAGCGGGGCGCCGGTTCCGCGGCGAGGACTTCGCCAAAAACAACTGGCACGTGCGGGATTACCCGTTCAAACCTTCCCCCGGCTGCTGGGGCTTCCAGCGGATGGACCTGCTCTCCGATGCCGTCGTGCGCTCACGCTCTACGAGCCCGGCGCGGCCTGTTCGGCCGGCGCGTGCTGACGCGTCGGGGTGTGGGCGTGCCGAATCCGACGGGGATCCCGGTCGGCACGAGGTGGCCCGGCGCGCGGCCGGATACCCTGGACGGCATCTCCGACGGCGCCGGGGTGGACCTGGCGGACATCCCGAGGACCCCTACCGCCACATGCACGGATATCCGGGTCAGCACGTGATCGACGGCTCGACGATCGCCGCCGACCTGGGCCGATGCCACGCGCAGCGGGTAGGTCTACAGTCGGAAACATGCTCGCAGCGTTTGGATTCGAAACACTGGGCGTGGTCGTCGGCGACATGTTCTTCGTCGACCCGCGCCCGCTCGAAGGTCAGGAAACCCCGGAGCGTGGGGTCAGGCTGGAACTGCGCCTGGTCGACCGCGACGAGCCGCAGGGGTCGATCTACGCCGGCGTGCCGATCGGCTTCAACCGCCCGGTGTGGCGGGTGGACCTGTTCGGCTCCACCGAGAGCCCGCCGGGGACGCTCGACCGGGCCCATCACCACCCGCGGTTCGACGGGTGGGAGCCGGGGCGCCGGCACTTCGTTCCCGAGCTGTCCGCGGACCCCGTGGCATGGCTGGCCGGTCAGCTTGCCGACCCGGCCGCCGTGCTGGAACGAGCGGGCGTCGATCCGGATGAGATTCCGGCCGCCGACAAGGCCGGGCTCGCCGCGGCCGCGCCGGAGATCGTCGCCGCCGTGAAGCGGATGCTCGACGGCGTGCGGGACGGGGAGCTGGCCCCGGCGCCCCCCGAGCCCGTCGCCGCCGCCCGCACCGGCTGGCTCTGATTCTTCCCCCCGGCGCGGCGGTCCCGTGAGGATGTCGAGATGGACTTCCGGATGCGCTACGACCGGTGGTATCGCCCGCTGGCGACCCTTCTGGGCGCCGGGCCGAAGCGGACGACGATCCGGGTGGACCAGGGCGCGCTGCACGTCAAGCACGGCTGGATGTTTCGTATCGACCTGCCGCTGAACGACATTCGGTCGGTTCGGGTGATGTCCGGCCGGCCGCTGGCCTGGGGAGTCCATCCGATGGGGGACGCCTGGATGGTCAACGGCTCGCGGGAGGGGATCGTCGAACTCAGGTTCTCCCGGCCCGTGACCTCGAAGTCCGTACAGCTGATGAGTTCCACGTGGGGCGAGGTCCGCTGCCTCTACCTCAGCCTCGAAGATCCGGGGAGCTTCGTCGCCGCGGTGAAACCTTCGCACTGATTTGGGTCGAAGGAGTATGAGCCTTGCCGCGCCGTCGCCGTCGCTCTTGGCCAGGTCTGCCCCGGTGCCGAGTGCCCACGCGAGCACGACGGGGCTAACGCCTCGTTACCCGCCGGCATTCCGTACTGGGTTCGGTGAACTCGAAGCCCACGCGACGGAGCCTCAAGGCTTTACCTCGATCACCACTTTCCCCATCGGGCCGTCGGCTAGGCGCGATGCAGCACGCCATGCCCAGCGCTTCCGCCGCGGCAGCGTTTCTCGAACTCCCGGGCGGTCTTGCGATACATAGCGAAAGACTACTTGGCGACCGGAGCTGCCAACGCCAATCGTCCGCAGTATCTCCCGCAACCACCGCGCCGAGCAGGTTGCGTCATGAGCCGCCGGTCACCTTTTCGGCCAGCGCTGCCAGCTTGGCGTCGAGTTCCTCAGCGGCGCTGAGGAGTTCGGGGTTCGGCTCGACCACCATCAGCGACGACGGCTTGACGTAGGTCAGGCTGCTGCCGGTGGGCTCATCCAGGATAAGCAGCTCCACCGGGGCGAACAGGCCCGCGGTCACGTCGTGGCGCAACATCGTGATGGCGATAAGCGGGTTGCCCAAGACGACGCGGATCGCCTTGCGGTCGATGTCGGCTTTCGTGATCCAGGCGCCGTGGTCGATGAGCACGAAGAGCATGAATCCGCTTGGTCCGACGTGGGATTCGACACGCTCCCGGTAAGACTCCCAGTTGCCGCTGGTCGTCGCGATGTCGTTGATCGGCACCGGCTTGTCGCCGATGTCGGCGAGCAGCGCGGCTAGCAGCTCGTCGTAGCTCTTGGTGCTGTCGTAGCGCACCCGCACGCCTTCGAACTTGGTCTCGGTCACCGGGCTAGCCCAACCGCTCGATGATGGTGGCGTTCGCCATGCCGCCGCCCTCGCACATGGTCTGCAGGCCGTACCGCCCGCCGCGTTGTTCGAGAGCGTTGACCAGTGTGGTCATGATGCGCGCACCGCTGGCACCCAGCGGGTGGCCGATCGCGATGGCCCCGCCGTTGACGTTGGTCTTGGCCAGGTCCGCCCCGGTGTCGTGCGCCCATGCCAGCACGACGGGCGCGAAAGCCTCGTTCACCTCGAACAGATCGATGTCGGCCAGCGTGAGGCCGGCGCGTCGCAGCACCTTTTCGGTGGCCGGGATGACGCCGGTCAGCATGTAGAGCGGATCGGAGCCCACCACGGTGGTGGTGTGGATCCGGGCCAGGGGGCGCAGGCCGAGCTTCGCGGCGACCTCGCTGGTGGTGATCAGCACAGCGGCACTGCCGTCGGACAGCGGCGACGAGTTGCCCGGCGTGATCGACCAATGGATTTGCGGGAAGCGCTCTTTCATGGCGTCGCTGTAGAACGCCGGCTGCAACGAGGCCAGCGTCTCGACCGTGGTGCCCGGCCGGACGATCTCGTCGGCTGCGAGCCCGGCGATCGGGATCAGCTCGTTGTCGAAGAGACCGTCCTTGGTGGCGCGGGCCGCCTTGTCGTGGCTATTCGCGGAGAACTCGTCGAGCTGCGTGCGCGAGAAGCCCCACTTGGCCGCGATCAGCTCGGCGCTGATGCCCTGCGGCACCAGGCCGTCGGGGTAGCGGCCCGTCATGTCCTCGCCGAACGGGTTGCTGCCCGGGAGCACCGAGCTGCCCATCGGGACGCGCCCCATGGACTCGACGCCGCCGGCGACGACGAGGTCGTAGGCCCCGGCGAGCACGCCCTGGGCGGCGAAGCTGATGGCCTGCTGGCTGCTGCCGCACTGCCGGTCGATCGTGACGCCCGGAACCGACTCCGGGAAGCCTGCTCCCAACAGGGAATTGCGCGCGATGTTGACGGCCTGGTCGCCGGCCTGCGTGACGGCCCCGGCGATCACGTCGTCGATCTGCACCGGGTCGACACCCGTCCGCGCCACCAGTTCGCGCAGGCTGTGCGCCAGCAGGTCTGCGGGCAGCACATCGTGCAGCGCGCCACTGGCCTTGCCCTTGCCGATGGGGGTTCGGACGGCTCCGACGATGACGGCGTCGCGCCCTTGAACCATGGCTCCTCCTTGAGTCCCGCGAGGCTAAGTATCCATCGCTATACCTAGGTAAACATCTAGGTATCCTTAGTGCAACCCAGGCTGGGAGGTGATCTGCATGACATTTCTGCAAGGGCCGCTGGCGCACCGTGACGAGTGGTCGGCGGTCGGTGAGTGCGCGATCGAAAAGACCATGTCCGTCGTCGGCACCAAGTCCGCGATGCTGATCATGCGAGAGGCGTACTACGGCACCACTCGGTTCGACGACTTCGCTCGCCGCGTCGGCATCACCAAGGCCGCCACGTCGGCGCGGCTGGCCGAACTGGTGGACCTCGGGCTGCTGCGCCGCCAGCCCTACCGCGAGCCCGGGCGGCGCAGCCGCGACGAGTACGTGCTCACCGAGGCGGGCGTCGACTTCATGCCGGTGGTGTGGTCGATGTTCGAGTGGGGCCGGCGCCACCTCCCTGGACGCAACCGGCTGCGGCTGACGCACCTTGGCTGCGGCGCCGACGCGGAGGTCCAGATGCGCTGCACCGAAGGGCATTTGGTGCCACCGGAGGAGCTGGGCATGCGGCTGGCGAGGTCGGGCTGACCGCGAGCGGCCGCAAACTTGCGCCTCGGCCGGCGTGTCGGCGTGCAAACACGCGCGTTCGCCGGTCGGGACGGCACGTTCAGGGCGATTACGGCTCGGCCGAACGCAGCGCCGTCAGCAGCCGGCGGGCCGCGGCGACGCGGCGCTCGGCCGGCCCGGACAGCGCGTCCAGCGCGCATTCGGGGTCGGCGGGCGGGCCCAGGTGTCCGCAGCCGCGCGGGCAGTCCTGGATCGTCTCGGCCAGATCCGAGAACGCCATCAGCACGTCGTCGGGCTGGATGTGCGCCAATCCGAACGAGCGGATGCCCGGGGTGTCGATGACCCAGCCCGAGCCGGCCAGCGGCAAAGCCAGCGACTGGGTCGACGTGTGGCGGCCCCTGCCGATGTCGGTCACCTCGCCCACGGCCCGGGCCGCGTCGGGCACCAGGCGGTTCACCAACGTCGACTTGCCGACCCCGGAATGGCCGAGCAGCACGGTAATCTTGCCGACCAGCAGGTCGGCCACCGCCAGCAGGGGATCGTCGCGGCCCGCGACGACCACCGTCAGATCCAGGTCGACGAACTGCTCGGCGAACGGCTCGGGCGGGGCGAGGTCCGTCTTGGTGAGGCAGAGGATGGGTTCCAGCCCGCCGGCGTAGGCGGCGATCAGGGCCCGGTCGACCAGGCCGGTGCGGGGCGGCGGGTCGGCCAGCGCCACCACGATCAACAGTTGGTCGGCGTTGGCCACCACCACCCGTTCGGTCGGATCGGTGTCATCGGCGGTGCGCCGCAACACCGTTCGACGCTCGCCGCGCCGCACGATGCGTGCCAGGGTGTCGGGCCGTCCGGACAGGTCGCCGACCAGGTCGACGTCGTCCCCGACGACGATGGGGGTGCGGCCCAGCTCGCGGGCACGCATCGCGGTGACGCGGTGATCGGGCTTGCCGCCGAGCACGCAGCCCCAGCGGCCGCGGTCGACACTGACCACCATGGCGGGTTCGGCGTCGGCGTGCCCGGGACGGGTCTTGGTTCGCGGGCGCGAACCCCGTCCGGAGCGGATCTTGACGTCGGACTCGTCATAGTCGCCAGGCCTCAAACGGTGGCCTCCGGATCGCCCAGCATGTCGGCCCACAGCCGCGGAAACTCCGGCAGCGTCTTACTGGTGGCACCGATGTCGTCGACCTGGACGCCGGCCACCCGCAGGCCGACGATCGCGCCGGCCATCGCCATCCGGTGGTCCGCGTACGCGCGCCAGGTGCCGGGTCCCAGTGGCGCCGCGGTGATCACCAGCCCGTCTGGCGCCTCGGCGCAGTTTCCGCCCAGCCGGTTGATCTCGGTCCGCAGCGCGGCGAGTCGATCGGTCTCGTGGCCGCGCAGATGCGCGATCCCGGACAGCCGCGACACCGATCCGGGGCTGGCCAGCGCCGCCAGCGCCGCCACCGACGGGGTCAACTCGCCGACGGCGCGCAGGTCGACGTCAAAGCCGTCATAGCCCGCGGAACCGGTCACCTCCAAGTATGAGTCACCCTGTGTGACAACCGCATTCAGCTTGCCCAGGACCTCCAGGATGTGGTCGGCGGGTTGCACGCTGGCCGCCGGCCAGCCGGTGATGCGGACCGTCCCGCCGGTGACCACGGCCGCGGCCAGGAACGGAACGGCGTTGGTCAGGTCGGGCTCGACGTCCCAGTGCCGGGCCGCGACCGGGCCGGCCTGCACCCGCCACCGGTTGGGCACCGAGTCGTCGACGTTCACGCCGGCCTGTCGCAGCATCGCCACCGTCATCGCGATGTGCGGCGCCGAGGGCAGCTCCGCGCCGGTGTGCTGCACGGTCAGGCCCTTGGCGAACGACGGCGCGCACAACAGCAGTCCCGACACGAACTGTGACGACGCCGAGGCGTCGATCGCGACGGTGCCGCCGGCGACCGAGCCGCCGCCCCGCACGCGGAACGGCAGGCCGTCGCCGTCGATGCGGACGCCGAGGCCGCGCAGTGCCTCGAGTAGGGGGGCGATCGGCCGCGCCCGGGCCTGCTCGTCGCCGTCGAACTCGACCACCGCGTCGGCGAGCGCGGCCAGCGGGGGAACGAAGCGCAGCACGGTGCCGGCGAGGCCGCAGTCCACCCGGGCGTCGGGCCCCGGCGCGATGCGGCCGCCGACGGTCAACTCCGGCCCGGTGCCGTCGACGCGCAGCCCAAGCGTGCGCAGCGCCGCGATCATCAGGTCGGTGTCGCGGCTGCGCAGCGCCCCGCCGACGGTCGACGTGCCTCCGCCCGCCGCCGCGAGCGCGGCCAGCACCAGCGCCCGATTCGTCTGCGACTTCGAGCCCGGGACCGTCACGGTGGCATGCACCGGTGCCGTGGCGCGGGGGGCGGCCCAGGGTTCGGTGCTCACGCGCCTAATCCTGCCGTGTCGGCGAGTGTCATGGGTATTCGGCACGATGGAAGCCATGTGCGGACGTTTCGCGGTCACCACCGACCCGGCCCTACTGGCCCAGAAGATCAAGGCGATCGACGAGGCCACCGCGACGGCGCCGAACGCCGGCGCCCCGAACTACAACGTGGCCCCGACCACGAGCATCGCGACCGTGGTCAGCAGGCACGCCGAGCCCGACGACGAGCCGACGCGGCGGGTGCGGCTCATGCGCTGGGGTCTCGTCCCCCCGTGGGCGAAGGCCGGTGCCGACGGCGCGCCCGAGGCGAAAGGGCCGATGCTGATCAACGCGCGCGCCGACAAGGTCACCACCTCGCCCGCGTTTCGCTCCAGCGCGAAGTCGAAGCGGTGCCTGATCCCCATGGACGGCTACTACGAGTGGCGCGTGAACGACGCGGAGGCGGGGAAGAAATCCCGCAAGACGCCGTTTTTCATGTACCGCGAGGACGGGGAGCCGTTGTTCATGGCGGGCCTGTGGTCGGTCTGGCGGCCGACCAAGGAGGGGCAGCCGCTGCTCAGTTGCACGATCATCACCACCGACGCGCCCGGCCGGCTCGGCGAGATCCACGACCGGATGCCGCTGGTGGTGCCGGAGAGCGACTGGGATCGCTGGCTCGACCCGGACGCCCCGGTCGACGAGGAGCTGCTGGCCCGCCCGCCCGACGTGCGCGGCATCGGCATGCGCGAGGTGTCGACACTGGTCAACAACGTCCGCAACAACGGCCCGGAACTGGTCGAGCCGGCCGAACCGCAACCCGAGCAGGCGCGGCTGCTGTAGGGCGGTTACAGCGCGGCCACGTCGATGATCGGGTGCGCAGAGACCCCCGATCCGGCGCCGAGGGCGCCGACCAGGTCGTGGGTGACCGCGCCGGGGAAGTTCAGCGCCGCGTTGCCGACCTCGTCGATGCCGTCCCGGATCGAGGTCGCGATCGCGGTGAGATCCCCGGTGAACATCGACTGCCAACTGTGGTAGGCCGCGAACTGCGGCGCCGTGACCAGATCGCGCACGTCTACGAACAGCTGGGTGGGCAAGGACGCCGGCGCGACGGGCACCCCGTCCCAGCTGACCAGGTTCCAGCCGTCCTGTGGGTCGCCCTGCACGACGACGACGCCGGTGTTGGACAGCGGGTGTGTCAGCATCAGCAGAAGGTCGGGATTCTTGACGTTCATCAGCGTGCCGACCTCGATCGCGAACTCGCTGGAGAACGCGACGTCGGTGATGTGGCCGCTCTGCGCGACCACCGGGTTCGCCATCGCGGTCGAGTACATCGTCTGCAGCGCATTGGTGAAGCCCTGGTCGAACACCACGCCGTCGAAGTGGACGGATCCCGGCGTCAGCATCGGCACGAGGGGGAATCCGAGCGTCCACGCCAGCGGGGCCGGGATGTAGAGGAGGCCCGCGGGGATCTCCGGGAAGCTGCTGAAGATGCCGGCGTCGATCTCGTTGAGGCCGGGCAGGGCCGGCACGGCGAGCATGCCGGCCAGCGGCGCGGCGGTCTCCTGCGCGCGGAGCAACTGCGAGGAGAAGATTCCGGCGAAGGGGCCCCGTCCGCCGAGGACGGCGGCGATGGCCTGGGCCTGCTGCTCGCCGAGCGCGGTGAGCCCCGTCCCGGGCACCGCGGTGTCGATGAAGCCCATCGCGTTGCCGACCGACTGCCCGTGTCGCACGAAGTCGATGACGATCTGGGTGGCGGGAGGCGCCCTCCCGATGGCGCTGTTTCCGATCAGATCGCGCCCGAGCAGCACATCGGTGGGCGCATTGATGAGGGGATCGAGCACCCGGCCCAGCGGGCTGCCGACCCAGGCTTCGCCGACGGCGCGGAGCGGATCGTTGGCGAACGCCTGCAGCCCGGTGGCGATACTCGCCTCCGTGGCGGTATACGCGCCCGCCGCGGCGCTCAGGCTTTGGACGAACTGCTCGTAATACGTCGCCGCCTGTGCCGCCGCCGCCTGATACTGCTGGGCGTGCGCGCCGAACACCGCCGTGATCGCGGCCGACACCTCGTCGGCGCCCGCCGTCGCCAGCTCGGTCGTCGGGATGAGCGCGGCCAGGTTGCCCGCCCCGACGGCCGAGCCGATCTGCGCCGCATCGGAGGCCGCCGTCTCCAACAATTCCGGCGCCACATTCACAAAAGACATCGCCCCACCCCCGCGGCTAAAGACCTCCGGCCATCCGGTTATTCGGCGCTCGTCCGAATCGGTGGCCATTGGTGGCAGCCACACGGTAGGTCAATCCGCGTTCTCGCGAGGGCCTTTTGGGCGGTGAATCGGCGGCGCGACCGTAACATGCGTGGGTGACCGGTTCGTACGCGTACACGTTCGACGACATCCGCACCCGTCCCGTCGCCATTATCGGGGCGGGCACGCTGGGACGACGGATCGCGCTGATGTTCGCCAGCCGCGGTGGGACGGTCCGGATCTTCGCGCGTCGCGCCGAACAATTGGCCGCCGCGAGCCGGTATGTGACCGAGACCCTGCCAAGACTGGTGCAGTCCAGGGGATTCGGCGAGATCGGCAGCGTGGTCGAGACGAGCTCGCTCGAGGAGGCATTGGACAATGCTTGGCTCGCAATCGAATCCGTGCCGGAAAGGCTCGACGTCAAGGTTCCGCTCTGGGGCCAGATCGACCGGGCCGCCCCACCCGGCACCATCTTCGGCACCAACTCGTCGTCGTTCCCGTCGCGGCTGCTGGCGCAGAGCGTGCGCGACAAACGGCGGCTGTGCAACACGCATTTCTACATGCCGCCGGAGGTCAACGCCGTCGATCTGATGTCCGACGGAGAGACCGACCGCGGCCTGCTCGACACGCTGCTCGCGGTGCTGCCCAAGTTCGGCGTCCACCCCTTCGAGGCGCGCCGCGAGTCCACCGGCTTCATCTTCAACCGCATCTGGGCGGCCATCAAGCGGGAGTCGCTGGCCGTGGTCGCCGAGGGTGTCGCCGGCCCCGAGGACGTCGACGGCATGTTCAGGGTCAACTGGGGCGTGGCGGCCGGGCCGTTTCAGATGATGGACCTCGTCGGCCTCGACGTGGTGCTCGACATCGAGAACCACTACGCCGAGGAGTTCCCGTACCTGCCCGGCCACGTGCGGGAGTTGCTGGAGTCCTACGTCGACGCCGGGAAGCTGGGCGTCAAGACGGGCGAGGGGTTCTACAAATACCCGGCGCCGTGAACGGCGCGCGGGTGTCAGTTGCTCAGCACCAGGCGCCAGCTGCCGGCGGTCACGCGATCCGGCACGCACCAGAGTCGTTCCAGTTGCCCGGCGTCGTGGCCTTCGCACCCGGCCCTGCGGCGAACACCGCGGCGCGAGCGTAACGCCACGGCGAAAAATCGGTCGCGTTTTCGCCGTGGCGTTACGCCCGCGAACGGGGGAGCGGCCTAGGCCCGGAGATCCGCGGTCGTCGCGCCGGTCAGCCGGATCAGGTCGTGCGGCGCGACGCCGACATCCCAGCCACGTCGGCCGGCGCTGCAGTACACCCGCTCCCAGCCGAGCGCCGACGAGTCGACGACGGTGGGCAGCGTTTTGCGCTGCCCGAGCGGCGACATGGCGCCGACGATGTAACCGGTGGCGCGCTCGGCGGCCGCGGGATCGGCCATGTCGGCTTTCGCGACCCCCAGCCCGGTCGCGGCCGCCTTCAGCGAGAGTCGGGCCGGCACCGGCAGCACCGCGACGGCCAGGCCGTTCGGCACCGCGACCAGCAGGGTCTTGAAGATCTGCTCGGGGGCGATGCCGCGTTCCGCCAGCGCATGGACCGCCTCCGCGCCGAACGAGCGTTCGCGGGGGTCGTGCCCGAACTTGACGACCTCGTGCGGCACACCGGCTTTCGCCAACGCGGCCAGCGCGGGCGTCGCGGCGCGAGGCACGGCGGTTGCCCGACTAGGGGCCGGTGTAGCCCGGCGGATTGACGCCGTCGACCCAGAAGTCGACGCCCAGCTCTCCACCCGGCACGCAGTTGTAGACCGACAAGTCCTCGACGCCAGACTCCAGCAGGACGTCCTCGCACAGCAGCATGTTGCCGGTGTACTCCTTCGACGGCTTGTTGAGGATGACGTACGCCGCATCGGAGTAGATCTCGGGCTTGCGCGCGCGGCCCATCGCCTCGTCGCCGCCGAGCAGGTTCTGCACGGCGGCGGTGGCGACCAGGGTGCGCGGCCACAGCGTGTTCGACGCGATGCCGTCGGCGCGCATCTCTTCGGCGATCCCCAGGGCGCACAGCGTCATGCCGAACTTGGCCATCATGTAGGCGGTCGGCTTCAGCCACTTGCTCTCCAGCAGCACGGGCGGCGAGAGCGTCAGGATGTGCGGGTTCTCGCTGCCCTTCAGGTGCGGGATGCATGCCTGGGACACGGCGTAGGTCCCGCGCACCTGGATGCCGTTCATCAGGTCGAAGCGCTTCATCGGCACTTCGGTGATCGACCCCAGGTTGATCGCCGACGCGTTGTTCACGCAGATGTCGATGCCGCCGAACTGTTCGACGGTCTTGGCGACGGCGGACTCGACCGAGTCGGGGTCGCGGACGTCCCCGACGATCGGCAAGGCCTGCCCGCCCGCCTCCTCCAGCTCCTTGGCTGCGGTGTACACGGTGCCCGGCAGCTTCGGGTGGGGCTCGGCGGTCTTCGCGATCAGCGCGATGTTGGCGCCGTCTTGCGCGGCCCGTTTGGCGATCGCGAGGCCGATGCCGCGGCTGGCTCCGGAGATGAACATGGTCTTGCCGTTCAGGGACATGGCGTCACCCTAACGCCCGCCGGGCCGGCGCCGATTGCGCCCTGGAAATAGCGCGTCGGCTGACGCTGTTGATGAAATCGGTCTCTAATACAGATGCGGTGGCAATCCCGGGCAGACACTGTCGTGGGCTGCCTCTAGATTGGGAGGAGCAGTCTGGTGTCAACGGCGACGGCCCTACGGGGCAGCTCGATGGGCACCGAGGAGTTGGCATGCCTCCTTGCGAGCCCGACGGCGATCGCGTTGCCGTCCGGCGACACCGCAGCAGAAGGGACCGGGTTAATCGAAATGGCCGACTCTGAGCATGGCCCTGATCCTGCCCACGACGGTGCGGCAGGAACGGAGATTCCCGAGCCCGCACCGCAGGAGACGGACGCGGAACTGACGGCGCGTTTCGAGCGGGACGCGATCCCCCTGCTCGACCAGCTCTACGGCGGAGCGCTGCGCATGACGCGCAATCCCGCCGACGCCGAAGACCTGCTGCAGGAGACCATGGTCAAGGCCTACGCGGGCTTCCGCTCGTTCCGGGCCGGCACCAACCTCAAGGCGTGGCTCTACCGGATCCTCACCAACACGTACATCAACAGCTACCGCAAGAGGCAGCGCCAGCCGTCGGAATACCCCACCGAGGAGATCACCGACTGGCAGCTGGCGTCGAACGCCGAGCATTCCTCCACCGGTTTGCGGTCCGCCGAGGTCGAGGCGCTCGAAGCGCTGCCGGACACGGAGATCAAGGAAGCGCTGCAGGCGTTGCCCGAAGAGTTCCGAATGGCCGTGTACTACGCCGATGTCGAGGGTTTCCCATACAAGGAGATCGCCGAGATCATGGATACGCCGATAGGGACGGTAATGTCGCGGCTGCACCGCGGCAGGCGTCAGCTACGTGGCCTTCTGGCCGACGTCGCTAAGGAACGGGGTTTCACCCGTGGTCAGCAGGCGCACGAGGAGGTGTCGTCATGAGCGAGTTCGCGGACCCGGCCGAGCGGTGCCCCAACGACCACGCCCACGGCGGCGTCGGCTGTGCCGAGGTGATCGCCGAGGTATGGACGCTGCTCGACGGCGAGTGCACCCCCGAATCGCGGGAGAGGCTGCGTCAACACCTCGAGGCGTGCCCGGGATGTTTCAAGCACTACGGGATCGAAGAGCGGATCAAGGCGTTGATCGCCACGAAATGCCGAGGCGAGCGGGCCCCCGAGGGGCTCAAGGAGCGTCTCCGGCTGGAGATCCGGCGGACCAGCATCGTCCGCGGCCTGGACTAGGGCCCGGCCGGCCGGTCGGCGTGGCTAGCTGTTCGGGCGCTTGCCGTGGTTGGCCTTGCTGTACTTGCGGTCGCGCTTCTTACGGCCACGCTTGGCCATGGTGGAACCTCCGTTGATCGTTCGTGGCACCGGGCGGTGACGCCCGTTGGCTTGACACCAGTCTCTCATGTGAGATGCCACGGTTCGCCAACGGCCCGCGCGGCGCGAAGCCGAACCGGCGCTGTGGTTCGATATACATGAGTTAGACGGATTCGCAGGCAGCCTGCGCAAATGGCCGAAACGAGGTGAAGATGGCCGAGGATGTTCGGGCCGAGATCGTGGCCAGCGTGCTCGAAGTCGTAGTCAGCGAGGGCGACCAGATCGGCAAGGGCGACGTCGTGGTGCTGTTGGAGTCCATGAAGATGGAGATCCCCGTCCTGGCCGAGGTCGACGGAACGGTCAGCAAGGTCAGCGTGTCGGTGGGCGATGTCATCCAGGCGGGCGACCTCATCGCCGTCATCAGCTAGCGGTTGCACGCCGGCACACAGCGCCGGGAAAACGACTCGGGAGTAGTTGATGTCGACCCTCGGTGATCTGCTCGCCGAACACACGGTCCTGCCGGGCAACGCGGTGGACCACCTGCACGCGGTGGTAGGGGAGTGGCAGCTGCTGGCCGACCTCTCCTTCGCCGACTACCTGATGTGGGTCCGCCGTGACGACGGCGCGCTGGTGTGTGTGGCGCAGTGCCGGCCGACGACCGCGCCGACGGTGCTGCAGACCGACGCCGTGAGCAGCGTCGTGGCCGCCGACCGGCTGCCGCTCGTCGCCGAAACCTTCGCCTCCGGCAGCCCCAAGCTGGAAGACCATGGCCCGCACGACCCGTCGTGGCCGCTGCCGGGCCAGCACGTCGAGGCCTCGCCGGTTCGCTACGGCGACCAGGTGGTCGCGGTGCTCACCCGGCACCAGACCGCGCACGCGGCCGACCACATGTCCGGACACCTCGAGACCGCCTACCGCGACTGCGCCACGGATCTCGTGCACATGCTGTCGGAGGGCACCTTTCCCGACGTGCGGGACGTGGCCATGTCGCGCTCCACCCCGCGGGTCGGCGACGGCTTCATCCGGCTGGATGTCAACGGCGACGTCGCCTACGCCAGCCCTAACGCGCTGTCCGCCTACCACCGCATGGGGCTGACCAGCGAGCTGGAGGGCCGCAGCCTGATCAAGGTGACGCGGCCGCTGATCTCCGACCCGTTCGAGGCCCAGGAGCTGGCCGAACACGTGCTCGACCTGCTGGCCGGCGGGAAGAGCATGCGCATGGAGGTCGACGCGGGCGGCGCCACGGTGCTGCTGCGTACGCTGCCCCTGGTCGTCAAGGGCGTCAGCGCCGGTGCGGCGGTGCTGATCCGCGACGTCACGGAGGTGAAGCGCCGCGACCGGGCGCTGATCTCCAAGGACGCCACGATCCGCGAGATCCACCACCGGGTCAAGAACAACCTGCAGACCGTGGCGGCGCTGCTGCGCCTGCAGGCCCGCCGCACGGTCAACGTGGAGGGCCGCGAGGCCCTGATCGAGTCGGTGCGCCGGGTGTCGTCGATCGCCCTGGTCCACGACGCGCTGTCGATGTCGGTGGACGAGCAGGTGAACCTCGACGAGGTGATCGACAGGATCCTGCCGATCATGAACGACGTGGCGTCGGTGGACCGGCCGATCAGGATCAACCGCGTCGGGGACCTCGGCGTCCTGGACTCCGACCGCGCGACGGCCCTGATCATGGTGATCACCGAGCTGGTGCAGAACGCCATCGAGCATGCCTTCGACCCGGGCGCCCCGGAGGGATCGGTGACCATCCGCGCCGAGCGCTCGGCGCGCTGGCTGGACGTCGTCGTGCACGACGACGGTCGCGGCCTGCCGGAGGGATTCAGCCTCGACAAGTCCGACAGCCTGGGGCTGCAGATCGTGCGGACCCTGGTGTCGGCCGAGCTGGACGGGACGTTGGGCATGCGCGAGGCCCCGGGCCCGGGAGGCAACAAGGGCACCGACGTGGTGCTGCGGGTTCCGATCGGCCGCCGGGCGCGGTTGCTGCTGTAGGCCAGACGCAACAGTGCGGCCCCGACGAATGTCGGGGCCGCACTGTGTGCTGACTGGGTCAGACTCCGCTACGGGCCTTCGTCCGGGCGTTGCGACGCTTCAGCGCGCGCCGCTCGTCTTCGCTCATGCCGCCCCAGACGCCCGAGTCCTGGCCCGTGTTCAGGGCCCAGGACAGGCAATCTGTGGTCACCGGGCACCGATTGCAGATCAGTTTCGCGTCAGCAATCTGCGCGAGAGCCGGGCCGCTGTTCCCTACCGGGAAGAACAGCTCGGGGTCCTCGTCGCGACAGACCGCCTTGTGGCGCCAATCCATACGTTGTTACTCCTCACTGAGTGCGCAGCAAGGCGCACGGCCATTTTTCTTCGGCTGTTAAGCGTGCACTAGAAAAGGGTCCGTGCCCCTACATAAATTTCTGCATGCAACCTTTCGATCGTTTCACAGGCTCAACAGAAGTCAATAGCGTGAGTTCGCTCGTGGGCTATCTCACTTCGACCGTTTCGTCGCCGAGCCCTTACTCCGTTGTACTACACTGAGCGACTACTTCCCGGAATTTTTTCCTCGGGGGCCGGTTCGTGTGCGCGTTACCGCAGGTCGCGTCGCGTTTTCGCCGGGGGCGCAACCACCGGGAGCAGGTCGGGAACCGACCGGAACGTCATGGCGCCCCGCAGGCCCAGGTAGTCGCCGTCGAACTGGCAGGCGATCGGCTCCCCTGGACAGGTGACCCTAGCGCACGCGACATCGTCGTCGCGGATGAGTTGCTCCCCATGCGGATTCCCCCGCTTCGACAGGATCTGTCCCACCATTCGGAGTGTCGGAAAGATTTTCATGCTGGTCAGGGCGAACACCCCTAGGCCGGTTTCGAAGCTGCAGCCCGGGTTGGGCCGCAATGCACGGTTGTTGCTGTACGTCCACGGGTTGGTGTTGGACACCCATACAAAATGCACACCCGAGACCGGCTCGCGCCCAGGCAGTTCGAGCGTCAGCCGCGGTGCCCGGCGACTGAAGGCCACCGTCGTTGGCACCGCCACCCGCCAATAGCGCAGCGCGTTGACCTTGACGCCTTTGTCGCGCTGGGCCTCCACCCCGGCCACCACCTCGGCGTCCACGCCCATCCCCGCGTTGAGCACCGCCCATCGCTCGCCGCAGTCGATCAGCCCGATACGGCGCCACGCCTGGTGACGGCCGTAGTCGTCGATCAATTGGATGAGCTGATTGGTGGCGGCCACGGGGTCGGTCGAGATGCCCAGCGACCGCGCCAGCACATTCGCCGAGCCGCCCGGTAGCACCGCGACGGCGGGCATGCGCTCCGGCGGAGTCGAACCCGGCTGGCCCAGCAAACCGTTGACCACCCCGCTCACGGTGCCGTCACCGCCGTGCACGACGACCAGGTCGAGCCCGTCCGCGACGGCGGCCCGCGCGAGCTCGGCGCCGTGACCGGGATGGGTGGTGTGCTCGACGGTGAGTTGCAGGCGGCTCTTGAGCGCGTGCGCGACCAGGTCGCGGGCTGCCGCAGTGGTCGAGGTGGCGGTGGGATTGACGATCAGCACGGCGCGCATGATGCACGAGCTTATGCGCGGCGGTTATGGCCTCGCTGTGGCAGCCGGGGGCCCAACTACGCTGGCGCTGTGACGCAGCCCCGCAATCCGGCCGGATCGACGAACCCCGCGCTGCCGGCCCCCGTGCGCGCCGCGGGCGTCATCGTCGCGATCGAGGGCGCGGCCGCGCTGGTCGTCGCGGTGATCCTGGGCGTGCGGGGACTCGCGGGGGCCGACCAGCGCATCGTCAACGGGCTGGGGACGGCAGCGTTCTTCGTTCTGGTCGGCGCCGCGGTGCTCGCGGCGGGGCGCGCGCTGACGGTCGGCAGGCGCTGGGGCCGTGGGCTGGCCGTCATCACGCAACTCCTGCTGTTGCCGGTGGCGTGGTATCTCGTCACGGGCTCGCACCAACCGGCCGCCGGCGTCCCGGCCGCCGCGGTCGCGCTGACGGTCTTGATCCTGCTGTTCACTCCGGCCGCGGTGCGCTGGGCCGCGGCCGCCGGTCAGGGTGGTCCGGCCAGCCCGGCCAACCGGGCGCCCGACAGCCGATAGGTCGTCCACTCGCGCTGCGGCTCCCCGCCGACACCGTCGTAGAGCGCGATGGCGTCGGAGTTCCAGTTCAGCACCGCCCACGACAATCGGGTGTAGCCCTTGGCGAGGCATTCACCCGCCAGTGTGGCCAGCAGAGCGCGGGCGACGCCGAGACGGCGAAACCTGGGGCGTACGAACAAGTCCTCGAGGTGGATGCCCGCGACCCCGTCCCAGGTGGAGAAATTGGTGAACCACAACGCCATCGCGGCGATCTCGCCGTCGATTTCCGCGACATGCCCGTGCAGCGTGGGCGATTCGGCGAAAAGCGCGGCGGCGAGTTGCGTCTCCGTGACGGTGCATTGATCGGCGGCGTGTTCGAATTCTGCCAGCGCGTGGATCATGTCGGTGATATCGGCGGCGTCCTGCGGAATGACACCGCGAATGTGCGCGCTCACGGCTGGACACCCAACGCCTTCAGTATTGTTGCGAACTTCGTTGTGGTTTCCGCGACTTCGTCGTCCGGATCGGACTCCGCGACAATGCCGCCGCCGGCGCGCGCGAGGGCGGTGCGGCGGTCCGCGGACAATTGCGCGCAGCGGATGGACACCACCCAACGGCCGTCGCCGTCTGCGTCACACCAGCCCACCGCGCCCGCATAGAAACCCCGGTCACCGTCCAGCTCGGCGATCAGCTCGGTCGCCGCCTTCGTCGGCACCCCGCCCACCGCCGGGGTGGGGTGCAGCGCCAGCGCCAAATCGACTGCGGTGGTTGACGGTTCGCGCAGCCGGCCGCTGATCGGCGTGCACAAATGCCACACCGCCGCGGTGCGGCTCAATTGGGGCTCGGGCGCGATCGTCAGCTCGTCGCACAGCGGCTCCAACGCGTCCCGCATGCTGTCGATGACCAGCCGGTGCTCGTGGCGGTTCTTGGCCGAGCCCGCCAGGGCGGCCGCGTTGGCGGCGTCGAGTTCCGGGTCGGCGGCGCGCGGGGCCGACCCGGCGAAGGGCTGGCAGACGACGCGGTCACCGCTGCGCGCGACCAGGAGTTCCGGGCTGGCGCCGACCAGCGCCGCGCCCGCGTAGTCCTCGCCGGCCGCGGTCAGGTCGACGAGGTAGCCGTACGCCGCCGGGTCCGCGGCAACCAGCCGGCGCAGGATGACGCGGGCGTCCAGTGGCGCGTCGGCGGCCAGCCGCAGCGCGCGGGACAGCACCACCTTGCTCAGCGGACTGCCGGCCGCGGCCAGCTGGTCTCGCGCCCGGCTGACGATTCGGCGGTAGTCGGCCGGCGCCGGGACGGCGGCGGCGATGCGCACCGGCGGCGACGGACGCGTCGGCCAGTCCGGCGGCCCCGCGGTCACACGCACGGCGTCCGGCGTCAGCAGTGCGGCCGGCCGGGTAACGTCAAAGGGCAAGGCGCCCAACACGATTGAGGCCGATCCCGAGCGCAGCGCCGCCTGGGCGGCCCGCACGTCGGAGTAGCGTCGCCGCACGCCGTCGGCAGTCAGGGTCCGGTCCGGCCCGCACAGTACGAACGGGGGCTCGGTGCGGAGCTGCTCGGGACTACTCACCCGGGCGTGATCGCCTGCGGCGTGGCGGTCAGGCCGAGCGCGGACAGCTGCCGCACGCCGTGCTCGAAACCGCACACGGCGATGGAGCCGGCAAGCATCCAGAAGCGGCTGCCCTCGACGAGCGGCAGCTCGACCCAGCGCGTGATCACCGAACGGGAGAAGTGGCTGTGGCCCACGAACACCACGTCGCGCGAGGCCATGTGCTCCAACGCGAACGCGACGGCGCGATCGGCCCGGTCGCTGACCTGCGCCACGCTTTCGCCGCCCGGGCAGCCGTGCGTCCAGACCAGCCAATCCGGCACCGATTCCTGGATTTGGGGAGTCGTCAGACCCTCGTAGGAGCCGTAATCCCATTCGGCGAGCAGAGGCGACACCTCGTCGACGGCGAGCCCGGCCAGCTTGGCCGTGGTCAGGGCCCGGATGCGGGGGCTGCTGACCACCAGCGGGTCGGCGAGGTCCAGTTCCCGCAGCACGCGCCCGGCGAGCTCCGCCTGGACCCGGCCGGTGTCGGTGAGCTCGAGGTCGGTCCGGCCCGTGTGCTGGCCGGACTTGGACCATTCCGTCTCGCCGTGCCGGAGCAGCACCAGCCGGTGGTCGTGTATGCCCATATCGACTGATTCTGCCCGACGACATGCCGACTCACTGCCCGGCGCGTGCGGCGGGGGAACATGCCAGGATGGCACTGTGAACAAGACCCGGGTTTTGGCGGTTGCCAACCAGAAAGGCGGCGTGGCCAAGACCACGACGGTCGCCTCGCTGGGCGCGGCTTTTGCGGACGAGGGACGGCGGGTGCTCCTCGTCGACCTGGATCCGCAGGGTTGCCTGACCTTCTCGCTCGGTCAAGATCCCGACAAGCTGCCGGTGTCCGTCCACGAGGTCCTGCTCGGTGAGGTCGAGCCCAGCGCTGCGCTGGTGACCACGATGGAGGGCATGACGCTGCTGCCCGCCAACATCGACCTCGCGGGCGCGGAGGCGATGCTGCTGATGCGGGCCGGCCGCGAGTACGCGCTCAAGCGAGCGCTGGCGAAACTCTCCGACCAGTTCGACGTCATCATCATCGACTGCCCGCCGTCGCTGGGCGTGCTCACCCTCAACGGGTTGACGGCGGCCGACGAGGTCATCGTGCCCCTGCAGTGCGAAACCCTCGCCCACCGCGGGGTCGGCCAATTCCTTCGCACCGTCGCCGACGTCCAGCAGATCACCAACCCCGACCTGCGGATGCTGGGCGCGCTGCCGACGCTGTACGACTCCCGCACCACCCACACCCGCGACGTGCTGCTCGACGTCGCCGACCGCTACGACCTGCCCGTGCTCGCCCCGCCGATCCCGCGCACGGTGCGCTTCGCCGAGGCCAGCGCCTCGGGCGCGTCGGTGATGTCCGGGCGCAAGAACAAGGGCGCGTCCGCCTACGGCGAGCTGGCGAAGGCGCTGCTCAAACACTGGAAGACCGGCAAACCGCTGCCGACGTTCGCCGTCGAGGCGTAGTTCCGGCGCGAGCAGACACAAACTCGCACGAAGACGGCCGGTTTCGGACGATCTTGCGTCTGCTCGGCAGAGAAAGGTCAGCCGAGCGCCACGACGGTGTCGCCGCGCTGCTCGAACACCCGGGACCCCGACACGGCCGGCACCACGGCCGCGGTACTCGGCGCCCGGTCCACCGGGAGATAGCGCTCGTTGACGCCGCTGATCGGGTCGTAGACGCCGATCGCACCGGTCACCGGCACGAGCAGCCGGCCGGCCATCATGACCCCCGGCCCCAGCGGCGCCGTCGTCTGGCCCGCGGCGATGGTGTAGCGAAGCGTCAGGTTGTTCGCGTCGAACACCATCACCGAGTCGCCGGTCCACCAGGTCACGAGGCTGCCGGACTGAGACACCACCGACTGCGACGGCGGCTTGGGCAGCAGCGTGCTCGACAGCGTTGTGCCGGTCCCGTCGATCACGTCGACGCGGGGCTGGGCGGCCGGGCTCCCGGCCTGCGCGCCGGGGATTCCGGGCAGATAGACCGCCGTGTTGCTCTCCCAGACGGCCAGCACCCGGGCCCCCGAATCGGCCGGGATGCCGGGCTCCGGGACGATCTGCTGCTGGGGTTCGTCGTCGTCCTTGCCCGGCCGCAACAGCACCAGCCGCAGGTTCGCCTGGTTTCCGCAGCTTTCGAGCACCGAGACCGCCGACGAGCTGGCCGCGGCCGAGACCAGGGTGCACCCGGAGTGCAGACCCCGCGCGGACGGCTTGACCCGCGCGTCGGTCTCGCCGTACGACATCATCCGGACCAGGTCCGAGCGCCACAGCTCCAGACGGGTGGCGCCCACCGACAGCACGGTCGTGCCGTCAGAGGAGAGCCGCACGCGCGGGTCGGCGTAGCTGCTGCGGGCGGGTCCGCGGCGTCCGGTGGACGCGTCGAGCGCGCTGGCCTGGCCGCACCCGCGGTCGTCGCGGAAGACCGCGATCGCGTAGTGGTACACCCAGGACAGGCCGCACAGGTCGGTGTCACGGGCGTAGCTCCAGCGGGATTGCCCGGTGCCGGGGTCGCGACCGTCGACCCGGCGGCCGTCGCCGGTGGCGAGCGTCCCGCCCACCACGACCGGGGTGGTGGTCGCGGGGCTGGCCGCGCTCCACAGCTGATGCAGGGTGGCCGGCACTTCCCGGGCGGTGGTCGGGTTGGGCGCCGGGACGGCGGCCGGCCGGCTGATGGTGGCCCGCGCGTCGCTGGTCCACCAGATCAGCGACGCGGCCGCCGCGACGGCGACCGCGATCGCCGCGGCGGCGGCGATGTCGCCCTTGGTCCGGCGTTCGGGCTTGACCATGCCTCGGCGCGCGCTAGTTGGCGGGCGCGCTGGCTTCAGCCGGCTTGCGGCGCCGGCGACGGCGCCGGCTGGCGCCGGGATTGGCCGACGGGGAGCTCGACGCGGCCTCGGCGGTGGGCTCGCCGGTGGCGGGGCCGGCCGCCGCGTTGCCGGCGGGGTGCGCGGTAACGGGCTGGCCGCCCCGCGTGCGGCGCCGGGTGCCGGAGCGCTTCCGGGCCGGCTTGTCCGACTTCTCCGCCTGGCCGTCCCGGCCGTCGTCACGACGCTTGGTCTGCGTGCCGCGCGGTGAGCCGACGCTGCCGCGCGCCTCGGCGGGGATGCCGAGTTCGGCGTACAGGTGCGGCGAGTTGGAGTACGTCTCGGCAGGCTCGGGGGTGTCGAGTCCCAGCGCCTTGTCGATCATCGTCCAGCGGGGCAGCTCGTCCCAGTCGACGAGGGTGACCGCGACACCGGTCTTGCCGGCCCGCCCGGTACGCCCGATGCGGTGCACGTAGGCCTGCTCGTCCTCGGGGATCTGGTAGTTGACGACGTGGGTGACGTCGTCGATGTCGATGCCGCGGGCGGCCACGTCGGTGGCCACCAGCACGTCGATGTCGCCGGCGCGGAACGCCTTGAGCGCCTTTTCCCGGGCGACCTGGTTCAGGTCGCCGTGCACGGCGCCGACCTTGAAGCCCCGCTCGGCCAGCTCGTCGGCGACCTTCTGGGCGGTGCGCTTGGTGCGGGTGAAGATCATGGTCGCGCCGCGGCCCTCGGCCTGCAGCACGCGGCTGACCAGCTCGACCTTGTCCAGCGCGTGGGCACGGTAGACGAACTGCTCCGTCTTGTCGTGCACGGCCGACGAATGGGGCGCCTCGGCGCGGATGTGGGTCGGCTGGTTCATGAACGTGCGGGCCAGCGTGATGATCGGTCCCGGCATGGTCGCCGAGAACAGCATCGCCTGCCGGTCGGTGGGGATCTGGCGCAGGATGCGCTCGATGTCCGGCAGGAAGCCCAGGTCGAGCATCTCGTCGGCCTCGTCGAGCACCAGCATCGAGAGCCCGCCGAGCTGCAGGTGGCCCTGCTGGGCGAGGTCGAGCAACCTGCCCGGAGTGCCCACCACCACGTCGGCGCCGGCGCGCAGCGCCTCGATCTGCGGCTCGTAGGCCCGCCCGCCGTAGATGGACACCACCGACAGCGGTCGGCCGTCTTCGGCGGTCAGATACTTGGCGGCGGTGGCCAGGTCCTCGGTCACCTGCATGCAAAGCTCACGGGTGGGCACCACGACCAGCGCGCGCGGCGCACCAGTCAGCGGCCGCTCGCCGTTGGTGACGCGCTGCAGCAGCGGCACCCCGAAGGCAAAGGTCTTGCCCATGCCGGTGCGGGCCTGGCCGATCACGTCGTCACCGGCCAGGGCCATCGGCAGGGTGAGTTCCTGGATGGCAAAGGGATGCTCGATGCCCTTTTCGGCCAGCGCGCGCACGATTTCGTCGCGGACGCCGAGTTCGGCAAAGCTGAGTTCAGTCGTATTTGTTGCGGTCATATGGGGGTGGGAAACCTTTCGGTGACGTTCCGTCGTGTATCGGTGTTTTCTCGGTCGCGGTTCACGCGCGCACGAGTTCCGACTCCGAAAACGTCGCCGAGTCGCCGGCCCCTCGCTCAGTCCGAGGTTCGATCTGAGCGGGCCCAATCCAGGCGGGCCAGCACGTGCACGCACATTTCGCCGGTAATGGCGGTAACGGGCATGCCAATACCTAAGCCCATGATAGCTGGTCGACAGCCGGCCCCCATGAACCGGCGGATTCGCCGACTAGAGTGTTGCCATGACCCGGTCCTCCTGGCAGCCCTCCGAAGCCGATCTGGAAGCCGACCGGGCGGACGCCCCGCTACTGCTGACGGCCGATCATCCCGGCGTCAATGAGCTGTTCGCCGTCCTGGCATACGCCGAGATCGCGGCGTTCTACCGGCTCACAGACGAGGCGCGGATGGCGCCCGACCTTCGCGGCCGGATCTCGATGGCGAGCATGGCCGCCGCCGAGATGGGCCACTACGAGCTGCTGCGCGACGCGCTGGAGCGCCGTGGCGTCGACGTTGTGGTGGCGATGTCGAAATACGTTTCCGCGCTTGAGAATTACCACCGGCTGACGATGCCGAGTACGTGGCTGGAAGCCTTGGTGAAGACTTACGTCGGCGACGCGCTGGCCGCCGACCTGTACCTGGAGATCGCCGACGGGCTGCCCGACGAGGTGGCCGACGTCGTGCGGGCGGCGCTGGCCGAGACCGGGCACTCGCAGTTCGTCGTCGCCGAGGTGCGCGCCGCGGTGACCACGAGCGGCAAGCAGCGCAGCCGGCTGGCGCTCTGGTCGCGCCGGCTGTTCGGTGAGGCGATCACCCAGACCCAGTACGTGCTCGCCGACCACGACGAGCTGGTCGACCTGGTCCTGTCGGGCGCCGGAGGGCTGGGCCAGCTGCACGCGTTCTTCGACCGGTTACAGCAGACCCACGACCGGCGAATGAACGAGCTGGGGCTGGCGTAAAGCCGCTCAGCGCGTGCAGGTCGCCAGATTGCTGTTGTTCGCGGACGCCACCACCGTTTGACCGGCGGCGTTGACCACCGAGCAATTCAGCTGGCCGTAGAAGCTGGTCGCGACCACCGACACCGTCTGGACCCCGGGGTTCAGCACGATCATCCTCGACCAGGGCAGCGACACGTTGAACTCGGTCTGCGGGTAGCCGCGGGCATCGGTGTAGACGATGTTGACCAGGTCCAGGAGCTGCTTCGAGCCGGTCACGGTGTAGACGACGGTGCGTGGGTTGATCGCGGCGGTCGGCGGTGGGACGGCCGGTGCCGGCGCGGCGGTCGCCGTCGGCACCAGGGCCTGCGGGGGCAGCGTGTTCGTCGGCGCGCTGCGCGGCGGCACGGTGGTGACCGTCTCGGGCGGCAGCTGCGACGCCGGGCTGGGACTCGCGGACGCGCTGGGCGGGTTGGTGGCCCCGGGTGACGGGGGAGCGGAGGTCGACGTTTGCGGTATCGGCGGAACCACCGTGGCCTTGGTGGACGCGCTGTCGCCGCTGTTGACGATGACCGCGGTCGCGATGGCGCCGATCGCCACCACGGCGCCCAGCAGCGCCGCGACGGAGCGCCAGCGAAACTCGGCGGGCCAGCCCGTCCAGTCGTAGTCGTCGGCTGGCAAGGAGTCGGTGTCGTCGGTCTCCCAGGCGTCGTCGTCGGGGTAGTCCCGGAATCGGTCGTCGCGGCGAGGCTCGTCAAGGCGGGGCAGTGTGGTACCCATGGTGCCGAAGGTAATGATGTGAAACCAGGGGTGCGGCGCTGCGCGCGACTGTCGACCCACCTGCAAGCGAATCGTTACCTGCGCGCGACCCCGTTTCGCTTACCGCGAACCATGCGGTGGGGCCGGGGCGCGGCGCGGGGTATCCCCGTCCACTAGCCTGCTGCTGACGGGTCTGCGACTTCAAACGCCATTGGAAGAGGGGTGACCGTGGAGGTCAAGATTGGTATCACGGACAGTCCGCGCGAGCTGGTCATCTCCAGCGCGCAGACGCCGGCCGAAGTCGAGGAACTGGTGACCGCCGCGCTGAGCCAGGCGTCCGGCCTGCTCAGTCTCAGCGACGAGAAGGGCCGTCGCTTCCTGGTGGACAGCAAGAAGATCGCCTACGTCGAGATCGGCGCCCCGGACGCGCGGCGGGTCGGCTTCGGCATCGGTGCGGAGGCGGCGCGGCTGGCCGCCAAGGTCGCTAAGAGCGAGTAAGCGGCACGTGTGACAGCCCGCCCCAAGCGAACTGCACGGTGCCCTCGACGGCGTCCGACTTCGAGATCGGGCGGTCGGAGTCGAGCCAATAGCGGGCGCAGTCGACGCTGATGCCGACCAGCCCGACGGCGATCATCCGGGCACGGTGCGGATCGAGGCCGGAGTCGGCGCTGATCAGCGCGAACACCGCGTCGGTGCAGGATTCGGTGGCCACGCGCACCTGCGCGGCGACCTCGGGCTCGGTGACATAGTCGTTCTCGAAGATCAGGCGGTAGCCCTGGCTGTCGTGCTCGATGAAGTCGAAGAACGCCTGGACCGCGGCGTGTAGCCGCTGCCGGTTGTCGGTCGTGGTGCGCAGTGCCTGCTGCACCCCGGACACCAGATTCTCGACGTGCCGGGCAAGAACGGCCAGGTACAGCTCGAGCTTGCTGGAAAAGTGCTGATACAGAACGGGTTTGCTGACGCCCGCGCGCTCGGCGATCTCGTCCATTCCGGCCGCGTGGTAACCGTGGTCCACGAAGACGTCGCTGGCGACCACCAACAGCTGGCCGCGGCGCTCGTCGCGGGGCAGTCGGTTGCCGCGGCGGTTCTGGGCCGACGCACCCTCGGGCCGGACGCGGTCGTTCGCTCTGACGGCACGGCGCGCCGCCGTCTTGGCGAGATCGCTCATCGAGTCCCCATCCGGTCCTGGCGACTGACCGTTTCCCGTCGGGGCCAGCCGCGCTCGTCGCACCGACCTTACTACTCGCGGCGTGCTGACGATCGTTATGGAAGCCGTCTCCGCTGGCAGAAGGGGTGTCGTGCGGCCCGCTCGGGCGCGCCAAGGGCGGCGGCCGTCGAAGCTGTGCCATCCTGGGGAAATGACGTCGCAGCGACCTGTGCGCGGCACCGGTCGGGTGCCGGTGCTACGCGACGAGTGGCGAGAACCACTGCGCGCGCTGCGCGACCCGATCGGGCGGGACGGGGGACGGGTGCGCGCCGACCGCGAGCGGCCGCGCCAGTGGCGCAAGCAAACGTGGCTGGGCCGGTTCGTCTCGACGTACGGCTGGCGCGCGTACGCGTTGCCCGTGCTGGCAGTGCTCACCGCCGTCGTGATCTACCAGACGGTCACCGGCACCAGCGCGACGAAACCGGCGGCGACCCGGTCCATCCAGGCCCCGCCCGCCATCGGCGCGGTGGGCACCGCGATCATCGACGCGCCGCCGCGCGGGCTCGCGGCGTTCGACGCCAACCTGCCCGCCGGAACCCTGCCCGACGGCGGCCCCTTCACCGAGGCGGGCGACAAGACCTGGCATGTCGTCCCCGGGACGACCCCGCAGTTCGGCCAGGGCACGGCCAAGGTCTTCCGGTACACCGTCGAGGTCGAAAACGGCATCGATGCCACGATGTTCGGCGGCGATCCCGCATTCGGCCAGATGGTCGATCAGACGCTCGCCAACCCGAAGGGCTGGACGCACAACCCGCAGTTCGCGTTCATCCGCATCGACGACAGCACCGGCGGGAAGCCCGACTTCCGCATCTCGCTGGTGTCCCCGGTGACCGTCCGCGAAGGGTGCGGCTACGAGTTCCGGCTCGAAACGTCCTGCTACAACCCGTCGTTCGGGGCGGACCGCCAATCGCGCGTCTTCATCAACGAGGCGCGCTGGATCCGCGGGGCCGTGCCGTTCGAGGGAGACGTCGGCTCCTACCGGCAGTACGTGATCAACCACGAGGTCGGCCACGCCATCGGGTACGTGCGCCACGAGGCCTGCGACGTGCAGGGCGGGCTGGCGCCGGTCATGATGCAGCAGACGTTCTCCACGTCCAACGATGACGCCGCCAAGTTCGACCCCGACGTTGTCAAGGCCGACGGGAAGACCTGCCGCTTCAACCCCTGGCCCTACCCGATCGCCTGACCCCGCTTTTCCCATCCCGGGCGCCGAGCCTGCGGCTCTGGCGTCAAGCCTGCGGCCTCGGCGTACAACTGCGGCTCAAAGTCAAGTGGTTAGTGCAACAGGGTGTTCAGGCTGCCTGCTCGAGGAGGGCTGCCAGCCGCTGAGCTGGCGTGTCGAGGTCGAGGGTGGGTCGAGGTCGTCGGTTAAGGGTGTCTTGGATGCGTTTGAGGTCGGCTGGGGTGTAGCCGCTGAGATCGCTGCCCTTTTCGAACCAGAACCGCAGCAGCCGGTTGGTGTTCTCGTTGGTGCCGCGCTGCCAGGGCGAATGCGGATTGCAGAAATACACCGGAGTTTTTAGCTGGAGGTGGATGTCTTTCCAGCGGGCCATCTCCGAGCCGCGATCCCAGGTGATCGAACGGCGTAGATGCTCGGGCAATTGGCTCATCGCGGCGATCATCGCGGTAGATACGGTCTCGGCGGTGTGGTCGCCAGGCAGGTGCAGCAGCAAGGTGAACCGGGTCGTGCGTTCGACCAGGGTGCCAATAGCGCTGTTGTTCGGGCCGACGATCAGATCACCTTCCCAATGCCCGGGAACCGCCCGGTCTTCGGCTTCGGCGACCGCTCGGCGATGGTGAACTCCTCACCGCTGCTGTAGACCCGCTGCGGCTATCGACGTGACCGCGCGACTTGCGGGCCGACCGCTTAGTGGACAAACACCGGTGCAGATCAGCGCGCAGACTGCCACGGGTCTGCACATACAGGCATTGGTAGATGGTTTCGTGGCTCACTGTTGCCAGCTTGTCATCGCGATGATCGCGGGCCAACACATCAGCGATCAGTTTCGGGCTCCACCCCTGGTCCATCCAGGCCTCGATCGCTGCGCATAACGGGTTGTCAATGAGCTTGAAATTCTTCGGCCGGCGAGCCTTCTCAGCGGCCCGCGCATGAGCCATCAGGGCGTGGTAATCCCCGTCGGCGTTGCGATTACGCCGCGTCTCGCGGTAGATCGTGGATCGGTCGCGGTCGAGCCGCTCAGCGATCTCGGCGTCACTGAGGCCGGCATCGCGCGCACGCATGATCTCGACACGTTCTTCGACACTGAGCCGATGACCTCGGCCACCGGGCAACGACATGTTGCCCGGTTGGAGTAGACCACGTCGACCCCGTCCGCCAATCTGCACCTTCATTGCCCCAGCCTTGCGCCACCACGCTGCCCCGACGTTGCGCGACACGCCCAGCTGCCGTTCGGCCTCCCACACCGACGTCCCCGAGCAGACGAGATCAAAAAACAGCCAGCGCAACTCCCGCGGAGCCCGATATCCAGTCGGCATTGCAACCTCCAAAACTAGGGATGTTGCACTGACCGTATGAATCTGCCCGGGTGAGCCACGATCTGTGCGCAGGCTCGCCGCAGCCAGCGCAGCCTCGTTGCCGCGCATTCGGAGTCCTGCTGAGATGGATTGTGAACGGGCGCAGAGAACGCTAGAGAAACCGGGAGATGTTCGGTGTGAAACCCCAGACATCGCTGCCGCCGCTGGTGGAACCCGCGGCCGCGCTGAGCCGCGAGGAGGTGGCCCGCTACAGCCGCCATCTGATCATCCCGGACCTGGGGGTGGACGGGCAGAAGCGCCTCAAGAATGCCCGGGTGCTGGTGATCGGCGCGGGCGGTCTCGGGGCGCCGACGTTGCTGTACCTGGCCGCCGCCGGCGTCGGCACCATCGGCATCGTCGACTTCGACGTCGTCGACGAGTCCAACCTGCAGCGGCAGATCATCCATGGGGTGGCCGACGTCGGGCATCCCAAGGCCCGGTCCGCGCGCGACTCGATCGCGGCGGTCAACCCGCTGGTCGACGTGCGCCTGCACGAGGTCAGGCTGGATGCGACCAACGCGGTGGAGCTGTTCGGGCGGTACGACCTGATCATCGACGGCACCGACAACTTCGCCACCCGGTACCTGGTGAACGACGCCGCGGTGCTGGCCGGGAAGCCCTACGTGTGGGGGTCGATCTTCCGATTCGAGGGCCAGGTGTCGGTGTTCTGGGAGGACGCGCCCGGCGGGCGAGGGCTGAACTACCGCGACCTCTACCCGGAGCCGCCCCCGCCCGGCTCGGTGCCGTCGTGCGCCGAGGGTGGCGTGCTCGGGATCGTCTGTGCCTCCATCGCTTCTGTGATGGGGACCGAGGCGATCAAGCTCATCACCGGGCTCGGCGAATCGCTGCTGGGCCGGTTGATGATCTATGACGCCCTGGAGATGACGTACCGCACGATCGCGATCCGCAGGGACCCGTCCGACGCGTTCCGGCCCAAGATCACCGAGCTCGTCGACTATGAGCAACTCTGCGGTGTGGCCACCGCCGGCACGGGCGTCCCCGAGGGCGGCTCGTCGATCACCCCGCGGGAGCTGCGCGAGTTGCTGGATTCCGGCACCCAGCTGGCCCTGATCGACGTGCGCGAGCCCGCCGAGTGGGACATCGTGCACATCGACGGCGCCCAGCTCGTTCCCTCGTCGCTGCTCAGCACCGGGGAGGGGCTCGCAAGGCTGCCGCAGGACCGCATGGCAGTCCTGTACTGCAAGACGGGCGTCCGCTCGGCCGAGGCGCTCGCCACGGTCAGGAAGGCCGGATTTAGCGATGCCGTGCATCTGCAGGGGGGCATCGTCGCCTGGGCCGAGCAAATGCAGCCCGACATGGTCATGTACTGATCCGGCCCGCGGGCTTGCCTGGCGGCGACCCGCCGCGCCCGGCTCCGCCGCGCTTGCGGTCGCCGCTGGTTGGCTGGCGGCGACCCGCCGCGCCCGGCTCCGCCGCGCTTGCGGTCGCCGTGGTGGCCCTCTATTACGCTACGCATGTGATTGTCGAGCCACCGCCGGAGCATGTCCTGTCGGCGTTCGGCTTGAAAGGTGTGCAGCCCGTCGCGCTGGGGCCCGGCTGGGAGGGCGGCTGGCGATGCGGCGAAGTCGTCCTGTCCATCGTGGCCGATCACGCGCGTGCGGCCTGGTCGGCCCGGGTGCGCGAGACGCTGTTCGTCGACGGGGTTCGGCTGGCCCGGCCCGTGCGCTCGACCGACGGTCGCTATGTGGTGTCGGGCTGGCGGGCGGACACGTTCGTCGCGGGCGTCCCCGAACCCCGACACGACGAAGTGGTCTCGGCGGCGGTGCGGCTGCACGAGGCGACAGGCAAACTCGAACGGCCCCGCTTCCTGACGCAGGGCCCGACCGCGCCGTGGGGAGAGGTCGACGTCTTCATCGCCGCCGACCGTGCCGCGTGGGAGGAGCGGCCGCTGGCGTCGGTGCCGCCGGGCGCGCGGACCGCCCCGCCGTCGGCGGACGCCGAGCGATCCGTCGAGCTGATCAACCAACTCGCCACGTTGCGCAAGCCGACCAGGAGCCCCAACCAGCTGGTCCACGGTGATCTCTACGGCACAGTGCTTTTCGTCGGTACAGCGGCGCCCGGGATCACCGACATCACGCCCTACTGGCGGCCGGCCTCCTGGGCCGCCGGGGTGGTTGTCGTGGATGCCCTTTCGTGGGGCGAGGCCGACGACGGGCTGATCGAGCGTTGGAGCGCGCTGCCGGAATGGCCACAGATGTTGTTGCGGGCGTTGATGTTTCGATTGGCCGTCCACGCGCTGCACCCGCGCTCGACCGCCGAGGCGTTTCCCGGTCTGGCGCGCACGGCGGCCCTCGTCCGGCTGATCCTCTAGGAGGCGGCGGACGCCCTCAGTCCGCGAACGTGTGACGGACTTGGTGCAGCGCCACCTTGCCGTCAACGGCCAGGACCCCTTCGGCCCGCAACAACTCCAGCTGCCTGGTTCTCAGGTGCTGGGCCGGGCGCCCTGATGCGGTGATCACGCGGTGCCACGGCAGGTCCGAGGAGTCCGTCCGCATGATCCACCCGACGATGCGCGGGCTGGAAAGCCCTGCCACGTCGGCGATGTCGCCGTAGGTGGCGACCCGGCCGGCCGGAATCGACGCGACCAGCGAACGCACGCGCTCGACCTGCTGCTCGGTCACCGGCGCCACGGTCAGCCTGCCCCGGCCAACTCGCGGACCAGCGCGGCGACTTCGGCGGGCCTCGCGTAGGGCACCATGTGGTTGCAGTCGAAATCGAGCACCGTGAAATCGGATCCCAGGCGCTCGTGCAGCCCCGCGACGAGTTGGTCGCTGACGTAGGGCGGCGTGGTCTGCTTCGCTCGCACCAGCGTCGTCGTCGTGCCGGCGGGGGGCAGCACGACTGGCCGCGCCAGCTCGCTCCAGTACGACATCATCGCCGGCAGGCTGACGCGCCAGCCGTACCGCCCGGTGGGCAATTGGACCAGGTGCTCATCGATCTCGGCGTCGAGCAGCGCCGGGTCCACATCCGACCAGGAGCCCGTCGCCTTCTCCATGCGGGCCTCCCCGGCGTCCGGGTAGTCCGGGGAGGACAGCATCGCCTCGGCGATGTCGCCCATCCGACCGCCGTCCAGCCCCACCGCGGGGTCGAGCAGCAACAGGGCCGCCACGAGTTCGGGCCGGGCCGCGGCCAGGTGCATCGCGAGCGCACCGCCGAACGAGTGGCCGACCACCACGACGGGCGCCTCGGCTTGCTCGTCGAGCAGCGCGGCCAGCGCGGCGACGTTGGCGTCGATCGTCCACGGCGCAGCCCACGACGACCGACCGTGACCGAGCAGATCCGGCGCGGCGATGGCCAGCCCGGGCAGGTAGCCGGCCAGGTGCTCCCAGCGCTGCCCGTGGCCGGTCAGGCCGTGGATCGCGAGGACGTGCACCGCGCCCGGCGGACCATAGCGATGCACGTGCAGGCCCGCGGCCCCCGGCTCAGCGATTGTCGTCCCAATCATCCTCCGCCGGAACGATGAACGCCTGCTCCATCACGTCGGCCTCGTTGGCCTCGCGTTCCCCCGCGGTCAGATAACTGGTGTCCAAGCCCACCTCGTCGTCCAGATCGACGGGTTGCTGTTGCTCGACGGCGTCGCCTTCCGGCGCGTCGTCGTCGGGAAAGCCGCGATCGACGTTCTCCACGATCAGAATCCCTCCTTACCCATTCCTCGGGCCTTTTTCTTCAGGCCTTGAGTTGGCCACTGACCTAACGACTGCACTAACGACGTGCACCCCTCCACCCTAGGATCCACCGGGAGCGGCGCATCGTGGGCCGACTTGTCGTACCGCAGTGGTTGCATGCAGCCCATGTCATACACCTGGGACGACGGGGCGGCCACCCTCCTGGCGCCCGGCGTTCGCGGGTTGGTGCGGGTGCTGGGCGGCCCCGGCACCGGGAAGAGCAGCCTGCTGGTCGACGCGGCGGTCGGCCGCATCCGGGCCGGGGCCCCACCGGAATCGGTTCTGCTGCTTACCGGGTCGGGCCGCATCGGGACGCGGGAACGTACTGCCTTGACGACGGCGCTGCTGCGGGCGAGCGCCGCCGGATCGGCGCGGACCGCCGTCCGCGAGCCGTTGGTACGCACCGTGCACAGCTACGCGTACGCGGTCTTGCGGCGGGCCGCCCAGCGGGGCGGTGAGGCACCGCCGCGGTTGGTCACCAGCGCCGAACAGGACGCCATCATCCGGGAGCTGCTGGCCGGCGACCTCGAAGACGGACCGCGGGCCGCCGTCGCCTGGCCGGCGCATCTGCGCCCGGCCCTGAGCACCGCCGGGTTCGCCACCGAACTGCGCAGCCTGTTGGCCCGCTGCGCCGAACGCGGGGTGGATCCGCAGGCCCTCGAGCGGCTGGGCCGGCGTTGCCGGCGCGCGGAATGGGTCGCCGCCGGCCAGTTCGCGCGCCAGTACGAGCAGGTGATGCTGCTGCGGGCGGCGGTCGGGACGGCGGCGCCGGAGGCCACGACGCCGGCGCTCGGCGCCGCCGAACTCGTCGGCGCCGCGCTGGAAGCCTTCGCGATCGAACCGGAGTTACTGGCCGCCGAGCGCGCCCGCGTCCGGGTCTTGCTGGTCGATGACGCGCAACAACTCGACCCGCAGGCGGCCCAGCTGGTCAGGGTGCTCGCGGCGGGCGCCGACCTCGCGTTGCTGGCCGGTGATCCCAATCAAGCGGTGTTCGGCTTCCGGGGTGGGGAGCTGAGCGGGTTGCTCGCCGACGATTCCCCCTCGGTGACGCTGACGCTGTCGCATCGCTGCGCTCCGGCGGTGGCCCGCGCCGTGACCGCCGTCGCGCGCCGGCTGCCCGGCGGCAGCGGTGGCAAGCGGATCGAGGGCACCGGCGACGACGAGGGGTCCGTCGTCGCGCGCCTGGCCGCGTCGGCCCACGCGGAGGCGGCGGTGATCGCCGACACGCTGCTTCGTGCCCACCTGATCGATGGCGTGCCCTGGTCGCGGATGGCGGTGCTCGTCCGCTCGGTGCCGCGGTCCGCCGCTCGGTTGCCCCGCGCCCTGGCCGCCGCCGGCGTCCCGGTGGCGGCGCCCGCCGCCGGGGGAGCGCTGTCGGCTGAGCCGGCGGCCCGGGCGCTGCTGACCGTCCTGGCGGCCACCGTTCACGGATTGGACGGTGACCGGGCGCTGGCGTTGCTGACCGGACCGATCGGCCGGGTCGACCCGATTTCCCTGCGGCAGCTGCGCCGAACCCTGCAGCGCGCCAACCCCGATCGCTCACCGGGCGACTTCGGCGGCCTGCTGGTCGAGGCGCTGACCGGTGACCGGACGCCCGCGGGTGCCCAGGCCCGCGCGCTGCAGCGGGTGCGGGCGGTGCTCACCGCGGCCGCGGACGTCGCGAAGCCGGGCGCCCCTTCCGTCGGGGGCGATCCGCGCTACGCCCTGTGGGCCGCGTGGCAGCGCTCCGGGCTGCAGCGCCGCTGGCTGTCGGCCGCCGAGCGGGGCGGGCCGGCGGGCGCCCAGGCCGCCAGGGATCTGGAGGCGGTGACGGCGCTGTTCGACGTCACCGACGACTACGTCGCTCGCACGCCCGGCGCGTCGCTGCGGGGTCTGGTCGAACACGTCTCGGCGCTGCGGCTGCCGAGTGGCAACCCCGACCCGGTGAGCGCGGCCGAGCAGGTGCGGGTGCTCAGCGCACACGCCGCGCTCGGGCACGAATGGGACGTGGTGGTCATCGCCGGCCTGCAGGAAGGCCTCTGGCCCAACACCGTTCCGCGCGGTGGCGTGCTGCGCACCCAACGGCTGCTCGACGTGCTGGACGGTGTCACCGACGACGCGTCGGTGCGGGCCCCGCTGCTGGCCGAGGAACGCAGGCTGCTGGTGGCGGCCATGGGCCGGGCCCGGCGCCGGCTGGTGGTGACGGCGGTCGACGGCGACGCCGTCGGCGCCGACGGGGAGTCCGCGCTGCCGTCGAAGTTTTTCTACGAGCTTGCGCAACTGGCCGAGGACGACCCGGCTTCGCCCGCCCCGGAACCCGTCTCGGCCCCGCGGGTGCTCTCGGCGGCGGCGCTGGTGGGCCGGTTGCGCGGCGTCGTGAGTGCGCCTGACGGGGCGGTGGACGACGACGCCCGCCGCTGCGCCGCAACGCAATTGGCGCGGTTGGCCAAGGCCGGTGTGCCGGGCGCCGACCCGGCCGGATGGCAGGGCCTGGTCCCGGTCAGCACCAACGAACCCCTGAGGTCCCCGGAGGACCCGGTGACGCTGACCCCGTCGAGCCTGCAGACGCTCAACGACTGCCCGCTGCGGTGGCTGGCCGAGCGGCACGGCGGCACCGACGCGCGCGACCTGCGGTCCACGATCGGCTCGGTGGTGCACGCGCTGATCGCCGAAACCGACAGGGCGGATGCGGAGTTGTTGGCGGGGCTGGAGCGGGCCTGGAAGCACCTGCCGTTCGATGCCCAATGGCACTCGGCCAACGAGTTGGCCCGTCACCGCGCCATGATCGAGGCTTTCGTCGAGTGGCGGCGCCGGACCCGCGGCGAGTTGACCGAGGTCGGCGTCGAGGTCGACATTGACGGGGCGCTGGCGAGTGTTCGCGACGACGGCGGCGAGGTTCGGGTCCGCGGCCGGGTCGACCGGCTGGAGCGCGACGCGGCGGGCCGGCTGGTGATCGTCGACATCAAGACGGGCAAGACGCCGGTCAGCAAGGACGACGCGCAGCGACACGCCCAGTTGACCATGTATCAGCTGGCGGTGGCCGAGGGTCTCCTTCCGGACGGGTCCCGCGATGCGGAGCCCGGCGGCGCGCGGCTGGTCTACCTCGGCAAGACCGGGGCGGCGGGCGCCACCGAACGCCAGCAGGACCCGCTGACCGAGGCCGGCCGCGACGAGTGGCGCAACCTCGTCCGGGCGGCGGCCGACGCGACGGCGGGCCCGCAGTTCGTCGCGCGCCGCAACGACGGGTGCACGCACTGCCCGATACGGCCGTGTTGCCCGGCGCACACCGAGGACAGGAGACCGCTGTGAAACCGCGCTACACGCCGACCGAGTTGGCCGACGCCCTTGGGCTTTTCGCGCCGACGGCGGAGCAGGCCGCCGTCATCGCCGCGCCGCCGGGACCGCTGGTCGTGATCGCCGGCGCCGGCGCCGGCAAGACGGAGACGATGGCTGCGCGGGTGGTGTGGCTCGTCGCCAACGGTTACGCCGAACCCGGCCAGGTGCTGGGGTTGACGTTCACCCGCAAGGCGGCCGGTCAGCTGTTGCGCCGCGTCCGGTCCCGGCTGGCCCGGTTGGCGGGCATCGGCCTGACGACGGCCGGCGCGGTGGCGGCGGACACGGCGGGAACGCCGGTGGTCAGCACGTACCACGCCTTCGCCGGTTCGCTGCTGCGCGACCACGGCCTCCTGCTGCCGGTCGAGCCCGACACCCGGCTGCTCAGCGAAACCGAGCTGTGGCAACTGGCTTTCGACGTGGTCAACCGCTACGGCGGGGCGCTGCGCACCGACAAGTCACCGGCCGCGGTCACCTCGATGGTGCTGCGGCTTTGGGGGGCGCTGGCCGAGCACCTGGTGGACACCGGCCAGCTGTGCGACACCCACGGCGAGCTCGAACGCCTGGTGCACACGCTGCCTGCCGGCCCCTATCAGCGCGACCGGGGCCCGAGTCAATGGCTGCTGCGGCTGCTGTCCACCCAGACCGAACGGGCCGAGCTGGTGCCGCTGCTTGATGCGCTGCAGGAGCGCATGTGCGCCGCCAAGGTGATGGACTTCGGCGCCCAGATGGCGTCCGCGGCGCGATTGGCGGCGGCCTTTCCGCAGGTCGGCGAGGAATTGCGCAACCGCTACCGGGTGGTGCTGCTCGACGAGTACCAGGACACCGGGCATGCCCAGCGCATCGCCCTGGCGGCTCTCTTCGGCGGCGGCGTCGACGACGGGCTGGCGCTGACGGCCGTCGGCGATCCCATCCAGTCGATCTACGGCTGGCGTGGTGCCTCGGCGACCAATCTGCCGCGGTTCACCACCGACTTCCCGAAGTCCGACGGCAGCCCGGCGCCGATCCTGGAGTTGCGGACCAGCTGGCGCAATCCGCCGAGCACCCTGCACGTGGCCAACGCGATCTCGGCGGAGGCGCGGCGCCGTTCGGTCGCCGTGCATGCTCTCCGCGCCCGCCCGGACGCGCCCCCCGGCACCGTCCGGTGCGCGCTTCTTCCGGATATTCAGGCCGAGCGGGACTGGATCGCCGACCACGTGCACCGCGAGTACGAGCGTGCCCGTGCCGAAGGGGTCGCCCCGCCCACCGCCGCGGTCCTGGTGCGCCGCAACGCCGACGCGGCGCCCGTCGCGGCCGCTCTCGCCGCCCGCGGCGTCCCGGTCGAAGTGGTGGGGCTTTCCGGGTTGCTGTCCATCCCCGAGGTCGCCGACGTCGTGGCGATGCTGCGGTTGGTCGCCGATCCGACGGCGGGCGCGGCCGCGATGCGGATGATCACCGGACCGCGGTGGCGGCTGGGCGGGCGGGACGTGGCCGCGCTGTGGCGTCGCGCGCAGGCACTCGGCGGCCGACGCGGCCCGGATGACACCGCGTCGCCGGAGGCGATCGCGATGGCGGCGGGTCCCGACGCCGACGCTGTGTGCCTGGCCGACGCGATCAGCGACCCGGGCGCCGCGGACGCCTACTCGTTCGCGGGATACCAGCGCATCGCGGCGCTCGCCGGCGAGTTGACCGCGCTGCGTGGCCACCTCGCCCATTCGCTGCCCGACCTGGTCGCTGAGGTGCGCCGCGTGCTGGGCGTCGACTGCGAGGCCCGGGCCGCGGCCGGCGTCGACGCCGGATGGAGCGGCGCCGAGCACCTCGACGCGTTCGCCGACGTCGTGGCCGGGTACGCCGAGCGGGCGGGTGCCGGTGGGACCGATGCCTCGGTGGCCGCCCTGCTGGCCTACCTCGACGCCGCGGAGACCGTCGAGAATGGCTTGCCTCCCGCGCCGGCGGCCGTGGCACGCGACCGGGTCCAGGTACTCACCGTGCACTCGGCGAAGGGCCTGGAGTGGCAGGTGGTGGCGGTCGCGCACTTGTCGGGAGGCGTTTTCCCGTCCACGGCGTCGCGCAGCAGCTGGCTCACCGATCCCGGCGAGCTGCCGCCGTTGTTGCGCGGCGACCGCGCCTCGGCGGGGGCACTCGGGATTCCGGTATTGGACACTTCCTCGGTGACGAATCGAAAGCAGTTGTCGGACACGATCTCCGAGCACCGCCGCCAGCTGGACCAGCGCCGTGTCGACGAGGAACGCCGACTGCTCTACGTGGCCGCCACCCGGGCCGAAGACACCCTGCTGGTGTCCGGCCACCATTGGGGTGGCACCGGGGCCAAGCCGCGCGGCCCGTCGGACTTCCTGTGCGAGCTCAAGGACGTCATCGACCAGTCGGCTGCGGACGGCGAGGCGTGCGGAGTGGTCGAGCAATGGGCGCCTGCGCCTGCGGATGCGGAGCCGAACCCGCTGCGGGACAACGTGATCGAGGCGGTCTGGCCGGCAGATCCGTTGGCTGCGCGTCGCGGTGCCGTCGAGCGTGGCGCGGCGCTGGTGGCCCAGGCGATGTCGGTCGGCGACACCGGGCCGGGGGAGGACGTCGACGGCTGGGCCGCCGACGTCGACGCGCTGCTGGCGGAGCGGGCACGGTCCGCCGCGCCGCCCGTGCACAGCCTGCCCGGGCAGGTGTCGGTCAGCGGTCTGGTCGACCTGGCCCGCGACCCCGCGGCCGCCACGCAACGGTTGTTGTACCGGCTGCCGACACGTCCCGACCCGCACGCACAGTTGGGCAGTGCTTTCCACGCCTGGGTGCAACAGTTCTATGGCGCCGAGTGGCTGTTCGACCTCGGAGATCTCCCGGGCGCAGCAGACTCCGAGGTCGGCGAGCCGACGGAACTGGCGGCGTTGCAGGCGGCATTCACCGAATCGCCCTGGGCGGCAAGGACTCCGACCGCGGTCGAAGTGCCGTTCGAGATGCCGATCGGCGATCGCGTGGTGCGCGGCCGCATCGACGCCGTGTTCGCCGACCCCGACGGGGGCTTCACCGTGGTGGACTGGAAAACCGGCGAGCCCCCGCGCGGAGCCGAAGCCCTGCGGCACGCCGCCGTCCAGCTCGCCGTCTACCGCATGGCGTGGGCCGCGTTGTCCGCGATCCCCGAGTCGGCGGTGCGCACCGCCTTCTATTACGTGCGAACCCGCACGACGGTCGCCCCCGATGCGCTGCCGGGTCAAGCGGAACTGGCCGAGCTCCTGGCGGACCCGGCCGGTAACCGGCCCGCCGAGGTGTGACTCTGCCGCCCAGCTGCTGCCGGGCCCGCGAGCGTGGTTACATATGACACGTGCGTGTCTCCGCCACTGCGGTTAAGCCGATGACGGGCCGACGTGGGCAACGGTAGGTCGCGCAAACTCGCGGGGCTGAATGAAACGCTGGCCGCCCAGCCCGGCCACCAGCTGGTCGGCGTCGTGCGCATCCCGGAAGAGCACGCCAGTCCGTTTCGCGTCATCGCTCGCCGGGTGGCCATCGCCTTGGTGGTGTTGTTCGCCGCCGCGGTCATCGTCTACCTGGATCGCAACGGTTATCGCGACGTTCGGGGCGAGCGGCTGACCTTCCTCGATTGCGTGTATTTCGCGGCGGTGTCGTTGTCGACGACTGGCTACGGCGACATCACTCCCTACACTGAAACCGCGCGCCTGACGCACACGGTGATCTTCACGCCGCTGCGGATCGCGTTCCTGGCCGTGCTGGTCGGCACGACGCTCGAGGTGCTCTCGGAGCGGTCCCGGCAGGCGTGGAAGATTCAGCGTTGGAGGAGCAGAGTGCGCAACCACACGATCGTGATTGGCTATGGCACCAAGGGAAAGACGGCGGTCGCCGCCATCCTTGGTGACGAGGCCGCTCAGGGCGAGATCGTCGTCGTCGACACGGACCGGACCGCCCTAGAGAACGCGGCCGCCGCGGGGCTGGTCACCGTCCACGGTGATGCCACCAAGTTCGACGTGCTCCGGCTGGCGGGGGCGCAGCACGCGGCGTCGATCATCGTCGCCACGAACCGCGACGACACCGCGGTGCTGGTGACGTTGACGGCGCGGGAGATCTCGCCCAAGGCCAAGATCGTGGCATCGATCCGGGAGGCCGAGAACCAGCACCTGCTGCAGCAGTCGGGTGCGGACTCGGTGGTGGTCTCTTCCGAGACGGCCGGCCGGCTGCTCGGCCTGGCCACCACCACGCCCAGCGTCGTCGAGATGATCGAGGACCTGCTGACCCCCGACTTCGGGCTGGCCATCGCCGAGCGGGAGGTGGAGCAGGCCGAGATCGGTGGCTCCCCTCGGCATCTGCGTGACATCGTGCTCGGCGTGGTCCGCGACGGTCACCTGCTGCGCATCGGCGCGCCGGAGGTGGATGCCATCGAGCCGACCGACCGGCTGCTGTACATCAAGACGGCGGGGCACTAGTGGCGATCGCAAGCCCGGCGGTGCCGGGCGCGGCGGGTCGGCACGGGTCGGTTTCAGTGGCGATCGCAAGCGCGGCGGTGCCGGGCGCGGCGGGTCGGCACGGGTCGGTTTCAGTGGCGATCGCAAGCGCGGCGGAGCAAGGCTGACCGTGGACTTTCAGCTCCGCGAGATTCCATTGCTGTCGCGCGTCGGTGCGGACAGGGCCGACCAACTGCGCACCGACGTCGACGCGGCCACCGCCGGCTGGGCGGAGGCCGCGCTGCTGCGGGTGGATTCGCGCAACCAGGTACTCGTCGCCGACGGCCGCGTGGTGCTCGGCTCGGCGGCCAGCCTCGCCGACAAGCCGCCGCCGGATGCGGTGTTCCTCGGCCGCATCGAGGACGGGCGGCACGTGTGGGCCGTCCGGGGGGCGCTACAGGCGCCGGAGGATCCGAGCGTGCAGGCCGAGGTGGTCAACCTCCGGAGCCTTGGCCCGATCTTCGACGACACCAGCAGCCAGCTGGTGTCGTCGGCGATCGCGCTGCTGAACTGGCACGACAGGGCGCGGTTCAGCTCGGTGGACGGCTCACCCACCAGGCCCGCCCGGGCGGGCTGGTCGCGGGTCAACCCGGTCACCGGCCACGAGGAGTTTCCGCGGATCGACCCGGCGGTGATCTGCCTGGTGCACGACGGCGGCGACCGCGCGGTCCTGGCCCGCCAGGCGGTGTGGCCCGAGCGAATGTTCTCTCTGCTGGCCGGCTTCGTCGAGGCCGGCGAGTCGTTCGAGGTCTGCGTCGCCCGGGAGATCCGCGAGGAAATCGGCCTGACCGTCCATGACGTCCGCTACCTGGGCAGCCAACCGTGGCCGTTCCCGCGCTCGCTCATGGTCGGTTTCCACGCCGTCGGCGACCCGGCCGAGGACTTCTCGTTCAACGACGGGGAGATCGCCGAGGCGCACTGGTTCACGCGCGACGAGGTGCGCGCCGCGCTGGCGGCCGGGGATTGGAGCAGCTCGTCAGAGTCGAAATTGCTGTTACCGGGGTCCATTTCGATTGCGCGGGTGATCATCGAATCATGGGCCGCGGCCGGCTGAGGCGCTAGCTGACGCGGTCGGTGACCATCCGCAGGATGGTGTTGGCGATCTGGTCCGCCGATTGCAGTCCCACCACGCCCACGGAGACCATGACCGCCGACTTGGTGCGATACAGATGGGTCCATTGGTCGGCGGTGATCCGCAGGGTCGAGGGATCCGGCTTGTCCAGGTTGAACTGGTAGTTCGGGTCGTGCAGGTTGCTGCAAGCCTGCACGGCTGTTTCCAGCTGATGGAAGGCGCCGAGCGCCGCGTCAGTGTTCGGATAGCGGCCGACCGCCTGCGTGACCCCGTTGATCATCGAGTTGCCGCCCGGCTCGATGTCGTCGGTGACGCCGTGATAGCCCGCACTGCGGAACTCCGACCAGCCGCTACCGAAGGTGATGTCGTTGTGGCCGACCGCCCGGCACGGTCCCGGTGCGTTCGCGTCCGCGGGCGGCGGCTTGTGCAGGTCCGCCTCGGAGTGTGGCGAGAGACTGTCCGCGTCGGCGATGCGCCGCACGTCCTGGACGCTGACGATCATGTCGTCGACCCCCGGCGTCTTGCTCGGCGCGGCCGGAGTGCTCGAATGCGAGCAGGCCGCCAGCAGCGTCACCGCACAGCACAGACCTCCGGCCCGCCGGATCACGCCATTGCGGCCCCGGGGCGGCCGACGCCATGCCATAGCCCGTATCGTAAGCCGTCAAGACGCGTTGCCGCAGAGTGAGTTTCGGGTCTCCGCATGTCGCGGGCGGCCAGGCCCTGTCCGCAACCGTCAGCCGACCTCCGCCAGCTTGGCCTTGACCTGCGCGAGGCTCGGATTGGTCAGGGCGGACCCGTCGGCGAACTTCACCGTCGGCACCGTCCTGTTGCCCCCGTTGACCGAGCTGACGAAATTGGCTGCGTCCGCGTCGTGCTCGATGTCCACTGTGTCGTAGGCGATGCCGTTGGACTTCAGAGCGGTCATGAGCCGGTGGCAGTACCCACACCAGGACGTCGTGTACACCGTGAGCGCAGCGTTGGTCATGCCTCGTTAACGTAGTCCGTCGTCCCCGCATTCCACGCAGGGGCGCAGCCCGCACGGGGAACCGCGACGCGCCGACAACTCGCCGACGCGCGTCGGGCGGGGCGGCGGTTTGTCGGCGATCACTGCCAAGATGGACGCCATGCCGATGGTCGCCGACCCCCTGACCTCCGGGCTGGACGACGAGCAGCGCGAGGCCGTGCTTGCCCCCCGCGGACCGGTCTGCGTGCTCGCCGGTGCGGGAACGGGCAAGACGCGCACGATCACGCACCGCATCGCTCAGCTCGTCGCTGGTGGTCACGTCGCCGCCGGGCAGGTGCTGGCGGTCACGTTCACCCAGCGCGCGGCCGGGGAGATGCGCAGTCGCCTGCGCGCCCTGGACGCCGGGGCGGGGGTCGGCGCGGTGCAGGCCTTGACCTTTCACGCTGCCGCCCACCGCCAGCTGCGGTATTTCTGGCCCAGGGTCGTCGGCGATACGGGTTGGCAACTGCTCGACAGCAAGTTCGCCGTGGTGGCCCGCGCGGCCAACCGCGTGAGGCTGAACGCGAGCACTGACGACGTGCGCGACCTCGCCGGCGAGATCGAGTGGGCCAAGGCGTCGCTGATCAGCCCCGAAGGGTACCCGGCCGCCGTCGCCGGCTCCGGCCGGGACGCTCCGCTGGACGCCGCGCAGATCGCCGGTGTCTACGCCGCGTACGAGGCCCTTAAGGCGCGCGGCGACGGCGTCACCCTGCTGGACTTCGACGACCTGCTCCTGCACACCGCGGCGGCCATCGAGAACGACCCCGCCGTGGCCGAGGAGTTCCGCGACCGCTACCGCTGCTTCGTCGTCGACGAGTACCAGGATGTCACGCCGCTGCAGCAGCGGGTGCTGGCGGCGTGGCTGGGCGACCGGGACGACCTGACCGTCGTCGGCGACGCCAACCAGACCATCTACTCGTTCACCGGGGCCTCGCCCCGCTTCCTGCTGGACTTCTCTCGCCGGTTTCCCGACGCGACCGTGGTGCGGCTCGAGCGTGACTACCGATCCACGCCTCAGGTGGTGTCCCTGGCCAACCAGGTGATCGCCGCGGCCCGCGGCCGCGTCGCCGGCAGCAAGCTGCACCTGGTGGGGCAGCGCGAGCCGGGCCCGGCCCCGTCGTTTCACGAGCATCCCGACGAGGCCGCGGAGGCCGCCGCGGTCGCTTCGGCGATCTCCCGGCTGGTCGAGTCGGGCACCCCGGCCTCCGAGATCGCTGTGCTGTACCGGGTCAACGCGCAGTCGGAGGTCTACGAAGAGGCCCTGACCGAGGCGGGCATCGCCTACCAGGTCCGCGGCGGCGAAGGGTTCTTCAACCGGCAGGAGATCAAGCAGGCGTTGCTGGCGCTGCGGCGTGCGGGCGAGCGGGGCTCCGAACACGGCGCGGACGCTCCCGTGCCCGAGGTCGTACGCGCCGTGCTGGAGCCGCTGGGGCTGACGGCGGAACCGCCCACCGGCACCCGGGCGCGGGACCGCTGGGAGGCGCTGACCGCGCTGGCCGCGCTGGTCGACGACGAGGTGGCGCAGCGCCCGCAGCTCGATCTCCCCGGGCTGCTGGCCGAACTCCGGGTGCGCGCCGACGCGCGGCACCCGCCCGTCGTCCAGGGCGTGACGCTGGCGTCGCTGCACGCGGCCAAGGGGCTCGAGTGGGACGCGGTGTTCCTGGTAGGGCTGGCCGACGGCACGCTGCCGATCTCGCACGCGTTGGCGCACGGCCCCGACAGCGAGGCCGTCGAGGAGGAGCGTCGGCTGCTCTATGTCGGGATCACCCGCGCCCGAACGCATTTGACGCTGAGCTGGGCGCTGGCCAGAAACCCGGGCGGCCGGCAGGGCCGTAAACCGTCGCGCTTCCTCAACGGCATCGCGCCGCAGACGCGCCCCGACCCGGCCCCGGGTAAGTCCCGGCGCAACCGCGGTACCCCTAACCGCTGCCGGGTCTGCAACAAGGACCTGACCACGCCGGCGGCCGTCATGCTGCGCCGCTGCGAAACCTGTGCCGCCGACATCGACGAGGACCTCTTGCTGCGGCTCAAGGCGTGGCGGCTGGAGGTCGCCAAGGAGCAGAAGGTGCCGGCGTATGTCGTCTTCACCGACAACACCCTGATCGCGATCGCCGAGCTGCTGCCCGCCGACGAGAAGGCGCTGGTCGCGATCCCCGGCATCGGCGCGCGCAAGCTCGAACAGTACGGGCCGGACGTGCTCCGGCTGGTCAGCGGACGCTGACGGGCGGCTCCTCGCCGCCGAGTGTGGGGCCTCTGGCGAATTCACCCGGGCGCGGCATCCACAGGGCCCACACTCGACGCCCGGCGGCAGGCTGAAACGCGCAGCTCGGAAAATCGGTTGTGACCACGGGTGCCCGCCGTCTACCCTCAGGTCGGACCGGCAGTCGCCAGGAGAGGGGGTGGCCACGATGATCAACGACGCGTTTGTTGCGGGCGTGGCCGGCGCGGTACTGACCGCGCCAGCTTCCCACGCCGCCGTGCCGGCGGCAGCGGTCAAGCACCGTTTCGCCGCCGCGACTGACGCGTCCGTGGATCGGGGCCACAGCTAGGCCCCACCCACAGCCCGGTTTCACCGAATGGCCACGGACCCGAAGTCAAGGATCCGTGGCCATCGCCTTCGGCAGCCTCCCTGGTCCGGATCACCGCAAAAGGTCACACCGATCAGGAAGCAGGTGAGCAACACATGCCGGCACCGACCGTTCGAAGACAGCCCCTGCCGTGTCACGCTGGCGACCCGGACCTGTGGTTCGCCGAAACCCCGGCCGACCTCGAGCGCGCCAAGGCACTGTGCGCGGGCTGCCCCGTCCGGCGTCAGTGCTTGGCCGCGGCCGTCGAGCGGGCCGAACCGTGGGGGGTGTGGGGCGGCGAGATCTTCGACCGGGGAGCGGTTGTGGGTTTCAAGCGTCCGCGCGGGCGCCCTCGCAAGGATGGGGTAGCGGCCTAGCCCACCGCGGTGTCGGGGTCGGCGAACCCGGGGATGAGCTGTTCCGACAGCTCCTTGATCGGCACGTGCGCATCGAGCTGACACAGGATCGCGGCAACCGACGAGATGACCCGCATCGGAATGGCGAGCTTCACCGGCAGGTCCATCTGCCGCGCGGTCTTGATCTGCGAAACCGACCGGTCGATCTGACTGACCGTCATCTTCTGCAGCCACTTGCGGGTGTAGTGGAAGACGTCGACCTCGATGGGCTCCACGTACTGGCGCAACATCTCGTCGATGTCGCGCACCGACACCTGCTGGCCCTTCTGGATGAAGCCGACCTTTTCCATCGTCGGCAGCAGCACGTCGTAGTCCTTGTCGCGGGCCGAGCGCATGATGATGCCCAATTCGATCGGGAAGCCGCCCGGCAGGGGCGCCACGGCGCCGAAGTCGATGACGCCCATCCGCCCGTCGGGCAGCAGCATGAAGTTCCCCGGGTGGGCGTCCCCGTGCATCATGCCGACCCGGCGGGGCGCGTCGAAGGTGAGCTCGGTGAGCCGGGTGCCGATCAGGTCGCGCTGCTCGGGGGTGCCGTTGCGGATGATGTCCGCCATGTGGATGCCGTCGATCCACTCCTGGATGACCACCTTGGGCGCGCTGGCCACGATGCGCGGCACGACGAAGTGCGGGTGGTCGTCGTAGCCCTTGGCGAACGCGCGCTGGTTGTCGGCCTCGAGCCGATAGTCGAGTTCCATCTCGGTGCGCTCGATCAGCTCGTCGACGACGCCCTGGACGTCGGCGCCCGGGGACAGCTGCTTGAGCACACCGACCATCCGCTGCATGGTCTTGAGGTCGGCGCGCAGCGCCTCGTCGGCGCCCGGATACTGGATCTTGACGGCCACGTCGCGGCCGTCGGACCACACCGCCTTGTGCACCTGGCCGATGCTGGCCGAGGCCACCGGCGTGTCGTCGAACGACGCGAACCGTTCGCGCCACTTGGTGCCCAGCTGCGCGTCGAGCACCCGGTGCACCCTGTTGGCGGGCAGCGGCGGCGCGTCCTTCTGCAGCTTGGTCAGCGCTTCGCGGTACGGCTCGCCGTACTCCTCGGGAATCGCGGCTTCCATCACCGACAGGGCCTGGCCCACCTTCATCGCCCCGCCCTTGAGCTCACCCAGAACGGTGAACAACTGGTTGGCGGCCCTCTCCAGCATCTCGGCCTGGACTTCGTCTCTCGACTTGCCCGTCAGCCGTTTACCGAAGCCGAGGGCCGCCCGGCCGGCCATGCCGACCGGGATGCTGGCCAGCTTCGCGTTGCGCGCAGCACGGCCGCGTTTGATGTCTGCCACACAACCATCATCCATGACGGTCACCTGGCCGTGGTATTGATCTTCGCAACAGTCGAACCCGGCACCCGGTCGGGCCCCAACACACCGAATCGCGCACCGGAAGGGTGGTACCGACAAAGCCATGTCAGCAAAGCAATCGCAGCACGAGGCCGCGGACTCTCTGTTCCGGGCGATCATCGAGACGCTGGACAAGAGCCGGAAGGACGGCACCTTGACGGCGGCGGTTCTCGAGGAGCTGTCGCGGGCGTATGCATCGGTGGCGACGAGCGTGCCCGAGCCGGGACGCCTGGGTTAAGCCCCCAGAGCCGTCCGTCAGCACATGCACAGCGGGTGCCGCGTCCACCGCCGAGCGACGATCGCACCCGCGTTGAGGTCGAACTCCAGGGTGGTGTTCAGCGTCTGGGGTGGGCCGGGGTCCGGGACGCCCTCGTGGCCGCGAACGGCGGCGATCACGCGGTTCACCTGACTGAGGGCCAACGCGGCGGTCGCCAGCACGGTCGCACGATCGGCCACCCCGACGGTCTCGCGCAGCTGGGCGGAGATGGCCGGCCAGGCGGCGTCCCGGTCGCGGCGGTGCAGGTCCGCGCAGCCGAGGCAGCTCGTCACGCCGGGGATGACCAGCGGGCCGACCAGCCCGGTGCCGTCGCGGACGCGCACCGGAAGGTGCGCCACACCTTGACCGTGCAGTTCGCGCACCAGGCGGGGGTCGGCGACCAGGTAGTCGGACAGCACCACCAGGTCGACGGCGGTCGGTGACACCCCCGCGTGCGGTTGGCTGCTGTGCGCGACGCGGGCCCCCGAACAGCGCAGCGCGTCGGTGAGCAGTTCGGACAGCGGGCCGCGGCCGTGGACCCGGATCGATGCCGCGCGGCCGCGGGGTCGCCCGCACTCGGTCACCACCCCGGCGCCGACGAGTTGGTCGACGAGGTTGGTCAGGCCGGCGGCGTCCCGCAGCCCGCGGTCGGCGGCATGCCGTTGCAGCTCCGCGATCGGCGTCGGCGACCGCAGGGACCGCAGCAAGGTGGCGAGCTCGGCGGCGGCCAGGCCGCTCGGCGGGCGAACGAGCACGGCGCGGCGGGGATCCCAGCCGACCTGGACGGCGCCGTCGGGCCGTAGCAGCACCGGCAGCGCCGGGTCCAGCGCGTACCGGGAGACTGCGGCTGGCGACATGAACCGACACTGTGCCACGCGCCCGGTGGCGGCCCGGTTCCGTTATCCACAGGGCTAGGAGTCGGTGCCCGCGTCGCCCTCTTCTTCGAGTTTCGCGATCGCCTCGTCGATGCCGCTGGTGTCCCCGCCGACCGCCCCGTCGATGAAGCCGGCGGGCTCGTCGAGGTCCTCCGCGGACGGCAGCAGATCGGGGTGCTGCCAGACGGCGTCCCGGCCGTCCACGCCAACCGCCTGCGTCAGCCGCTCCCACAGCGCGGCAGCCTCGCGCATCTTGCGGGGCCGCAGCTCGAGGCCGACCAGGGTGGCGAATGTCTGCTCGGCCGGCCCGCCGCTGGCGCGGCGGCGGCGCAGCGTCTCGCTCAACGCGGCGGCGCCCGGAATGCGGTCGCCCAGGGCGGCCGTCACCACCACCTGCACCCAGCCCTCGATCAGGGCGAGCAGTGTCTCGAGCCGTTCCAGCGCCTGGGTCTGCGCCGGCGTTGCCTTGGGCTCGAACACACCCTGGCCCAAGAGGTTTTCGATCGCCGCCGGATCGGACAGCGACGCGGGGTTGAAGTCGCGGGCCAACTCCTCAATGCCACTCATGTCGATCTTCATGCCCATGGCGTAGGCCTCGACCGCACCCAACAGTTGACTGGCGAGCCATGGCACGTGGCTGAACAGGCGGTGGTGCGCCGCCTCGCGGGCGGCCAGAAAGGTGAGGATCTCGCTGCGCGGCTGTTCGAGCCCGGCGCCGAACGATTCGAGGGCGTCCGGCAGGATCGCGGCCACCCCCTTGGGGCCGAGCGGCAGGCCGATGTCGGTGGAGGTGAGCACCTCACGGGAGAGTCGGCCCAGCGCCTGGCCCAGTTGGGAGCCGAATGCCATCCCGCCCATCTGCGACATCATCGCCAGCAGGGGGCCGGCCATGCCCTTGGCCTCCTCCGGCAGCGAGGACGCCCACACCGTCGAGATCTGTTGGGCCATCGGGTCGCACAGTCGCTTCCAGGTTTCCAGGGTGTTGTCCACCCAGTCGCCGGGGCTCCAGCCCACCGCCTTCGTGGTGCCCGCGGGCAACGCCGTCACACCGTCGAGCCAGGTCTCGGCGAGGTGGACCGCGTCGGCGATCGCCTTGTTGGTCGAGGCGGGGATCGGCGCGACGAATCCGATCGAACTCGACGCGACCCGCCGCGCCAGTTCGTAATTGACCGGTCCCGACGATTGACCCCCGGCGGTCATGGTGCCCGCGCTGCTGAACATCTGGCCCAGCTGGGTGAAGATCTGGCCGAGGTCACCCATGCCGAACTCGCCGCCCAGGCCGAACGCGCCAAAGGGGTCGGACGCGCCGGCCTCGGGATCTTTCTTCCCGCGTTTCTCGGGGTCTTCCCCGCTGGAGAAGCCGAAAGGCTGGTCAGGCATACCGTCAACGGTACTCACCGCCGGAGTGGGACGTGCGGCCTCGGGTCAAGCTCGTAGCTGAACGGCACCCGGCGGGCCCCGGTTAGGGTAAGCGGCGTGAACAGGAGGATTGCGACCCTGATGGTCGCGCTGGTCCCAATCGTGGTGTTCGGCGTGCTGCTCGCGGTGGTGACGGTGCCGTTTGTGTCGCTGGGCCCGGGCCCCACCTTCGACACGCTCGGCGAGGTGGACGGCAAGCAGGTCGTGGCCATCGAGGGCACCCAGACCCACCCGACCACGGGCCACCTCAACATGACGACGGTGTCGCAGCGCGACGGCCTGAGTCTCGGCGAGGCGCTGACGCTGTGGTTGTCCGGCCAGGAGCAGCTGGTGCCGCGCGACCTGGTGTACCCGCCCGGCAAGTCGCGCGAGGACGTCGACAAGGCCAACAACGAAGACTTCAAGAACTCCGAGGACAGCGCCGAGTACGCGGCGCTCGGGTACCTCAAGTACCAGCCGGCGGTCACCGTCGCGGCCGTGACGGATCCCGGCCCGTCGGCGGGCAAGCTGAGGTCCGGCGACGCCCTCGACGCCGTGAACGGCAAGCCGGTGGCCAACGTCGAGCAGTTCACGGGCCTGTTGAAGAGCACCAAGCCGGGCGACGTGGTGACGATCGACTACCGCCGCAAGAACGAGCCCGCGGGCGTGGCGCAGATCACCCTCGGCACCAACAAGGATCGCGACTACGGATTCCTGGGCGTGGCGGTGCTCGACGCCCCTTGGGCGCCGTTCGTCGTCGACTTCAACCTCGCCAACGTGGGTGGGCCTTCGGCGGGACTGATGTTCAGCCTGGCGGTCGTGGACAAGCTCACCACCGGGGGGCTGGCGGGCTCGATGTTCGTCGCCGGCACGGGCACGATCTCCGTCGACGGCAAGGTCGGCCAGATCGGCGGCATCACCCACAAGATGGCGGCCGCGCACGCCGCCGGTGCCACGGTGTTCCTCGTCCCCGCGAAGAACTGCTACGAGGCGAACTCCGACAATCCCTCCGGCTTGAAGCTGGTCAAGGTGGAGACGCTCGGCGAGGCGGTCGACGCGCTGCATGCGATCACCTCGGGCGGGCAGCCGCCGAGCTGCTGAGCTGCACGGGATGGCGGTCGCGCGATGCGTACAGTTGACACCGACCGGGAATCGATCAGGGAGCGTAGCCAGTGGGAATGCGGCCCACCGCAAGGATGCCGAAGCTGACACGGCGTAGCCGGATCCTCATCCTGATCGCACTGGGTGTGATCGCGTTGCTGCTCGCCGGCCCGCGCCTGGTCGACGCGTACGTCGACTGGTTGTGGTTCGGGGAGCTCGGCTATCGCTCCGTGTTCACCACCGTGCTGGTCACGCGCATCCTCGTGTTTCTGATCGCCGGTCTGCTCGTCGGTGGGATCGTTTTCACCGGGCTGGCGGTGGCCTATCGCACCCGGCCGGTGTTCGTGCCGAACAACGACAACGATCCGGTGGCCCGGTATCGCACCGTCGTCATGGCCCGGCTGCGGGTGGTGGGCGTCGGGGTACCGGTGGCGGTCGGCCTGCTGGCCGGAATCATCGCGCAGAGCTACTGGGTGCGGGTCCAATTGTTCCTGCACGGCGGCGACTTCGGTATCAGGGACCCGCAGTTCGGCAAAGACCTCGGCTTCTACGCCTTCGACCTGCCGTTCTATCGCCTGTTGCTCAGCTACATGTTCGTCGCGGTGTTTCTGGCTTTTGCGGCGAACCTGTTGGCGCACTACCTGTTCGGCGGCATCCGGTTGTCCGGGCGGACCGGCGCGCTGAGCCGTTCGGCGCGGGTCCAGCTGGTCACCCTGGTGGGATTGCTGGTGCTGCTCAAAGCCGTCGCCTATTGGCTGGACCGCTACGAGCTGCTGTCGCACACGCGGGGCGGCAAGCCATTCACCGGAGCCGGGTACACCGACATCAACGCCGTGCTGCCCGCCAAGCTGATCCTGATGGCGATCGCGCTGATCTGCATGGTCGCCGTGTTCTCCGCAATCACCCTGCGGGACTTGCGGATTCCGGCCATCGGCCTGGTGCTGTTGCTGCTGTCGTCGATGATCGTGGGCGCGGGGTGGCCGCTGATCGTCGAGCAGCTGATCGTCCGGCCCGACGCCCAGCGCAAGGAAAGCGACTACATCAGCCGCAGCATCGCCGCGACACGGCAGGCGTACGGCCTGACCGACGACGTGGTGACCTACCGCAACTACACCGGGGATTCGCCGGCCAACGCCCAGCAGGTCGCGACCGACCGCGCCACCACCTCCAACATTCGGCTGCTCGACCCGACGATCGTCAGCCCCGCATTCACCCAGTTCGAGCAGGGCAAGAACTTCTATTACTTCCCCGACCAGTTGTCGATCGACCGGTACCGCGACCGCAACAACGCGTTGCGCGACTACGTCGTCGCCGCCCGCGAACTCAACCCGGACCGGTTGATCGAAAACCAGCGGGACTGGATCAACCGGCACACCGTGTACACCCACGGCAACGGGTTCATCGCCTCACCGGCCAACACGGTGCGGGGTATCGCCAACGATCCCAACCAGAATGGCGGCTACCCGGAGTTCCTGACCAACGTCGTGGGGGCCAATGGCACCGTGGTCTCCGACGGGCCGGCACCGCTGGACCAGCCCCGGATCTACTTCGGACCGGTCATCTCCAATACGACGGCCGACTACGCGATCGTCGGGAAGAACGGGGACGACCGCGAATACGACTACGAGACCAACACCGAAACCAAGCGCTACACCTACTCCGGCGCCGGTGGCGTGCCGATCGGCGGTTGGCTGTCCCGCAGTGTGTTCGCCGCCAAGTTCGCCGAACGAAACTTCCTGTTTTCCAGCGTGATCGGCAACAACAGCAGGATCCTGTTCAACCGCGACCCGGCGCGCCGGGTGGAGGCGGTGGCGCCCTGGCTGACGACCGACAGCGCGGTGTATCCGGCGATCGTCAACAAGCGACTGGTGTGGATCATCGACGGCTACACCACGCTGGACAACTACCCGTATTCCGAGCTCACGTCGCTGTCGTCGGCGACCGCCGACTCCACCGAGGTGGCGTTCAATCGGCTGCAGCCGGACAAGCAGGTGTCCTACATCCGCAACTCGGTGAAGGCCACCGTGGACGCGTACGACGGCACCGTCACGCTCTATCAGCAGGACGAGCAGGATCCGGTGCTCAAGGCCTGGATGCAGGTCTTCCCCGGAACGGTCAAGCCGAAGAGTGATATCACGCCCGAGCTGGCGGAGCATCTGCGCTATCCCGAGGACCTGTTCAAGGTGCAGCGGATGCTACTGGCGAAGTACCACGTCAACGACCCCGGGACGTTCTTCACCTCGTCGGACTTCTGGGACGTGCCGCTGGATCCCAACCCGACCGCCAGCAGCTATCAGCCGCCGTACTACATCGTCGCGAAAAACATTCTGAAGAACGACAATTCGCCGTCGTATCAGCTCACCAGCGCGATGAACAGGTTCAAGCGGGACTTCCTGGCCGCCTACATCAGCGCCAGTTCCGACCCGGCGACGTACGGCAAGATCACCGTGCTGACCATCCCGGGCAACGTCAACGGGCCGAAGCTGGCCAACAACGCGATCACCACCGACCCGGCGGTGTCGCAGGACCTCGGTGTGATCGGGCGGGACAACCAGAACCGCATCCGGTGGGGCAACCTGCTGACGCTTCCGGTGGGCCAGGGTGGGCTGCTCTACGTCGAGCCCGTCTATGCCTCACCCGGGGCCAGCGACGCCGCCTCGTCGTATCCCCGCCTGATCCGGGTGGCGATGATGTACAACGACAAGATCGGTTACGGGCCAACGGTTTCCGACGCCCTCACCGGGTTGTTCGGCCCGGGTGCGGGGGCCGCCGCGACGGGCATCCAGCCCACCGACGCGGGCGTGCCCCCGAACCAGCCCGCCAGCCCGCCGCCGCCCGCGGGGACGCCGGGCTCGCCGCAGCCGACGGCGGCGGTGCCGCCGGTTCCGGACGGGTCGGTGACGTTGTCGCCGGCCAAGGCCGCGGCCCTGCAGGAGGTCCAGGCGGCGATCGGCGCGGCGAAAGACGCCCAGAAGAAGGGCGATTTCGCCGCCTACGGCGCGGCTCTGCAGCGCCTGGACGACGCGATCAACAAGTACAACGCGACCAAGTAGCCCCCTCTTTCTGCCGCGAGCGACCGTGTCTGTACAACGACACGCCGTCAACGGTGGCATTTTGCGGACGCTCGCCGGGACGCGACGGCCGTCAGCCGCGGGCCGCCGTGCGGAACCTCTCCCGGTACGCCCTCGGCGAGACGCCGAGGTGGTCGACGAACACCCGCCGCAGGCTTTCGGGGCTGCCGAACCCCGCCACGCGGGCGGTGTCGGTGACGGTGCGGCCAGCGTCGAGCGCCGCGCGGGCGGCGTCGATGCGCACCATCTCGACGTAGCGGGCCGGTGTCGTGCCGAGTTCGGACTGGAATAGCCGGGTCAGCTGTCGCGTGCTCAACGACGCCCGGGCGGCGAGGGTCTTCACGCTGTGGTCCGCCGCCGGATTGGCCGAGATCGCGTCGGTGACCTTGCGCAACGGCGACTGCGGCGGGGGATCAGCCTCCACCAGCACTGAGAACTGCGACTGGCCGCCCGCGCGCTTGAGGTAGACGACCAGCCACCGGGCCACCTCGCGGACCAGCTCGGTGCCGTGGTCCTGTTCGACCAGCGCCAGCGTCAGGTCGATGCCCGCCGACACTCCGGCCGAGGTGAAGACGTCGCCGTCACGCACGAAGATCGCGTCGGGCTCGACGATGACGGCGGGGAATGCCCTGGCAAACGACTTGATCTCGTGCCAATGCGTGGTGGCGCGGCGGCCGTCGAGCAGCCCCGCCCGGGCGAGGATGAACGACCCTGTGCAGATCGAGGCCAGCCGCCGGGTGCGGCTCGCCACTGACGTGATCGCGTCGGCCAGCGCCGGGTCGATCGGCCGCCGCGGCAACTGATCGCTCCCGGCGACCATGACGGTGTCGGCGGACTCGATCGACGCAAGGGCGTCCGTGACACCCAATCGAGTGCCGATCGAGGTGGTGACGTCACGACCGTCCACCGAGGCGATCTTGATCCGGTAATCGGCGCCGAAGCGGTTGGCCTCGGCGAAGACCTCGCCCGCCCCGGCCACGTCGAGCATCGTCACGTCGTCGAAGACGACGATGACCACCACCCGCGACCGCGCACCGCCTTCAGCCACCGGCCGATTGTCGCAACTCGTGGGAAATGTGTCTCGCGGGACGCGTCGCTTTCTGTGGAGAAGACGTCGCAATGGCCGTGGGTGGATGCGGCCGGGCGCGCGCAAACTTGATTCTGCCCGCCCAATCCAGGAGAAGGACCATGGTCACCCAGCCGATCGAAGCCATCGCCGACATCGTCATACCGGACACCCCACTGGTGCGCGATATCACCGAGTACATCCGCGACACCGAAGAGGACCTGCTCTTCGACCATTCCCGCCGGGTGTTCCTGTTCGGGGCGCTGCAGGGCCGCCGCCGCGGACTGCAACCGGACCTCGAGTTGCTCTACGCCGGGGCGATGTTTCACGACATCGGTCTCACCGAGCGCTACCGCACGTCCACCCTGCGCTTCGAGGTGGACGGCGCCAACGCGGCCCGCGATTTCCTCGTGAACCACGGCGTCGACGCCACGGACGCCGAGAAGGTGTGGTTGAGCATCGCGCTGCACACGACGCCCGGCATCCCGGAGTTCCTCGGACCCGAAATCGCCTTGGTCACGGCGGGCGTCGAGACCGACGTGCTGGGTATCGGCCGCGCGGACCTGTCTGACGAGGCCCTCGCCGCGGTCACTGCCGTCCATCCGCGGCCGGATTTCAAGCGGCGCATCCTCACAGCCTTCAACGACGGCATGAAGCACCGCCCGCACAGCACCTTCGGCACGGTCAATGCCGATGTGCTGCAGCACTTCGACGCGACGTTCGTCCGCGACAACTTCGTCGACATCATCCTCACCAACAGCTGGCCGGAATAGCGCCGCCTCGGGAGGGGGCAGTGATCATGGCCATGCAATCGATGGAAACCATTGCGGGCGTTGCCATCCCTGACACCGCGCTGGCTCGCGAGGCCACCGAGCTCCTTCGCGGTGCCGAAGACGCGGTGCTCTTCAACCATTCCCGGCGCGTGTTCCTCTTCGGTGCGCTGCACGGGCGCCGCCTCGGGCTGCACGCGGATCCGGAACTGCTGTACGTGGGGGCGATGTTTCACGACCTCGGCCTGACCGCCCGCTATCGAACCTCCACCCAGCGTTTCGAGATCGACGGCGCCGACGCGGCGCGCTACTTCCTGCTCGAGCGGGGCATCGGAGAAGCCGACGCCGACAAGGTGTGGCTGGGCATCGCGCTGCACTCGACGCCCGAGGTTCCCGCGCGCCTCGACCCCGAAACCGCCCTGCTCGCGGCCGGTGTCAAGACCGACGTGGTTGGCGTCGGACGGGAATCCCTCGCCCCGGAAGCCGTCGCCGCGGTGACCGCCGCCCACCCGCGCCCCGATTTCAAAAACCGCATCCTCACAGTCTTTTACGACGGCATGGAGCACCGCCCGGAGACCACATTCGGCACCATGAACGACGACGTGCTGGCGCATTTCGACCCCACCTTCAAGCCGGGCAACCTGGTCGACCTCATCCTCAACAGCACGTGGCCCGAATAGCGGAAAGGCGGATTCGAAAGCTACTTCCGCGAGTTGGGTGAGCTGCTCGCCGACCGGGCGGACGACCCGATCGCGCAGGTCGTGCGCGAAAGGCCCGAATTCCGTGAGTTCGCCGGCAAATACGGGCTCACCTACGGGTCATCCGGCTGGTGCGATGACATCGTGCAGCGATATGGCCTGAATCCGCCGATCCACTGAACGCCCTCAGCCTGCGGCTTCCTTGTCGAACTCCGACGCGATATCCCGCGCGACCCGCTTGAGCAGGGGCGTGATCTCCGAGGCGGATTTGAGGGTGACTCGCGCCGCGGGGCCCGAGATCGAGATCGCCGTCAGCGACGGCGCGTCGGGCACCGGCACGGCGAAGCAGCGTACGCCGACTTCCTGCTCGCCCTCGTCGACGGCGTAGCCGCGGGAGCGGCACAGCTCGATATCCTGGATCAATTCGTCGGGCGTCGTGTGGGACTTCTCGGTCGAGGGCGGCATGCCCGTCCGGGCCACCAGGGCGCGCACCGCGTCGTTGGGGAGTTGCATCAGCAGCGCCTTGCCCACGCCGGTGCAGTGCGGATACACGCGGCGGCCGACCTCGGTGAACATCCGCATCGAGTGCGGCGACGGCACCTGCGCGACATAGACGGCCATGTCGTTGTCCATGAGCGCCATGTTCGCCGTCTCACCGGTGCGTTCTACGAGTTCGAGCAGGTGCCCCCGTGACCACATGCCGACGAGCTGGCCCGCACTTTCACCAAGGCGGATCAGTTTGGGCCCCAACGAGTAGTGCCTGTTGGGCAGCTGCCGCAGGTATCCCATGTTCAGGAGGGTGCGGGCGAGCCGATGAATCGTGGGCGCCGGCAGGTCCGCGTGCGCCGCGAGATCCCCGAGCGCCCCCGTCCCGCCCATGGTGGCCAGGATCTCCAGCAGCTCGAACGCCCGCTCCACCGACTGGACACCGCCCGTGCCTGCAATTCCGCGAGTTCCGCGAGCCATCACCGCTTCCGATCCAGCCCCGCGGGGCCCGTCCATGCTGCCTGGGCTTTTTCGTATCACGAAACGAACTCCGGCAGCAAGGAGCGCTGGCGGTCAGTCGTAGAGCAGCGCGGCGGTCGGCGAGTCGTCGACGGATGCCGATAGTTCGTTGTATTCGGTGATCTTGTCGATGTCGGTGCCCATCGCGATGTTGGTGATCCGCTCCAGGAAGATCTCCACCACGACGGGGACCTTGTGCTCGCGGGCGAGCTGTTGCGCCCGGGTGAGCGCGGGCCCGATCCCGTCCGGCTCAGTGACCTGAATGGCCTTGCACCCCAGGCCTTCGACGACGCTGCGGTGGTCGACGCCGTAGCCCTTGGGGAGGTCGGTGTCGCCGGACTCCTGAGCATTGATGTTGTCGAATGCGAGGGAGACGAAATAGTTCATGTCGAAGTTGAGCTGCGCCTGGCGGATCAGCCCGAGGTACGAATTGTTCACCACGACATGGACGTACGGGAGGTTGAACTGCGCTCCCACGGCAAGCTCCTCGATCAGGAACTGGAAGTCGTAGTCACCCGAGAGCCCGACCACGGTGGCGTCCGGCTCGGCGGTGACCACCCCCAGCGCAGCGGGCACCGTCCACCCCAGCGGCCCCGCCTGGCCGCAGTTGATCCAGTGCCGGGGTTTGAACACCTGCAGGAACTGGCCGCCGGCAATCTGTGAAAGCCCGATTGCGGTGACGTACCGGACATTTCGTCCGAAAGCCCGGTTCATCTCTTCGTACACGCGCTGCGGCTTGATCGGGACGTCGTCGAAGTGCGTCTTGCGGTGCAGGTTTCTCTTCCGCTCCTGGCAGTCGCGGACCCAGCCGCTCCAGTCCGGCAGCGAGCTCTCGGCGACTCGTTCCGCGGCCTTGGCGACCAGCATCTCCAGCGCGGCCTTGGCGTCGGAGACGATGCCCAGGTCGGGGGTGAATACGCGGCCGATCTGCGTCGGCTCGATGTCGATGTGCACGAAGCGGCGGCCGCGCCGGTAGGTGTCGAGTCCGCCCGTGTGGCGGTTGGCCCACCGGTTGCCGATGCCCAGGACGAAGTCGGATTCGAGCATGGTCGCGTTGCCGTAGCGGTGGGCGGTCTGCAGGCCCACCATCCCAGCGGCGAGCCGATGGTCGTCGGCGATGGCGCCCCATCCCATCAGCGTGGGCACCACCGGGACGTTGAGCAGTTCGGCGAGCTCGACAAGCAGATCGGACGCGTCGGCGTTGATGATGCCCCCGCCGGCGACGATGAGCGGTCGCTCGGCCGTCACCAGCATGTCGAGCGCCCGGTCGATCTGCGCGGGACTGGCCGCGGGCTTGTAGACGGGCAGGGGATTGTATGTCGCTGGATCGAAGTCGATTTCGGCCATCTGGACGTCGATGGGCAGGTCGATGAGCACCGGGCCGGGTCGTCCCGAACGCATCAGGTGGAAGGCCTGCGCGAACGCGCCGGGCACCTGGCCCGGTTCGAGCACCGTCATTGCCATCTTCGTCACCGGCGCCGCGATGGCAGCGATGTCGACGGCCTGGAAGTCCTCTTTGTGCAGCTTGTTGACCGGCGCCTGGCCGGTGATCGCCAGGATCGGGATGGAATCCGCGCTGGCGGAGTACAGGCCCGTGATCATGTCGGTGCCCGCGGGGCCGGACGTGCCGATACACACGCCGATGTTGCCCGGGGCGGCGCGCGTGTAGCCCTCGGCCATGTGGCTGGCCGCCTCGACGTGGCGGGCCAGAACGTGCCGGATCCCGCCGTGGGCGCGCATGGCCGAGTAGAAGGGGTTGATGGCGGCGCCCGGCAGGCCGAATGCCTGTGTGGCGCCCTCAATTTCCAGGATCTTGACGGCCGCGTCGACCGTGCGCATCCGCGTCATCGCGCCTAGCCCTCCCCGCGTCCGGACAACCGCTCGACACCGAGCAGCAGGCCGGAATGATCGAGGGCGCCGTCGCCGTTGGCCAGCGCGGACGCCATCAGCTGAGCGACGACCGCGCCCAGTGGGATGACGACGTCCGCCTCACGGGCCGCGCTGGTCACGATGCCCAGGTCCTTGTGGTGCAGTTCGATCCGGAATCCCGGCTCGAAGTTGCGGCCCAACATCTTCGGAGCCTTCTGATCCAGCACCGCCGAGCCGGCCAAGCCGCCGCCGAGCACCTTGACCGCGGCGTCGAGGTCGACACCGTAGGCGCGCAGGAACGTGATCGCCTCCGCGAGGAGTTCGATGTTGCCCGCCACGATCAGCTGATTGGCGGCCTTGACGGTCTGTCCGGCCCCGTTGGGGCCGACGTGCACGATCGTCTTGCCCACGGCCTCCAATATGGGCTTTGCTGCGGCGAAGTCGTCGTCCGTGGCGCCGACCATGATCGACAGCGACGCGTTCTTGGCGCCGGCCTCGCCGCCCGAGACCGGGGCGTCGATCAGGCGCAAACCCCGCCGTGTCGCCTCTTCGGCCAACTGCGCCGTGACGTCGGGCCGGATCGACGAGAAGTCGATGATCAGGGTGGAGGGCTGGGCGTGTGCGAAAACACCTCTCTCGGAAAGCAATACATCCTGCACATCCGGCGAGTCGGGCACCATGATGGCCACCACGTCGGCACCCTTCACCGCCTCCTCGATCGATTCGGCGGCGACACCGCCCGCCTCGACCAGCGCAGCGGTGCGCTGTGGGGAACGGTTGTACCCGACGACGGAGTGGCCGGCCTTGACCAGGTGGCACGCCATGGGGCTGCCCATGATGCCCAGGCCGATGAACGCGATCGTGCTCATTGCTCCCTCGTTCCCGCGAGTGCCGCCAAGGATGAAGTGTCGACGCCGCCGCGACCGCGCTCGGCCCGGGGTAACCAGTCGAAGGGGTCCGGCGTGGTCGCCTTGTACTCCAGTCCGATGTAGCCGCCGTACCCGCGGTCGAGCAGCATCGCGAGGTAGCTGCCGAGTGGGATCTGGCCGGTTCCCGGCTCGCCGCGTCCCGGCGCGTCCGCGATCTGCACATGCCCGACGCGGTCGGCGTAGGCACCGAGTGCGCCGGTCACGTCGTCGCCGTTGACGTACAGGTGATACAGGTCGGCAAGAACGCGCAGATTGCCCTCTCCCGCCCGGTCGACGACCTTGACGGCGTCCGCCAACGACTTGATCGGGTAGCGCGGCGCGCCGCTGACCGGTTCGACGAGTACGGTGGCGCCGATGGGTTGCACGGCCCGTGCCGCATACGCGAGGTTGTCGGCGGCCACGTCGTCCTGTATGACGTCGGCCACCCCGGCAATGCGGTTGCCGTAGAGCGCGTTGAAGGCCTTGGTGCCCAACGCCTCGGCGATGCCGACTGCGATACTTACATTGTCACGAAAGACCTTGACATACGCGGGATTCGACAGAATACCGCGGTCACCCTCCGCCATGTCGCCCGCCGCGAAGTTCAGCCCGCTGAGCTGTACTCCGGCGTCACGGATGGCGCGGACGAACGCGTCGACGTCGGCATCGGAGGGTGTCGGCTCCGGGAAGGGCCACCAGAATTCCACCGCCTCGAACCCGGCCTCTCGGGCCGCGGCCGGCCGGTCCAGTACGGGCAGGTCGGTGAACAGAATCGAGCAGTTCACCGTGTAAGTCGCAGATGCCACGGGAGTCCTTCCTGGGCGGTTGGGAGCTTCTGACGCCCATTGATATTCCGCGATACGGAAATACAACATCAAATTATGAAACGAGTGAACGCCGAACGCGGGGTTCTTGTCAAGCGTCTGTGCACCTGGATCGCCCCGAATAGCGCTTGGCACTCGCCCTTTCCAGGGGTTTTACTGTGACAACGAATGTTGTCTTTGACCGTGGAACGTGACCCATGCCACTATGGCCAGAAGCGAAACACGTATTCCACGATCCGAAATCGAATCACCCGCCGCGACGTTGCCCGCGCAAGAAAAGGATTGCCAATGACGGCACTAGACGAACGCAGCACCGATCTCGTCACCAGCATTCCGAACGTGCCGGTCGTCACCGATCCGGACGTGATCGAAAGTTATCGGCAAGACCGGGCGATGGATCCGGATGCGGGACGGCCGTTCGCCGTGGTGCGGGCCAGGAGCACCGAAGACGTGCAGGCGGTGATGCGTTGGGCCAGTGCGGCCGATGTGCCGGTGGTGCCGCGCGGCGCGGGGTCCGGGTTGTCGGGGGGCGCCACCGCCGTCGACGGAAGCATCGTGCTGACCACGGAGTTGATGCGCGACATCGAGGTCGATCCGGTGACGCGCACCGCTGTCGTCCAGCCCGGGCTGATGAACGCGGAAGTGAAGCGGGCGGTCGCCGAGTACGGCCTCTGGTACCCGCCGGATCCATCCTCGTTCGAATTCTGCTCCATCGGCGGTAATGCCGCGACCAACGCCGGCGGTCTTTGTTGCGTGAAGTACGGGGTGACAACCGATTACATCCTTGGCCTGGAGGTCGTCCTCGCCGATGGAACGACGGTGCGGCTCGGCGGACCCCGGCTCAAGGACTCGGCCGGACTGTCGCTCACCAAGCTCTTCGTGGGAAGCGAGGGAACGCTCGGCGTCATCACGGAACTGACGCTTCGCCTGCTGCCGCCGCAGCCGCCCGCAAGCACCGTGGTGGCGTCGTTCTCGTCGGTGCACGACGCCGCGGAGGCGGTCTGCGCCGTCACGCGGGTGATGCGGCCGGCGATGCTCGAATTCATGGACCACGCCTCCATCTCCGCAGTGGAGAGCCACCTCAAGATGGGCCTGGACCTACAGGCCCACGCGATGCTCATCGCCCAGTCGGACGCTACCGGCGAGCGCGATAAGGAGATCGCGTTCATGGCGGAGGCGTTCGAGCGCCACCACGCCACCGATGTCTTCACCACCGACGACCCCAAGGAGGGCGAAGCCTTCACCGCGGCAAGGCGATTCGCCATCCCGGCCGTCGAGCGGCTCGGCCACCTCCTGCTGGAGGACGTCGGGGTGCCCCTGCCCGCGCTACCAGCGCTCATCGAGGGCATCGAGGCGATCGCCGAACGGCGCGACATCGTGTGCGCGGTCATCGCGCACGCCGGCGACGGCAACACCCACCCGATGATCGTGCACGACCCGGCCGACGCCGACCAATCACGGCGCGCACACCTCGCCTTCGGTGAAATCATGGAACTGGCAATCGAACTCGGCGGCACCATCACTGGTGAGCACGGCGTGGGCAGGCTCAAGAAGGCCTGGCTGCCCGAACAGGTGGGTCCCGACGTGATGGACCTGAGCCGGCGCATCAAGCGCGCGCTGGATCCGCAGAACATCCTCAATCCCGGGGCGGTGCTGTGATGTTCCAGCCCGACTTCACCCCCGTCGCGCATTCGCTGGGCTGGAGCGCCGCCGTCGCCGCGCTGCCGCTGCTCGTGGTGTTCGTGCTCCTCGGCGGGCTGAAGGTGCGCGCGCCGTTAGCCGCCGCCTTCGGCGTCGCGACTGCCGCCCTGATCGCCGGGCTCGTCTACCACATGCCCGTGGGGCAGGTCGCGGACTCGGCAGTTCTCGGCTTCGCGTACGGCATGTTCCCGATTATGTGGTTGGTACTCAACGCAATCTGGGTTTACAACCTGACGGTGGCGACCGGCTATCTCGGCGTGCTGCGTCGGTCCATGGCGTCGGTCTCGCCCGACCGGAGGATTCAGGCCCTCATCGTCGCCTTTTGTTTCGGCGCCCTCATCGAGGGGTTGGCGGGCTTCGGAACACCGGTGGCAATCACATCGTTGATGCTGATCGCTCTGGGATTCTCGCCGCTGAGGGCGGCGGCGTTGGCGCTGGTGGCCGACACCGCCACGGTGGCATTCGGTGCCGTCGGAATCCCGATCATCACGCTGGGCGGCGTCACCGGTCTGCCCGTCGCTGAGCTCAGTGCGATGGTCGGTCGGCAGACCCCCATCCTGGCCTGCGTCGTGCCCTTCATCCTCATCTTCATGGTTGATCGGCGAAACGGCATCAGGCAGACCTGGCCCGCGGCCGCGGTCGGCGGCGTCACCTACGCCGTCGCCCAGTTTGTCTTGTCCAACTTCTCGGTGGAACTCACCGACATCGCCGCGTCCATCCTCAGTGCCGGCGCCATCGTGGCCCTACTGCGGGTGTGGCAACCCAAGGTCCCGTTGGTCACGACCGGGGATGAAGTCGAAGAGGCCGGAGATGTCGCGGGCACCGGGCAGGTCAGGGACACGGCGAAGGTGACTGAGCCGCCGGTGGCTTCGGGTCACCCGCGCAACGGCCGGGTCGATGTCTTGTCGCCGACGGCCGCCGCGGTCAACGGGGCGGCGGCCGAGGACGTGGTCGACAAGCCGAGGGACGTCATGGTGGCCTACGCGCCGTATCTGATCATCGTCGCGGTGTTCGCGCTGTCGGTGTGGAGACCGGTCGGCACCGCCCTCAAGCACGGCGGCACCAGTTTCCGATGGCCCGGGCTACACATCGCCAACGCCGCACACAAAGCTTCCGCGGTGACCGTCTTCAAATTCGACTTCCTCTACAGCGCAGGCACATTGCTGCTCCTGTGCGGGCTGCTCAGCATGCTCGTGCTACGCGCCTCGGCTCGCCAGGGGGTGCAGGCCTACGTACGCGCTGTGACCCAGCTGCGCACCGCCACGCTGACCGTCGGGCTGGTGCTGGCGCTCGCCTACCTGATGAACTTGTCCGGCCAGACAACGACATTGGGTCTATGGATTGCCGGGGCCGGTAGTCTGCTGGCGGTGTTCTCGCCGATCATCGGCTGGATCGGGGTGACCATCACCGGTTCCGACACCTCGGCGAACTCGCTTTTCGGCGCGCTACAGGTCAGCGCAGCCAACGCCGCCGGCCTCAACCCCGTGCTGCTGGCGGCGGCGAACTCGTCCGGAGGGGTGATCGGAAAGATGCTCTCGCCCCAGAGTTTGGTCATTGCGACCGCCGCGGTGCAGATGAAGGGTAAGGAGGGAGACCTGTTCCGCAAGGTCTTCAAGTGGAGCATGCTCCTGCTTGCCCTGATGTGCATCCTGGTGTACCTGCAAAGCACGTCGTGGCTCGGGTGGATGGTCGTTTGATGGCAGGCCACATCGTGCTGGCGCCGGACAAGTTCAAGGGCTCGCTGACGGCCCAGCAGGCCGCGCGGGCGATGGCGCAGGGCGTGTGGCGCGCAGACCCCACGGCAACCGCGATCGCCTGTCCGGTGGCCGATGGTGGGGAGGGGACCCTCGATGCCGTGGTGGCGGCGGGATTCGAACGGGTCCCCGCCCGTGTCGCGGGTCCCACTGGTGCGGCGGTCGACACCGCTTACGCCCGGATGGGCGTGCGCGCGATCGTCGAGATGGCCGACGTGTGCGGGCTGCAGCGGCTGCCCTCGGCGACTCCGGCGCCCATGACCGCTACCAGCTACGGCTTGGGAAGCGTTGTGGCGCAGGCGCTCGACGACGGATGCCGCGATATTGTGATCACCCTTGGTGGCAGCGCGAGCACCGACGGCGGTGCCGGCATGCTGATGGCCCTGGGCGCGCGGGTACTCGATGACGACGGCAGCCCCGTCGGCCCGGGCGGTCGCGGTTTGGCCGAGGCCGCCCGGCTGGACCTGAGTGGGCTGCACCCGGCCGTCAGCGAATGCGCCTTCACGCTCGCCGCCGACGTTGACAGCCCACTCTGTGGACCGCACGGCGCCGCAATCGTTTACGGGCCGCAGAAGGGCGCCGAGGGGGACCAGGTAGTGGCGCTCGACCGCGCCCTGTGCCGGTGGGCGGACGTCGTCGACGTCGCGACACGAACCGACTGCCGGCAAGCACCCGGCGCCGGGGCCGCCGGCGGGGTCGGGTTCGCCGCGGTGGCCGTGCTGGGCGCACGCATGCGGCCGGGCATTGAGATGGTGCTCGATCTTGTGGGGCTCGACCGAAACCTCCTGGGTGCCAAGGTCGTCGTGACCGGCGAAGGATCGCTCGACCTTCAGTCTCTGCGCGGCAAGGCACCCATTGGCGTCTCGCGGCGCGCCCACAAGCATGGCGTCCCCGCCTTCGCCGTCGCCGGCGTCTCGACACTCACCAGCACTCAGGCCCGCGCGGCTCGCTTCGCGGCCGTCCGCACCCTGCACGAGATCGAGCCCGATCTGCAGCGCTGCACCACGCATGCCGCCGACCTGCTCAGCATCGTGACCGAACGGCTGATCCGTGAATCCACGCCGCACGAGGGAGAGAACACATGAGTGAGATCTATTACGACGAGCGGTACACGGTGTTGCATTGGTACGACTTCGTCTGTCCTTTCTCTTACATCGGGCAAGCCAGGACACCGCTGCTCGCCGAGGCGGGTTTCAACGTCGTGGAGTTGCCATTCCAAGCGCATCCGGCCATGCCCCGCGGCGGTCTCCCGGTGCGGCCGGGGTACGGATCCAGGCACACCGCCATCGAGCGCGAGGCCGAGGCGGTGGGGTTCGAGTTGCGCTGGCCGCGGCGGATACCGCACAGCCGACGCGCATTGGCGGCCGCCGAGTGGGTCCGGCGCCATCAATTCGATGCGTTCGACGACGTCCGCCGCGCCCTGTTCGACGCCCACTTCGTCCGGGGCGAGGACATCGACGATCCGGCGGTCATCGATCGACATGTGGGGATGGCCGGGGTCGACGTGGGCCGGCTGCGCGCCGCCCTGGCCGACGGCAGCGCGGTGGCGGCGGTCGCCCAGGCCGAGTGGGTGGGCCGTCAGGCCGGCGTCGACGGCACCCCCGCGTGGATGGTCGACGGGCGTCCGATCATCGGTCTGCAGCCGGCGGAGGCGTTTCGGCGCCTCGCCCCGGCGACCGCGCGCGCATGTTGGTGAGACGGCGCTGGTCAGCGCGCGATTTGGTCGCCGCGACCAAGGTTCGGTAACCTGGCATTTACCCAACGCGGGGTGGAGCAGCTCGGTAGCTCGCTGGGCTCATAACCCAGAGGTCGCAGGTTCGAATCCTGTCCCCGCTACCAGCGGAAATGGCCCTCGGAGGAGACTCCGGGGGCCATTTTCATCGCCGTCGCGAACACTTTCGGGAGCATTAGCACCGCTAATCGTCAGCTGTCGTGTTCGCTGGGGTCAGGGGTCACCGATCAAAGGCCGCGGCCTGCTCGGCGGCGTCGCGGTCATCGGTTCGGATCACGTGGGCATCGGCCGTACAAGACCGGGTTGATCAAACCGCGTCAAGCCTCGCGCAGGGCCGAAGAAGTCGAACTCGCCACCGCCGAATGGGTCCACCGGTTCAACCACAGCCGGCTCTACGAATACCGCGGCGACATCCCACCCATCGACAACACCAGAAACTAGCTGTCGTGACCCGGGAGGTTGTTAACGGCGTGCCTGCTTGAAAGTGGGAGGACCTCCTGACGGAGTGGATGTGTCTGGCATTCACCCGTAGGAGGTCCTTGTGTCTCACGCTAACGCCCGTACCAATGTGTTCGCTCGTCGGTTGATCGTTGAGCGTGTCGCCGCTGGGTGGCCGGCCGCGCGTGTGGCTGAGCAACTGGGGATTTCGCGGGCAACGGTGTACAAGTGGCTGCGCCGATATGCCCAGGGCGGCAATCCTGCGTTGGCCGACCGTTCGTCACGGCCGATCCGGATGCCCAACCGCACGAGCTATCAGGTCGAGCAGAAGGTGCTCGCCGCCCGCCGACGCCGTAAGCGCGGCGCTGTGGTGCTGGCCGCCGAACTCGGTCTGACTCCTTCGACGGTTGGGCGGATCCTGGCGCGCCACCAGATGCCGCATCTGAGTGCGATCGACCCGATCACCGGCGCGGCGGTGCGCTGCTCTCGACGCAGCCCCAACCGCTACGAACACCCCACGCCGGGGGCCATGGTTCATGTCGACGTCAAAAAGCTCGGCCGCATCCCCCCCGGTGGTGGGTGGCGGCTGCACGGCCGCCACGCCGCGGTCTCAGTAGCCCACCGGCACAAGAAGACCAAGATCGGCTACGACTACGTCCACACTGCCATCGATGACTACACCCGGCTGGCCTACAGCGAAGTGCTCCCCGATGAGAAGGACCCGACGTGCGCTGGGTTTCTCCACCGGGCACTGGCCTGGTTCACCGCCCACGGCGTGCGTGCGTCGGCTACTGACCGACAACGCATTGGTCTACCGACGCGGCACCGACTGGGGCTGGGTTTGTTCGGCCTGGCAACTCAAACGCCGATTCACCCAACCCGGCTGTCCCTGGACCAACGGCAAAGCAGAACGTTTCAACCGCACCCTGCTCAACGAATGGGCCTACGCCCGCCCCTGGACCAACAACACCCTGCGCAGACGCGGCCTTGACCAATTCCTTCGCCACTACAACACTCGACGAGGCCACTCCGCCCTCGGCGGACAACCACCGATCAGCCGACTCGCTGCCTGACAACAACGTGTCAGGTCACGACAACTAGCCGCCGGCTGAGTTCTCAGATCCCAAAGTCTCCGACTTACCCGGGCGGCCCTCGGCGAGGGTGTATCGAAGGATGTTTAAAACGCCTGTGCACCTTGGCTATTCAGCCGATGACGGTGATGTCGCACTCGTCAGCCAGCTAGGGCGGAAGCGGCGCATCGGTCGGTCAAAATCGTTAAATCGATCGTCACGGTCGGCTGCTCTCGATGAGCTCGCTGTTGGTCACCCGCAATCGAGGGAGGCCGGCGCGGTGCAGCCGGGCCACCAAAGTCGTTCTTGGGCATCACCGTCAAGCGCACCATCGGCAGTGGCGCCTTGCGTAGGATCCGCCGCACTCTGGATCGGCACATCGCGGAATACCGCTTTCCGACAGCGCGCCGCGCACATGATCGCACCGTAGAGCGTGGGAACAACTACGCCGCTGCCTATGACGGGGCGAAAACGGCGGGACACGGCGCTGCTCGAGGACATGCACAAGCCGTGTTAAAGGGGGCGGCACTTGCCTATCTGACCCCAACTTTCGGCGCGGGGCGCGAATCGAGGGTACTGTGATGACAACAGACGGGACCGGTGGCATGGGCATACAGAACTGGCGTGACGCACCCCAAATTCATCCGTCGCAGATCCGGGTTGGCGACGTAATCGGCACGATGAAGGCCACAGATTTGCGCTACACGGTCAAGCTCATCAGCGGCCCGCAGACGACTCCACGGCAGTGGACATTTTTCGGCCGCGACAACGAGGGCCAGCAGCACACGGGGACGTACGGAGAAGACGAGTTAGTTCGCAGGTATGCCAAAGCATCATGACAACGCCCTCGAACCCACCCGGGTCCAGTGCTTCCAGGTCTACAACGCATGGGTCAGATGGGTCGTGGGTTCAACGGCCGTCCGGGCCGTCGTTTCGCTTTGACGCTTGTGAGATAGCCGTGAAGGCCGCGACGCGAGTCGGCTATCGGCCGAGCTTTGAGAGCAATCGGACCGCCGCTTAGCCCGTATGGAGCGAGAGCCCCGCTTCGTCCCATCAGCGCCCCGGTGCATCAGCCAACCGCGGTCGGCCCTATGGCAACGTCGCCGGTCATGCTGCGGCACAACCGAACTTCTTTAGCGTTCGCGCCTGGCTACGTGGGCTCTCGCGGTTGCTCTCTCCGCTCTGCCCCATGAGAGCGGAACGGTCCTGTGGCAGCAGCGGTACGCTCGTCAAAGCCCTCGAACTAGAAAAGGTGGAGGGATGCTAATGCCGAGACCCCCTGGCGCTTCAGCATCGGGCCGAACCGTGTTCGGTTAAATGTGGCGGGCCACGAGCAGCTGCTCGCCGCCGTTGACGGTCGGCACGGGGTAGAAGCCGCCGACTCTCTGTGCCACGCTTGCGTGGTCTTCCTCGAGGTTGACGCAGCGGCTATTTCGCTCGTCTTCGACGGCGCTAACAGCGGGACACTGGGATCCAGCAGCCCGTCCGCGCGCATATACGACGAATTGCAGTTCACGCTCGGCGAGGGACCGTGCCTGGATTCTGTCACGCGGCGGATTCCGATTCTGGTCGTCGACCTCGCCGATCCCGGCGAGGCTAGGTGGGCCGCCTACGGGCCCGCCATGCTCGCTCATGGCATCAGAAGCGTTTATGCGATACCGGTCGTCGTGGCCGGCGAATTCGTCGGCGCCCTCGACCTGTTTCGTGCGCAGCCCGGCCCACTGCCGGACGAGGATTTGGTCGGCGCGGTCGCCGCCGCGGAGCTTGCGGGCATCCCACTCCTCGACCTCCTGGACGCCGACCTGCAGGCGGCCGTGGCTGACCCCAACAGCAATGCCTGGGCCGAACTCAACATGCTGAGCCGTTCGGAGGTCAGCCAGGCCACCGGAATGCTCGTCGCCCAGCTGGGGGTCGAGCCGGCCGAGGCCCTTGTCCGCCTGCGCGCTCACGCTTACGCCACCGGCCGCAGCGCCACCGACGTCGCCCGCGACATCCTCGAGCGCCGGGTGAAGCTCGAGGCCGACTGATGCGCTCGCATAGGCAGGAACAGTCCGGGAAGGAGGCACTGTGACTGACACTCCCCGTGAAACCCGCGTGCTGGACGCCGTCGTCTCGCTCGTGGACAGCCTGCTCGACGACTTCGATGTCGTCGACCTGCTGACCGACCTCACCGAGCGATGTGCCGAGCTGCTCGACATCGAGGCCGCGGGATTTCTGCTCGCCGACCCGCTGCACCAGCTCCGGTTGCTGGCCGCCACCTCGGAGCAGGCCCGCGAACTCGAACTCTTCCAGCTGCAAGCCGACGAAGGCCCATGCGTGGACTGCTATGTCACGGGTCGACCGGTTTCCGTCGCCGACGTCCAACGGGTCGCGGGGCGGTGGCCGCGGTTTGTCCCCGCCGCGATCGGGGCGGGCTTCGCCTCCGTGCACGCCGTTCCGATGCGCGCCGCCGGCATCGTCTTGGGCGCGCTGGGTTTGTTCGGTACTCGCCCGGGCGAGCTCAGTGAGGCCGACCTGCTCGTCGGCCAGGCCCTGACTCACATCGCATGCGTCGCGATCCTGGCGGAACATCCGCCCACACCCGCTACCGTCATGCCGCAACTACGCTCCGCACTGACCAGCCGCGTGATCATCGAGCAGGCCAAAGGCTTCCTCCGTGAAGCGTTGGGTGTGTCCGTGGAGGAGGCGTTCCACCTGTTGCGCACCTACGCGCGGGCCAAACGCAAACACTTGACCGACGTCGCCCGCAGCTTGATGACCGATCGGGATTCCCGCCCGCTGCTGCTGGCGGAGTTGACCGAACTCGCGGCCGCGCCACCGCGATAACCGGTTCAGCGATGCCGTGCGCGGGCGCGCCGCACGGCCTCTTCGACCAGCCGTTCGGCGACGACGTTCAGCTTGACGTTCTCGGTCTGGCTGATATGGGCGAGCCGGCCGAAGGCCTCCTCGGCGCTGCTGCCCGATCTGCTGCGGATGATGCCGATCGCCTGATCGATCACTGCGCGGCTGTCCAACGCGCGCTGCAATCGCATCGTCCGTTCCTGGGCGTTGGCTAGCAACTGCGCGTTGCGCACCGATACCGCGGCGGGCCTGGCGAACTGGGACCCCAACCGCACCGCGTGCTCGCCGAAGGCGTCGCGGCTTTTGGCGTAGGCATTGATCGCACCGATCACCTGGTCGCCGACGATCAACGGCAGCGCGAGCGCGGAATGCACGTGCATCCGGGCTACCCGGCCACCGAAGTGCGGCCAACGATTGTCACTGCCAAGCGATCCGCTCACTGCGGGCCGCCCCGACTGCATGCATGTTATGCATGGCCCCTCGTGCAGTTCGTCGTACTGAACGGTGTCGATCTCGTGCACGAGTACCGCTGTCGCCGCCCAGGTCTGGACGCTGTGTATGCCGCACCTCGGGTCGATCAATGCCACGCCCACACCGTCTGCGCGGGGAATCGCCTGGGCGGCGAATTCCGCCACGTCCCCCAGGATGTCGATCACTCCTTGGGCGCCGGCCACAATCCCGGACACTCCGCGGAGCCCGGCATACAATTCGGCCTCGTCTGCTTCCCGTTGGGTGGGGGAGGGTTCGGATTGTGCCGGCGCTTTGCGACCGGGCTGGGCGTCGAAGTCGGCCAACATCCCCTCCTCCCCGTGCACCCTTGGTAACCGACAAACTTACTCTTCGCCGCCTCCGAGTAGTCAGTCGAGGAGCGCCAACGCGTGTGCGCGCCGCAGCTTCCCCGACGGCGTCTTGGGGATCATTCCCGGCTCGAGCACGACCACGTTGCGGGGCCGGACATCGACCTCGGCGACCACCTCGTGGGCCACTTGATGCTCGATACGGCGTACCTCGGCGGGGTTCTGCCAGTTATTGGACTCCACAGCGACAGCGAACGTCTCTCGTGGGTGTCCGGCATCCAGGCGCACGGCCGCGGCGCAGCCGGGGCGGACCCCCGAGACGCGCCCGGCGGCGCGTTCGATGTCGGTCGGGTAGATGTTGCGGCCGGCCATGATGATCACGTCCTTGACCCGGCCGCAGACCACGACACGTCCGGTCTCGGTGAGGTAGCCCAGATCGCCCGTGTCATACCACCCTTGGTCATCTTGCGCCGCAACGAAACCGCCCATCGTCGCATAGCCCAGCGCCACTGGTTCGCCGCGCACCTGAATCACCCCGACACCCCGGGCCGGCAGGATGTCGCCATCTTCGTCGACGACGCGGGCCTCCAGCCCCCTCAGCAGACGGCCGAGCGTGGCTAGCCGACGGGTTTTTCCTTTGGTCGCCGGAACGGCTCGATGCAGCATGGCGAGCAGGTCGGCGTCGATCTCATCGACCACCAGGCCTTCGCCGCACTCGGAGAAAGACACCGCCACGGTCGTCTCGGCCATGCCGTAAGCCGGCAGGATCGCCTCCGGGCGTAACCCGAACGGCTTGCCGGCTTCGCAGAGTTCTTCGACGTCGGCGGGTTCGACCTGTTCGGCGCCCGACAGTGCCCATCGCAGCGTGGACAAGTCGAACTGGCCGGGCCGGGCCAGCTTGCGAAGGCGTCTGGCGAACAGCTTGTAGGCGAAATTCGGCGCCGCCGTCATCGTGCCCTTGTACTTGTCGATGAGCTTGGCCCACAGCAGGGTGTCGCGCAGGAAGTCCATCGGAGTTACCTTGACCAGCTCGGCGCCGAAATACATTGGCACGGTTAAGAAGCCCGTCATGCCCATGTCATGGAACAACGGCAGCCAGCTCACGATCACGTCGGTGTCGATGTCGACGCTTGCGCCGATGAACATTGCCTCGGCGTTGGATACCACGTTGCGATGGGTGATCTGTACGGCCTTGGGCGACCCGGTGGACCCCGACGTCAACTGCAGCAGCGCGATGTCGTCGTCATCGGTCTCGACCGGATCGACCGGGCTGCTGTCGAGTAACTGCTCGACGATCAGCACTCGCACACCGAGCTGAGACAGCAATGGGGCCGCGGCCATAAACGGGTCGGAGATGACCATTGTCTTGGCGCCGATCATTCCAATGACGGCGGTGGTTTCCATGGTCCAGCGCTGAAGATCGGTGCGCGGCGTGGGCTGGTGGAGCATGGTCAGGCTGGCGCCGCGCATCCAGATACCTTGCCCCGCCGGTGCGATCTCGGCCGGGGCGCCGGCCAGCACAGGGATGGCGTCACCGCGCCCGACGCCGGCTGCGGCCAAGCCACCCGCGATCCGACGGGCCCGCTCGTGCACCTCGCCCCAGGTATGCCGGACGGGACAGTTCGGCTCCCCGGTGACCAGGCCTTTCGAACTGGACTGGGCGGTGCCGTACATCGTTTCGGTGAATCTGCTCAAGACCATTCCTTTTCTCCGGCGCGGCGCCGCAATTGGCCTCCGGCCGTGAATCGCGGCGTCGAGTGAGGGACGCGCACGCACGAGTGAAGCCTGTGCGTCGGTGTCGAGCCGCGAGGCTTGGACCGAGATTGCGGGAGCGCCAACACCGCTGGTGCCACTGCGACACGATGCCGCCCGCCCGGAAGCAGGCCGACTGTGACTGCAGCGGCAGAGCGTGCCCCCTCAGCAGCGGAATCTGTCACGGGCAGCGCGAACGTACAACCCTTTGACTGTCGGATTAACCGTATCTGCAGACACGTTACGGCGGGGACCTGGTACCGGTCGCCACCGGACGTTTCCGGGAGGCTGCGGAGTCAACCGCAATAAACCATACCCCATGGGGCGTACTCGGAATGCTGAACGCGGTGACCGTACGGACTGCCACGTGGCGGGCGCCGGAGGTGGTCACCGCTCCGGCCGCTCAGTTACCGCCGCGGCCACACCGCCCTGGGCGGGTAACTAGCCCGGGAGGCGCAGCGTTGTTGTTGCTGACCCCATTAGCTCGTCAGGAAGTGAGTTTGGCTAATACGGGTGTCTACCCTTTTCGTTCGAGACAGCATGCCCACCTCGCTCATCATGCTGGAAATCCGTAGGGCCGCCAGACCTGCGCCCGCAGAGGGAACCGCAGAAGCGTTGATCATGAGCGACTCTGGCACCGCGGTCACGGCGTGCCCCGTTTCGCCCCGTCGACGTCGAAGTTTGCCTTGGCGGAAAGTTGCTTTCAGGTGACCGACCAGCCAAACGACTCGGGCGGCTCCTCGTGCCACATACTCGCGGTTTGGAGGATGCGTTCGGCGACAGCGTCAATGGACGCTCGAGCGCTGTCGCCGCCATTGACGCCGCCTTGCGGAATCGGGAAAATGAATCGGCCGTTCTTGCCCCATTGCCAGACCGCAGAGAAGTCTTCGCGGCCGAGGGGCCTGAAGATGACTTCGGTTCGTGCATCTTTGAGGACGACTTCGAGCCAAGTGGCATACACAACCCAATCACCACTGATCAGGTGCGGCTCGTTGTTGACGTGGACCTCCCCTGCAGCACCCAGTCTTGTCCGAAGGGCCTGCGCGAGGGGCTGCATCAGCTCGTGCTCAAATTGGTCTGCTTGGTCTTTTTTCATTCCGCTCCTTGGTCAGCCGTTGGAAGCTCGCTGCACTGGTCCGACCCGAGAAGTTGACGCATGACGGCAGCTTTCAGGTGCTGCCGATTTGCTGCCGATAGGTCTGGCAGGTATGGCCCATTCAGCGATGTCATGTCCTCGACGGACGACCGCACTGGTGCGAGCTGGAGGATTCGGCCGCAACCATATGCCGCATACCGCTGCAGCGAGATCTATTCGTGGCTTCACCGCTGGTCTTTCGCCTGACCCGGATCCAATGATCCCCGGATGTTTCACAACATGGCTAGGGCCGTAAGTCCCCATCCCGGGTGCCTTACCGACATCGCCATCGCCACCCGACCGCGTGCTGAGCAAGCCAGGCGATGAGAAGGAATAAGCGACCGCCGCGTGCACCGCATCCGCCGCGATCGGGTGTGTTGTTGCTGGTTTTAACTAAGCGGCAGGCCGCACTGGCTGAGTCAGAATCCAAGGCGTTCAGCGGCGTTGGCATGCCGACGTGGCTCCTCAGGCGAACGGCGACTCGTCGTGGCTTTGATGCTGTCCACTTCGCGCGAACGAACGGTGTTACACCTCAGCGTTTCTCGTCACGAACCAATGCCTCGGTGGTGGCAGCGCGGCGCGCGGCCTTGACGTGCTTGGCGGCCCGTTTTTCCTTCAATGACTTTCCGGACTTCTTGCTCATTGCTTGTCGAGGAGACTTATCGGACATCGCTGGCCCTTTTGTTTATGGGGGCCCTGGTTGGTCCCGATTCTCCGACTGTACGCCACGGCCGGGAGTTAGTGGGACCTTCCACGGTCGCACCGACACCTTTGGGCGTGTATCCTCAAAGTAGTTGGAAATCCAGGCAGTCCGGGCTGAGTCGGCCATATGCCGTTGATCGCATCGAGCAACCGCTCACGCCGGGCACCCAAGGTGACCACCTCTGGTTGGGATCACCTTGAAGGCCTTGTTTTAATTTTATCTTTCATGGATTACCCCGGGGCACAGTGATTTTCTGACGCGTCGGGCTTCTGGATTCTGAGTACCGTCGTGCGGTTGTCCGACGGCCCGCCGTCCTCGAATGTCCGTGTCGTCGGACAGCTGGTCAACGGCTCAGCGGTATCCGTCGCAGCATGCGCCGGGTTGCTGAACCGGGGCGACGTCGCCGTCACCCAGCATGAGTATGGCATCTACGGAGGCCGCAACGCTTCGGGACAACTGGCGAGCTGACCCGTCGGAAGGGTCGGCATCGTTACAAATCGGAGGTTTACGCGGAACAGCAAGTCGATGACCGCGAGTTCTTAGCCCGATTCGAGGCACGTCGACATACCCGGGGTCGGGACAGCGCTTTCTAGCATGTAAAACCTAAGAGCCGACAAACAACAGGAGCCTTGTCGCCTAGGAGGACGATGACCGATCAGCGCAAGGAATTTTCGTGTGGATTTAACGGTGCCGATTGCTCCGAGCTCCCGAACCCTGAGGCGCATTTGCGGAGGAGTTGGCGCAACCGTCCCGCATTCATCGGTTCTGCTGAAGTGCAAACCTCACACATAAGGTGTCGGGCCTCCTCTGTAGAGCTCGAAGGCGATAGCACGAACAGCGCCGCGTTGCGAGAATGGGTACCCGCTAGATAGATGGTGTCGCTGAAAACCAGGCGGTATGGATTGAGTGAAACCATCTCGGTCCGACGAATAATTCGTGTAGGCGCGGGCAACCACCCGCTCGGGTCGTAAACGACTCGGTGCACTGTGCCAATCCATAAACCGAATACAGTAAGTAAGTCGGGTAGCTCTGAGCTCAGGTCCAAGCTCTTTGGCCACCAGGCGCCGTCTACGGCGCCGCTTGTATTGTCGCGTCCACATAGCGCTAATCGGGTCGTGCCTGAAGGGGCTGGCGAAGCAAGAGCCACGTGACGCTCCGATCTACTAATTTTGCTATCGCAGATGGCTACTGAACGGGCGGCACACGATATCTACAGCATAGCCCCGTTGTGGGGCGTGACGACGTACGAAATCAGGAGTGGCAATGCATCGGGTGAGCCTTTTTGATTCCCAGTGGTTTTGCGCGATGACTGCCCTGCGCGGGTCTATACCCGGGTCTCCCTTTCTTCCGTGCTGATCATGAGCCCCTCGACGGTCGAGGCATTGCTTGGGCCGGCTGCGGTCATCATGATCGTGTGTGCATGGTCCGGGTCGGCGTGCGGGGAAACCACCAATAGGACGATTTTCTCGCGATTGAGCCCAAGAACTTCGACGGTGTTGACCGGCTGGAGACGATATCCGTCGAGTCGTACCGTTCGTCCCCCTGTCGCCAATTTTGCGGGCGCCTTTGCCCATTCGTTGATGTTGTAGATCACGCGGGCAATCGGGCCGAGTCGAACTGACAGTACGGACAGCAGATCCGGTAGCTCCGCCGTGAGGTCCTCACTGTGGGGCCACCACGCACCGTCGACATACCCGCTCTGGGGCGCCTTGGGCTTTAGCCTCAAGCGGGGCGTGTGCGTGGGTGGGGTATGCCGGTGCCCAGCATTCATCTGGTCTTTTTTCAGCGTCATGGCGACGCTCCCGTCTTGACCGCGATACCGGTCAAATCGTTCGGATCGACGACGACATGGCTTTGAATAGTCAGGTACGAAATATCGCCGATGATTCCCACACTACTCGGATGGTCCAGAAAGAACGAGTGACGGCATGTTGGTTGATCGTCGCAATCAGCCGGTCGGCGTTCTCAACGGATGGAGACGAATTGGTCGATCGAATCTCGGGGTAAGTCGCCGTCAACGACGGCGGTCACCACCAGCTGGTTCAGCGTGATCGCGCCTCTGTGATTATCGAGAAAGGCGGTGTCGGAGGCGTCACGACCGGTGGCGATGCGGACCAGGGTTTGCCGCGGCGCTAGCAGCGTCGCATCGACCACCCGCCATTGCCCCTCGACAAACGCCTCGGCTACCGCGTGAAAGTCCATCGGGTACAAGCCCGGCGCATACACCGACACCAGGCGGGCCGGGACGTTGACCGCACGCAGCAGCGCCACCACCAGATGCGCGTAGTCGCGGCACACACCGGCACCGGAGAGCAGGGTGTCCGCCGCCCCGTCGATCGGATCGCTTGAGCCAGGCACATAGTTCAGTCTGGTTCCCACCCACGAGCTGACGTTCTCCAACAGCGTCGCCGAATCACCGTAGGTGCCGAATTCGGTTGCAGCGAAACCGTAGAACTTATCAGCCTCGGCGTAGCGGCTAGGTCGCAGATACATCGACAGGTCGTATTCGATCACCGGAGCTGGATCAGTCCGACCCACGATCGTCGCCGCGTAGTCGACTTTCAGTGTGCCCACCGCCGCGTCGAACTTATGGATGCGGTTGCCATGTACACCGCTGACTTCCAAGGGCTGGACGGGCCGTCCGTTCAAGACGAAGCGCAGCGATTCCAAGACCTCGGCGCCCGGATGCGGGGCAACAGCAATCTGAAACTCCAGCGTCGTGGGTGCGGTGATTTCGACCTCCATTTCGGCGCCCACTTCGCGTCTCATGGCGTGATCATGCGCCAGTCGTTCCGGATCCGCCAGCCGTGCAGCGGCGCCGGGTCGGTTTGGCGTGCTCCCTGCACATGCGTCCGCCAGACCCGAACGGGGCCCCTGGCGCCGCCAAGATGCCGAAATCGTCGGTGCCACCCCAGTGGATCGTCAGCGCGTCCGCCCCGCCAGGATTCACGTTGCCCAGCAACACCGCCGGCAGTGGTTCACGTTCAATCTTCTATCTGTGCCGCATATGGCATACCCTGGGAGCCAGCGACCGATTTGGGCAGGTTGCGTTCGTAGTCCGTTGCTAGATGGCCGTTGGTGCGCAACTGTGGTGTTAAGCAGTCAGCATCAGGCTGGCCGCCGTCGACTCTTCACTGTGTGTACAAACGCAGCACGTCTCTTCGATAGAGCCGGTAATTTGGCGTGGACCTTCGGTCTTGATAGTCCTTTGCGGGTGAATCACTTTCGTTAGGGGTTGCTCGATCCATGGCGCGGCGGCCTGATGTAGCAGGCATCGGGCCGGCAGAGCGGGGGTTGTTTCGCGTCGCTTTATCCCAGCCAGATCGGAGTAGGGTGACAACGTGTCGGCGGTATCCCGGTGAGATTGCTCTGGGTCATGACGACCCAGTTTCGCGGCGCATGCTTCGGCGACTCGACGACATCGATAATTCGACGACCCCCGGGCCGACCACCGCGGCTGCGAGCGCCGCCTTGGCGTCCGGCGTCGTCGCACATGCTGTTCGAACTCGAGGGCCCACTCATCGCATTGAAGGAGCAACTGGCGCAAGCGAAGTGCGCAACTAGTCACCGATGAAGACGACACCACTAGCGGACTGACTCACCGTTGGCACATGTTGGTAGAGGTTGTCACTCAAGAGTTTTCGTTGCACAAAGGGGGATGCTGATGGTTGTGCGACTGTCGGGGACCGATGCGCTGTCGCTGCACACACAGAGTTCGAGGACGCCTGCGCACACGGTTACGCTGGTGATCATCGATGCGTCCGATCAGCTGAGCCACGAGCGGCTACACCAACTGGTGGCCACGTCACTGCCGCAACTGGCGCGATTCCGCAGCCGCCTGGTGACCAAGCCGCTGGGCGTGGGGCAGCCAGTGTGGGCCGAGATTGACGACTATGACCCTTCTCCGCAAATTCATCGCGCAACGGTTCGCGCTCCCGGCGGTCGGCGCGAGCTGGCCGATCTCATCGCGGAGTTGAGTGCCGGGCGACAGGATGGCCTTAGCCGGCTGTGGGAAGCGTGGAGTATCGACGGACTGGCAGGAGGCCGCTGGGCGTTGGCGGTGAAGATGTCGCCCGCACTGAACGACGGGGCCGCGGGGGCGGCGTCCGTGTGGCCCCGTCTGCTGACCACCGGACCGCACGCCGACCCGGCCAACAACCTCCCGGCCGAGCCGGGCCTGGGCTCGGCGCCGTCCGTCGGCGACCTCGTTACCGATGTGATGACCGAGATCGTCGAAAACCATGTCGCCGGAATGTGGCTGATCGCCGAGACGGTATCTGGTGTGCTGCAGGCCGTAAGCGGTCGGCTGCTCCGCATGCGCGTAGGGGCCCCGATGGCCCCGGTGGCACCGTCGATGAGCGGGCCGGTGCCGCACACGGTGTTCAACGCGCTGCTGACGAAACGACGTGCAGTGGCCTTGGCCTCGATCCCGCTGGCAGACGTGAAGACGGTCAGCAACGCGTTCGGGGGCAGCATCACCAATGTTGTCCTAGCCGCCTGCACACTGTCATTGCGCGCATGGCTGCAACGGCATGACAAAGTGCCAGACGACCCGCTGCTGATGCGGATGCCGTTCGAGCTGCCCGCCGCGGATCCCCCTAGGTCTGGTAGGGCGTTGGCCATGGGGCGGCTTCGCATCCCGGTACACCTCGACGACCCGGTGCAGGTCCTCGCCAACCTCCATACCGCCACCGAAAGGTTGAACGCAATCCGCAGCCGTAGTAGCGAAACCGGCTCTGCAACAGTCGATTTAGCGACCGTGGCATCGCTTACCCCGCCTACCCTGGCTCGCCTGGGTATGCGGCTCTACACCCGATCAGGCCTGCGGCGCCAGCTCAAGCCGATCTGTCATGGCAGTGTCACCCATACTGTCTCCCATACTGCCGGTGAGTCGGTGCAGGCATACTGTGCCGGCGCCAAGATCGTCGGCATGCACAGCGTGGCGCCACTAGCCGAAGACAGTGGGTTAAGCATCGCGCTGACCTCGCATGGTGACGACCTGGATGTGAGCGTGTGTGCGTGCCCCGACAATGTGCCTGCGATCGATGACATCGCTACGGGGATCATGCAGTCCGTCGATATTCTGGTGGCGGCCGCACAGGAATCTCCTCGCGGGCAAGGCCGTTCAGTCGTCACAGAGATGACGTCACATCCCGCGAATCGTTCACGCGGCCAGCCCTATTGACGGTCTCGAGTAGGTCCCCGCGCGGTCGCTATGACCGGGCTGCAATGACCGCGCGATGTGCAGACAAGTACACAATGTGGCGGCCCGTCGGGAGGTTGGCTCGGATCTTGGGAATCCGGAGGGTCTTTCATCGTGATTGCGGCCTCTGGCCGGCATGCGGTAGGGTTTTGACTGATTCCCTGGGTCTCTGTAGAAGCCACTTGGGGAGTTAGAGGCCGGTTCGCTACAGCGGTGCCGGCCTTGTCCATGCTCAGGGTCCATCGCATTCACGGTCCGGATGGCGCCAACGCCTGCGCGTTCGCAGGGTTGTGTGCCTGACCTGGGCCGGGGGAGTGCGGAATGTGGCCGACTGGGAGGCAAGACCGCCCGGCCGGGCGGTGCAGTTTCGCCCAGCGGCTCCAAGACGCGGTCGCGCACCTCAGTGACGACCACGACGTGGTCACCACGCTGAGCATGGTTGGGCCGATGACCGTCGTGAGCGATGAACTCGCCGGCCACGCCGAAGCCGTTGTCGTCGAAGTGCTCAGCAACGCGGTGTGGCGATCTGGGGTCGCGAACATCACCGTCGAGGTCAGTGTCAGCGACGAACGACTCATCGAGATCACTGGTGACGGACGCGGAATCCCCTCGGACGACCAGTGCCGAATTGGCCTGGCCGATATTGCCCAATGCGCTGAAGACCTCGGCGGCCACTGCATGATCACTAGCCCACCAGACGGCGGCATCCACGCCTTCTGGCGTATACCGCTGCAGAACCCGTACCGCCATACGGCCGCGGTGGCCACGCTTTAGACAGCCTGGATGCTGGTCGCGATTTCGACCGCGCCCTTCCTCCGGGGAGAGTTACTCTTCGGCGGGAAGTCGTTTGGTTGCGGCCATCTCACGCGAGATTTCGGCTTGCTCGCGGAAGTATTCGGCGCGTTGCCGTCGGCCACCGGCTGCCGAGCGGTTCACGTGGTCGTCGGCGCGGCGGAGCCGCTCGCGTTCGCGCTCCGCGGCCGTGCCCTCTCGCTCATCAGCGATCCGCTCTCGTGTGTCTGCACCCCGCTCTCGCTCGTCGGCGACCCGGTCTCGCTCCTCAGCGATCAGGTCTCGCTCCTCAGCGATCCGGTCTCGCTCGCCAGCGATCCACTCGCGTCTTCGTAGATCGGCCTCGCGCTGCACGAAAGCCTCTTCGCGCTCATCGAGCTCGGCAGCCCGGCGATCGAGCTCACCGTGCGTGTCGGCATGTTCCTTGCCGATCAATCGCTCTCTCCTCTTCACGAGCCGTTCTCGGACTTGTATGCGCTGTCGACGCTCGGTCTTCGTGGTATCGGAACCGTGCTGACGATAGGTCCGGACCTCCCCTTGTTAACCCCTACACCGCGGGCCAACGCCGTTAAAGGGCCGATGGACCTTAACGCTGCGCGGGAGAGACGTCCGGGCGGTGACGCGGAGGAACCATCAAGTCGGCGAGATACGGCCGGCTCGTGGGTTCGAAACGGATGTTTGAGCCGCAGATGCGGTAATTGCGGCCGCTCGTGCTACGGATCACGGCTTGGGTTTTCATCCGCTCCGCATCCAGCTAGACCGAATAGCTCGATTGGCGTGGGCTGACCCTGGCTTGGATGGCCGCATGGGACGCGGAACGCGCGAGACGTTCGATCAGGGCGCGGGCATTCCTCGGCCACATCGGCCACATCGTTACTGCAGACAATTGCTTCAGTCTACGGCGTTGGCAATCGCTAAAGCCGCATCCGGGCAACGAGCAGAACCGTGTTCAGGCGCGGCTTTCGGCGGCGGCGATGCCGCCTTTGAGGAACTCGTCGATGACCTTCTTGAGCACCGGCAGCATCAGGCGGTCCGCGCCGGGGATCTTGAGCGTCGACCGTAGCTGCCAGCTGACCTTGGTCCCCGCGTCCGTTTCACGAAGCTGGATCGTGCCGATGTGATTTCGGGTCGGTGCACCGGAGAGCATCTTGTACGCGTAGCGGGTGGGTCGCGCGTACTCGATGATCTCCTCGACGAACGGGGGTCCGATGACCACCAGACGCCGGACCGCGCCAACGCCATTGGGCGCGGGTATTCCCTCGCGGTCGAGTGTGCTGCGCCGGCAAGCCCACACGAAGTCCGCGATCGCGCGGTGGTCGGTCATGGCGTCGAACACGGTCTCGATCGGCGCCGTCGAGGTCCGAGTGAGGGTGAACTCGATCATCCGCGGTCCATGCTGCCGATGCGCGCTGCTGGCATCGAATTGCCCGCCGTCATGATTGGTCCCCTCTCGGTACAGTGAACATAGCCCATGGTCTGCAGCGCGCACCCAGGCGGCAAAGCCCGCTGGCGCCAAGGCAATGCACCCGAACTGGTCGCCCCTGCAACCCGTCGAGAGGCTGGGAACAGCGCGGCCCACAATGTAGGGGGGTCCCGCAGGCTGCTCCCATCCAGTCGGGCGCCCCGTAAAGCATCTGACCCCAATGGAGAATGACCGCAATGGACGCTGAACTCAAACGCTGGCTGGCCGACGGAAACTACTTCGACTACCTGGGTTTCGACATCTTCTACCGCGTCGAGGGTAGCGGCCCTCCGCTGCTGCTGATCCACGGATATCCGTTCAATTCGTTCGACTGGGCGCCGATGTGGCCAGCGCTGTCGCAGCGGTTCACCGTCATCGCACCGGACATGATGGGCATGGGATTCTCCGCCAAGCCCGTGGCCTACGAATACACCGTGGCTGACCACGCCGACATGCACGAGGCGCTGCTGGCACACCTCAACGTCCGCAACGCCCACATCCTGGCCCACGACATCGGTGATTCCGTGGGTCAGGAACTGTTGGCCCGGCACGAATTCGGGCAGCAATCCTCCGGTGCGCTGCACATCGATTCGATTACCTGGCTCAACGGCGGGATGTTCATCGAGGCCTACACGCCCAGGGCGGCACAGAAGCTGATGTCTCGAACTCCATTGGGCGACATCCTCAGTCATGTGCAGGACAATCCGCTGTCCCGTCGGCTGCTGGAACCGACGCTGCGCGAGATGTTCGGGCCCAACACCAAGCCAACCCGGCACATGATGGAGGTGTTCAACCAGATCTTGGATTACAACGACGGACGCCGGGTGCTGCACAAGGTCGGCCGGTTCATCAATGATCGCTACACACACCGCAATCGGTGGGTGCGCGCGATGCGGCAAACCGCGGTTCCCATGCGGCTGATCGACGGGCCCGTCGACCCGAACTCCGGCGCCCACATGGCGCGCCGCTATGCCGAGGTAATCCCTGAACCGGACGTGGTCATGCTCGCCGACGACATCGGTCACTGGCCGCAACTCGAGGCGCCCGATGCGGTCCTGACACACTTCCTTGCCCACATCGACCGGATCGCCGGGACGAACGAATAGGCAAGGGTGTGCGCACTCCCGAGTCAGTCCCCGCCGGACTTGACCTCATATCCGAGGTCGGCCAGCGCCCGGCCGGGGGGCCGGCCGTCGGCGCTCCCCGGGCAGCGGCGCCTCTCTGAAGATGTGTAGACCCTCTTTGGCCACGCGGTAGAGGACACCGGATCCTCGGGAGGCGCGGGCGAATCCGCGGGCGCGAGGCTCACGGCCCAGAGTGATTTGGATGCGGCGATGACGTTGTAACCCCACAACGGCGGGTTGACGTGGTCCAGCTCGAGATCGCCGTCGGCGAAGACGTCGGGATTGGGTAGCGACCCGACACGGCGTGCGACGCCGACCTTGTCGCCCCCGCACCATGTCCACGATGTTCCCGCGAACCTCGGGGACCCGCTTGCACTGACGCCAGACCGACGCGCTGAGCCCGGGGCCAGATTTAACTCGAAATTAAGGCTCCGCGAAATGGCAAATCGCCACATCACCGTGCTATCTATGGCCAAATTCATATCGCTCGACGCTCAAAAAGCGCGCGGATGGGAGTTCAGCCATGTCGTATGTGATCGCGGCGCCGGACCTGCTGGGGTCGGCGGCAACACACGTGGCGGGCCTCGGTTCGTCGCTCAGTGAGGCGTACGCGGCGGCAGCAGCCCCGACCACCGAGGTGCTGGCTGCCGCGGACGACGAGGTGTCGGCGGCGGTCGCGTCGCTGTTTTCTGAACAGGCCAAGCTCTTCCAGGAGCTGACCGCGCAGGCGGCGGCATTTCACGGGCAGTTCGTGCAGGCGGTATACGGGGCCGAGGGCGCGTATGCCGCCGCCGAGGCGGCCGCGGCCGGACCGTTGCAGACGCTGCAGTCCGACCTGCAGGCCCTCACGGCGTATTCGCCGGTGAAGTACCTGACGGGACGTCCCCTGATCGGCAACGGCGTCAACGGCACCACCGACGCCCAAGGGGCGGGCACGCCAGGGGGAGCCGGGGGATGGCTGTACGGGAGCGGCGGTAGTGGCGGGAACAGCACTGCCACCGGAGCGCCCGGCGGTGCCGGTGGCGCGGCCGGGCTGATCGGCAACGGGGGCAGCGGCGGCGCGGGCGGGTGGGGCGCGCTCGGCGGCGCGGGGGGCCCTGGGGGTTTGCTGTTCGGCAACGGTGGGCCCGGCGGGACGGGCGGGCCCCTCGGCGTCGGTGGTCTCGGCGGCAACGCCATCCTGTGGGGCAGCGGCGGCGCCGGCGGGGCCGGCGGCGAACTTGCCCCCGGGGGCGCCGGCGGCAACGGCGGTTACCTGATCGGCAACGGCGGCCCCGGCGGCCCCGGCGGCATCCTCGGTAGCGGTGGGTTCGGCGGGAAAGCGGGCCTCGTGGGGGCCGCCGGGCTAACCGGTGCCAACGGCGGCTCGGCCAGTGTGGCGCTGACCTACACAACGGAGAACGATTTCTCGACCGTGCAGATCTCCGTGGGCGGCGGTCCGCCGATCACCACGGAGGTGGACACCGGGTCCGGGGGCCTGGTCATCCCCGTCACCCAGCTCAGCCCGGAGGTCCTGCAAAACCTCGGGCCGGCAACCGGTACGGGCGAAGTCGACTACGGCGGTTGGGGCAAGTTCTACTACACCGAATACAAGACGCCGGTGAATTTCGGCAATGGCATCTCGACGGCCCCGACCACCATCGGCGTCTTCACCAGGGTGGAAGAGATTGACGGCAACGGGAATTGGGTGAACATTCCTCAGTCCGATTGGTCGAATCCGAAATACGCGATCAGCGCGGATATGGGCGTCGGCATCGGCGCCGCGGACGACCAGGGGCTCATCAGCCCGCTGCGCGACCTGCCGGGCGGCCTTGGTCAGGGGTTCCTCATGAACGAGCCGGCGGGCCAGCTCCAGTTCGGTCCGAATCCCTTGCCGGCCGTCACCTCGGTCGACGGCGGATGGTATTCCACCACTCTGGACGTGCAGATCAGTTACGACGGTGCCCAATCGGCCATCCAACCGATCACGTATGAGGGCAGTGGGAACGCGATCATCGATTCCGGCGGCCTGGGCGGAGACCTGCCGAAGAACTTCGTTCTGCCGTCGACCCTGTCGGGGTACTCCGAGGGTGACAACCTGCCGCTGGGAACGATGATCTCGGTCTTCACGCCCGACGGGACGGAGCTTTATACGACGACGGTCACGACCGCGACCGGTGGCAATGCCACCAACATCGGGTCTATCGCTGACGGCTTCAGCACCGGTTTTTACCCATTCCTGCAGGGGCCGATCTACTTCTCGTACAGTCCCGCCGGCCTGGGGACGGCAATTTGGGATTACCCGCCCAGTGTGTGAGCACCGTGCCCAGCGCCGCTGAACACGCCGACGCGCAGGTCGCCGCCGTGCGCGACGACCCCGCTGCGCGGCTTGCCCTGATGGAATCGCTCTATGAAGCGCCTCCCGGAAGGCCCGAGCGGCATTTGCCCTATCGGCGCGCGGCCATGGCGTTCATGGCGTGGGAGTTGCGGCGCGGGCTGTTGGAGCCCGTGACGGGGCCCAGGCCGGGCAGTCCGTGGTGGCGCGCGATCAACGAACGCTTGCTGCGCGACACCGCCGAGGCGCGCGCGCTCCTGGCAGGTCTTGCCGGTGCGCCGTCGTCCGCAAGTGCGGCCCATTCGTTCGAATTCGCCCGCCATCCGTCCGTGCGGGCGTGGTACCGGGCGCACAACGCGAGCATCGTCCAGGGCTACCTCGACCATCGCGACCTGGCCGAAGCCGAGACCCGCGTGGAAAGGTTCTTCATCAACCTGGTCCTGGTCAGGGTGCTGTATGCCCACGCTCTGGTCGCCGCACCCCGCCTGGCGATGAGCTGGTTGTGGCCGGTGGCCCCATCGCTCGGTGACCCGCGCCTGATGATGACCGGCATCTTCATGTCCCTGTCGCGGGTCCTGCCCGACCGGTATCCCCTCCACGGAGATCTCAGTCAGTACGTCACGAACGAGAACAGGATTGGCCGCCTCCTCGACATCGGGGTGATCACGCCCCGGCTCGACGCGCTGTGTGCGTGGTCCGCCGTCGAACTCGGCATCCCCGCGGCGACCACTCTGGTGCGAGACGCTGTGCCGGCCTACGCCTGGGACTGCCGCGACACCGAGGGCTGGCGGCAAACGCCGCGGGCGGCGGCCCGGGTCCTCCGTCTCGTGTTGCCCGTTCCGCGGTCCGCCTCGTAAGCCATCACCCGCACCAACGATAGTTAGGCGAGGCTAGCTTTATTCAGCTAACTGTGTGTAGCCTACCCTTACTTCAGGACCTGCGACGGGAAGGACGCATGCGGTGAGTTTCTTAGTGTTGCCGCCAGAGATCAATTCGATCCGGATGTATAGCGGTCCGGGATCGGAACCGATGCTGGCCGCCGCCGCGGCCTGGGACGGACTGGCTGCCGAACTCGACTCGGCCGCAAGCTCGTTCGGGTCGGTCACCTCGGGCCTGTCCGCAGCGGCGTGGCAGGGGGCGGCAGCACAGGCGATGGCCGGCGCGGCCGCGCCGTATGCCGGATGGCTGGCTGCCGCCGCGGCTCAAGCGCAGATGGTCGCCGCTCAAGCCAAGACGGCGGCGGCGGTATTCGACGCCGCGCAGGCGGCCGCGGTGCACCCCTGGCTGGTGGCGGCAAACCGCAATCAATTGGTGGCGCTGATCAACTCAAACCTGCTGGGGCTCAGCGCGCCCGCTATCGCGGCCACCGAGGCCGAATACGAGCAGATGTGGGCGCAAGACGTGGCCGCGATGGTCGGCTATCACGGTGGGGCGTCGGCGGCGGTCGCGGCGCTGGCGCCGTGGGAGCAGGCGCTGCAGAGCCTGCCGAGCCTCGCGGGTATCAACCTGGGGCTGGGCAACCTCGGCAGCTTCAACCTGGGCAGCGGGAACTTCGGTTCGTACAACTTCGGCGGGGGCAACGGCGGCCCGGTGACCACCGGTGGCGGCAACCTGAACTTCGGCTTCGCCAACTTCGGGTCCTTCAACCTCGGTGCCGGCAACGGCAACTCGCTCTTCAGCGAAGCGACCTCCTATTTCAATGCGGGCTTTGCGAACATCGGGCAGTTCAACCTCGGCTTCGGCAACATCGGTGGCGGCAACATCGGCTTCGGCAACGGCAGCGCTTACTCCCACGACAACCCGGCGCCCGGCTATTACAACTTCGGCATCGGCAACCTCGGCAACGGCAACTGGGGCCTGGGCAACCTCGGCAACAACAACATCGGCCTGGGCAATCTCGGCAACAACAACATCGGCATCGGACTCACTGGCAACAATCAGATCGGATTCGGCGGGCTCAACGCCAACGGCGTCGGATGGAACATCGGCCTGGGCAACAACGGCAGCTTCAACTTCGGCTTCGCCAACACCGGGGACTTCAACCTCGGCCTGGCCAACACCGGCAACAACAACATCGGCATCGGACTGACTGGCGACCACCAGATCGGGTTCGGCGGCTGGAACTCCGGTAGCGGTAACACCGGTCTGTTCAACTCGGGCAGCGGCAACACCGGATTCCTCAACTCCGGCACCGGCAACTGGGGCGTCGGGAACACCGGCAGCCAAAACTGGGGGATGTTCAACTCCGGTGCGACCGACACCGGCATCGGCAACACCGGCAGCACCGAAACGGGGCTCTGGAACGCCGGCAGCAGAAGCACCGGCCTGTTCAATTCCGGCTCCAACAACTTCGGCATCCTGGACGCCGGCACCCGAAACGTCGGTTCCTTCGATGCCGGAACGGCTAACGCCGGTGACTTCAACTCGGGTCTGAGCAACGTCGGCTGGGGCAACTCGGGCTTCGCCAACGTCGGCGCGTTCAACGCCGGCAGCTGCAACACGGGCGCCTTCAACTCCGGTGGCACCATCGACGGCGCGGGAAACACGGGCTTCTTCAACTCGGGCAACACCAACACCGGCTTCTTCAACTCCGGTGACAGCAACACCGGCTTCTGGAACTCGGGCGACGTGAACACCGGCTTCTTCGGCACCACCAGCTACACCGGCAACTCGGGCATCGGAAACACCGGCACGGGCAGCTCGGGCTTCTTCAACACCGGCGGGGACCACAATTCCGGGTTCTTCAACGCGGCCGCCGGGGGCTTCAGCTCGGGCTTCGCCAACTCCGGCGGCGGCACTCAGATGGGATTCTTCAATTCGGGCGACACCGGCTTCAACGTCGGCCTGTTCAACTCGGGCCACGGCGGCAACAACATTGGCATCGGCAACTCCGGCACCGGCGGTGGCAACGTCGGCCTCTTCAACACCGACTCCAACCCCACCGAGGGCGAAAGCACCGGCATCCTCAACTCCGGCGGTGGCCATAACGTGGGCTTCTACGACTCCGGCGACCACGACTCCGGTTTCGCGAACTCGGGCAGCAGGAGCTCGGGCGGATTCAACCCCGGCAACTATCAATCCGGCTTCTTCAACGGGGGTTGATGTCCGCTCAGTTCAGGGCACCGAGCCACTCGTCGATCTCCGCGCTGACCTCCGACCAGACCGGATTGAGGGGCATCCCGTGCCCTTCCCCCTCGTGCAGGAGGAAGGTCGCACCGATCGCTTCGGCAAGGGATTTCACCTCGGCGGGGATCAGCGGGTCGGCGCCGCCGGCGATCACCAGCGCGGGCACCCGAACTTTGTCGGTGTCCACTCTGCAGAGCCACCGCGTCGCCTCCAGGACGGCGCGGGGCGATTCGGGGACCAGCAGCGACGCGTAACGCCGGGCCTCCTCGTCGCTCACGCCCGCCCACCAGAGGGGCTTGATCAGTCCACGCGGCGGCAACCACATCGACGCACCGTCGACCATGAGGTCGATGGACCCACCCCCGAACCCCGCCGGCAGCACCGGCGTGAGTAGCACCAACGCGGCGACGGGGTTCTCCGCGGCGTAAGCGAGGCTGGGAACGGCACCCATGCCGTGGGCGACGAGTACCGGTGCGCTGTCCAGCGAGCGCGCGACGATGTCGATCTCAGTTGTGACGTCCAGCAGCGAACGCCTGAGCGCGCGCGACTTGCCGAGAGACCTCGAGCCGTGGTGGCCGTACCAATTGAGGCACACCGCATGCCGGCCATTTTGGGCCAGTCGCGGCGCGACCTTTTCCCACGCCCAACTGCCCTGGCACCCGCCGTGGACGAACAGCAACGGCGGCGAGTCCGACGCGGTGCCATATGCCTCGATGCGGATGCCGTCGATGAACTGCTCCGCGGAATGGGTTTTCATCGACTACTCCAGGGGTGAGTTTGCGCCGTTGCTTGCCACTACTGACGGCGGCCAAGGGGTTTTGGTTCAACCGGGAATGTTCAACCGGGAATGTTCAACCGGGAATGGTTGTGCCGGCGTTGTTTTGGGGCCGCCTTCCGGCGACGGGCGTGGCAACATGCGTTGTCATGCCCGCACATCCACTTGTCAGACGGCCGTGGGCCGTGCCCGGGAAGCCCCCGCCAACACCGCTTTCCGGCCGAACGCGGGACGTTCGTCGGCCGCGGCGGGGGCATGTCGTGTGGCACACCGCACGCGTCCCACACCGGGATCCTGCTCTACGATCTCGCCATGATCGACATCAATTCCGCTGTGCCGCGGTGAGTTGGTGAAATACTTCGCCCCGCCGCCGCCCCCGTTCGTGGACGCCGACAGGTCACTCATCGCGGCGAACCCCCGCGCCCATTGGCGCGCGCTGCAGGAGAGCCCCGTGTTCCTCGACGCGAGCGGCTATTACTACGTGACCCGCCGCGAGGACGTGCTTGCGGCGCTGCATGACTATGCCACCTTCGCATCCCGCCGGCGGCAAATGGCGCGGCCGCGCCCCGGGGTGCGGACACTGCCGATCCCGGTCCCAATCGGCTATGACCCTCCCGAGCACTCGCGCTTCCGCCGATTGCTCCATCCGTGCTTCAGCCCGCAGGCGGTGGATGAGCTCATGCCCGCGCTGCGCCAGCAGGCGGCGGAGCTCATCGGGACGGTAGCGCCCGACGGCGTGTGTGACGGGATCCGGGACATCGCCAACCCGTTCCCGTTCGGGGTGTTGGTGACGCTCTGCGGGCTGCCGTGGGCAGACCGAGAGATGCTGGCCGCGTGGGCCGAAGCCGTCGACTGGGACATTCCCGGATCGGCGCCCGCGACGGAACTGCTCAACTATCTCGTGGCCGCGATCGAAGGCGACCAGAGACCGGCCCTCGCGGCGCACCTGCTCGCCGGCGCCGACCCCTTCACCGAAGACGAGGTGATCGGGTTCTATGCCCTGCTGTGCTTTGCACAGGACGGGATGCAGGCGGCAATCGGCTCGGCTCTGCTTCACCTGGCGTGTGACCACCAATTGCAAAGCCTGCTTCGTCGCGAGCCCGATCAAATGTGGGCTTTCGTCGAGGAACTCCTGCGGCTGGAGACGCCGCTTCCCTTCATCGGCCGGTTCACCACGCGAGACGTCACCATCGCCGGCGTCACCATACCGGCGGGCTGCGTGGTGCGCCTGTGCCTGGCGTCCACCAATCTCGACGGCAGCGAGGAGCCATGGGTGACGGTGGCCGAAGACGGCCGGATCCGCCCCAAGTCGCACCGAAGCTTTGCGGCCGGCGTCCACCGTTGCCTGGGTAAGGCCCTGGCTCGCATGGAACTGAGTGTCGTCGTGTCCGAATGGTTGCGCGCGATACCGGATTTCGCATTGGAAGAGGGATTCATCCCTCGTTTCCTCTTCACTCAGGGCGGCTCCATGACGCCGGCCAGTCTGCCTTTGCAGTGGGGGAGCGGGCTGCCTCGCTAGCAACCCATCGCCGAGCGTGGAGTTGTTGCGGCGAAATGCCCGTTTGCCGCGCAACAAGTCGACGTTGGGCCGAGGGGGCCACCGATGCAGAATAACTCCGTGAAGACTGACTCCGGGGCTTTCTGACGTGCACGGGTTCGGCTTCCACACGCTGGCGCTGCTGACCGCTATCGGCCTGGCCGGGCCGCTGCTGGCCTCGCTGCCGCGCCTGCGGATACCGGTCATCATCGGGGAACTCATCGCGGGGCTGGTGGTCGGCCGGACCGGCCTTCACCTCGTCGACGTCACCGACCCGACCTTTCAGCTGTTCGCCAACATCGGCTTCGCGCTGGTGATGTTCGTCGTGGGCACACACGTGCCGGTCCGGGGGATGGACCTGCGCTCGGCGTTGCCGGCGGCGCTCGCGCGTGCGGCCCTGGCGGGCGGTGTCGCGGCGGCGCTCGGGGTCGTGGTGGCCGCCGGGTTCGGCACCGGCCACGTGGCGCTGTACGCCGTCTTGATGGCCTCGTCGTCGGCGGCGCTGGCGCTGCCGGTCATCGATTCGCTGCGGCTGCAGGGGCCTGCCGTGTTGTCCGTGACGGCCCAGATCGCCGTCGCCGATACCGCGTCGGTCGTCCTCCTGCCGTTGGTGATCGACATCCGCCGCGCGCCCGCGGCGGCGGTGGGCGCCCTGGCGGTCGCGGTGTGCGCGGCGGCGTTTTTCGTGGCGATGCGGGCTGTCGATCGGCGGGGTTGGCGCCGGCGCATGCACGTCTATTCCGAGAACCACCGGTTCGCGCTGGAGTTGCGGACCAACCTGATCGTCGTCTTCGCGTTGGCGGCGCTCGCGTTGACGTCCCATGTCTCGATCATGCTGGCGGGCTTCGCGGTGGGTCTGGTGGTCTCGGTGGTCGGGGAGCCACGACGGCTGGCGCGCCAGCTGTTCGGCATGACCGAGGGCTTCTTCAGCCCGCTGTTCTTCGTCTGGCTCGGCGCCTCACTGCAGGTTCGTGAACTGGGTGAGCACCCCAAGTTCGTCGCACTGGGGCTGGCCCTCGGGCTCGGCGCCGTCCTGGCGCACGCGGCGGGGCGGCTGCTCGGACAGCCGCTGACGTTCGCGGTGCTCTCGGCCGCCCAGCTCGGCGTGCCGGTGGCGGCGGCGACCATCGGGACCGAGGAACACCTTCTCGCAGTCGGGGAGTCGGCTGCGCTGATGCTCGGCGCGCTGCTGACGCTCATCACCACCTCGGGCGCGGGGGCGTTGGCCGCCCGGACCCGCGACGCCCACCCGGGTCCCGTGTGACCAAAGACCTTCCGGCCGGGGACCTCGGCACGTCGGACGTGCGACCGAAGCACCCCCAGCGCATTTCGTTCGGCCCTACGGCGCCGCGCGGTCTCATGGTCGGATGAACCTTTCAGGCTGAGCGAGGAGGCCATCATGAGGTTTTCGGCACATGTGCGACGCGAACCTCGGCCGATTGCATCGTCGGTGCCGATGTACCGCATCACCGACCGCCTGCACAGCGAGCGCACCGTTCAGGTGCCCGGCCATCAGATCGCCGCCATCGTGTCGGCGTGGCTGGCGGAGTTGGGCGTGCACAGCCCACTGGTCGACGACCTGGCGCGAGCGGCCTGCATCGGCGACTGGGCGGCGGCGTATGCCGTCGGCGAGCGGCTGTCCGTCGACGTGACCCTCGCGGCTGCGGCATAAGCGCAAATCACCATGTCTGGCGGCATTGGAACAAAGTCCTCTCGGCTAGTGCCGTCGTGCTCTCGCGCCGAGGCGGACCGTTCCGCGATCGTGGACGACACAGAGCTTTACCGAAGGGATCAATGGTCATGAACGCGCGGTTTCCGGATGCAGGCACCATCCGGACGGCCCTGACTTTGGCATCTCGGGCGCCGTCGGTGCACAACACGCAACCCTGGCGGTGGCGGGTGGACGAGTCGAGCCTGCACCTCTACGCAGACGCGAGCCGACAACTGCCCAACACCGACCCTGACGGCCGCGACCTCATCCTGAGTTGCGGCGCGGCGCTGCATCATTGCCTGGTCGCCTTCGCCGCGGTCGGCTGGCGGTCCAAGGTGCACCGGCTGCCGAACCCGGCCGATCCGGATCACCTCGCCGCGATCGAGCTCGCCCCGTATCCGGCCGACCCCGTCGACATCGCGCTCGCCGCGGCGATACCGCGGCGGCGCACCGACCGGCGCTACTACAGTCACTGGCCGGTGCCGGTGGCTGACATCGCCTTGATGGCGGCCCGGGCGGCCCGAAACGGTGTGACGCTGTGCCGGGTCGATGACGTGGACAAGCTGCACGACGTCGTCGCCCAGTCCGTCCGGGACCACCGGACCGAGGACTATCTCGCCGAACTCACGGCGTGGAGCGGGCGCTACGCATCCGTCGCGGGCGTCCCGGCGCGCAATACGCCGGTGCCGGACCCGAACGCGAAGATACCGGGCCGGTACTTCGCCGGAGCGGTGCTACCCATGCCGCCGGATTCGTCACCGGACGAGGACAACGCCGTAGTGCTCGCGCTGGGAACGCGCAACGACGACCGCTTGGCACGGCTGCGCGCCGGTGAGGCCACCAGCGTCGTGCTCGTCACCGCGACGTCGATGGGCTTGGCCAGCTGCCCCGTCACCGAACCGTTGGAGACGGCCGGGACCCGTGAGGCCGTCCGCTCGGACATCTTCGGGGACAGCGAATATCCACAGATGCTGCTGCGGGTGGGCTGGGCACCCATCAACGCCGACCCGTTGCCGGCGACCCCGCGCCGCGAACTTCCCGACTTCGTCGAGTGGCTCGTGGATCACGATCGGCACGTTGTCCACTAGGTTGAGAAACCTGAAATCGCTGACGCGCAAGGGAATTGGGATGGAGACGTTCACGTTGGACCCCCGCCGGTGGCAGGTGGCCCGCATCGTTGGCCGCAACCCGCTGCTGCGACGCAGCGACCGCATCGAAGCCTTCGTCGTGCTGGTTGCGCTTCTCGTGGCCATGTTGGCGATACCGCTCATCGGTGTGGTGGGCGCCGTCGTCCACGGCGCGCGGGAGCGCGTCTACGCCCAGGAGGCGTACGAGCGGCATCGCGTCGTCGCCACCGTCACCGACACCCTGCTCCAGGAGTCCGGTACGACCGTCGTGCAGGCCAGCTGGCCGATACCGTCGGGCGAGCGCACCGGCACGCTGGAGCTGTTGACGCCCGCCAAGACCGGCCAGACCGTCGACATCTGGGTCGACAAGGACGGCAAGTCGACGTTGCCGCCCACGCCGGGTTGGCATGCCGTCGCCGATGCGGCCGGCGTGGCCATGGTGTCGCTACTGCTCGTGGCCTTCGTGATGACGTCGCTCCTGGGGGCGGTGTATTCGCGGCTGAATCGGGTGCGTGACGCGGCATGGGAGCGCGAGATCCGATCCCTGGTGGAAGACGGTGGCCGGACCAATCGGCAATGAGCACCGCCGGGTCGCACGCAGTAGCCCTATGCAGTAACCCTATACAGCGCAGTCGAATCAGGCGGATGATGTGCCGATGACCTCCGACGCCGCGGTGTTCGATGCGGCCGCACTGCACCGGCTTGTCGAGGTACTGATGGAGCGCGGTTACCGTGTGGTCGGGCCGACCCTGCGGGACAACGCGATCGTGCTCGACGAGCTCGAGTCGGCCGGCGACCTGCCGCGCGGCTGGGGCGTCGACGTGGCGCCCGGCCAGTACCGGCTGCGCCGGCGCGACGACGACGCGGCGTTCGGGCACTCGTCGGGGCCGCAGTCCTGGAAGCAGTTCCTGCACCCGCCCCGGCGCCGGCTGTGGTCGGGCGACCGGGACGGCACCCCAGAGAGCTTCGGCGGGCCCGAGCCCGATCCGCCGCGCTACGCCTTCCTGGGCGTGCGCGGCTGCGACCTCGCCGCGATCGCGACGCTGGATCGGGTGCTGGGCCGTGGGCAGTACCCGGACACCTCCTTCGTCCGGCGGCATCGCCAGATCTTCGTGGTGGCCGTGAATTGCACGGAACCGGGCGGGCTGTGTTTCTGCGCGTCGATGGGCACCGGCCCCGCGGCCGGCCCCGGCTACGACCTCGCGCTCACCGAGCGCGTCGACGCCGACGCGGTGCGGTACCTCGTGGAGGTCGGCACCCCCGAGGGCGCCGACGTACTGGCGGCCGTCCCGCACCGGCCCGCCGACGACGCCGAGGCCGCCTCCGCGCGGGCCGACGTGGCGGCGGCCTCGGAGCGGATGGGCCGCCAGATGCCGGACACCGACCTGCGGGACCTGCTGATCTCCTCCCGCGAATCGCCGCAATGGGAGGAGGTGGCGAGCCGCTGCCTGACCTGCGGCAACTGCACGATGGTCTGTCCCACCTGCTACTGCACCAGCACCGAAGACGTCAGCGACCTGACCGGTCAGCACGCCGAACGCTGGCAGAACTGGGCGTCCTGCTACGAGTTCGACTTCACCTTCGTGCACGGCGGCGGCAGCGTCCGCCAGTCCGGCGCCTCGCGATATCGCCATTGGCTGACCCACAAGCTCGGCACCTGGCACGACCAGTTCGACATGTCCGGTTGCGTGGGCTGCGGCCGGTGCATCGCCTGGTGTCCCACCGGCATCGACATCACCGAGGAAATGAACAAGATGGCCCGCGATGACTGAGACGATCGGCGTCGCGCCGCCACCGTCGGCCATGGCGCCCGTCCCGTACCGGGTCCGCAGCCGCGTCGTGGAGAGTCCCGATTCGGCGACGCTGTGCCTCGAGCCGCTCCGCCACGTCCTGCGGACGCCGCAACCGGGGGAGTTCATGATGCTCTACGCCTTCGGCGTGGGAGAGGCGGCGATCTCGATCAGCGGCGACCCCACCGTCACCGACGGATCGATCACCCACACCGTGCGCGCGGTCGGGGCGGTGAGCCGAGCGCTGCACGACGCGGCACCGGGCGCGATCATCGGCGTCCGCGGCCCCTTCGGCACCACCTGGGGACTGGACGAGGCCGCTGGGCGGGACCTGGTCATGGTCGCCGGCGGCGTGGGCCTGTGCCCGCTGCGGCCGGCGGTGTTGGGTGCGCTGGCCCAGCGCTCCCGCTACGGCAAGCTGACGCTGATTGTGGGCGCCCGCTCGCGGTCGGACTTCGTGTTCGCCGCCCAGCTCGAGAAGTGGGCCGACGACCCGCAGATCGAGCTGCACGTCACCGTCGACGTCCCGGTGCAAGGCTGGCGCGGCGAAGTCGGGCTGGTCACCGAGCCGCTGCGCCGGCTCGCGCTGGACCCGGGACGCACCACCGCGTTCCTGTGCGGGCCGGAGCCGATGCTGCGGTTCGCCGCCGAGGCGCTGGTCGCCAAAGGCGTTGCCGCGCAAGACGTGCGCGTGTCTCTGGAGCGCAACATGCAATGCGGGATCGGGCTGTGCGGCCATTGCCAGCTGGGTCCGCTGCTGGTGTGTCGCGACGGCCCGGTCGTCGGCTACGACGTCGCCGGGCCGCTACTGCGAGTCAAGGAGCTGTGAATGACCCCCAGCCTGGCCGTGTGGAAGTTCGCCTCGTGCGACGGGTGCCAGCTCACCCTGCTCGACTGCGAGGACGAGCTGCTCACGCTGGCCGACCAGGTGCGGATCGCCACCTTCGCCGAGGCGTCCAGCGCGATGGTCGGCGGTCCCTATGACGTGTCGCTGGTCGAGGGCTCCGTCACCACCCGCCACGACGAGCAGCGCATCCGCGAAATCCGGGAACAGTCCAAGGTTTTGGTGACCATCGGGGCGTGCGCGACGGCCGGGGGAGTGCAGGCGCTGCGCAACTTCGCCGACGTCGACGAGTTCGTCTCCGTCGTCTACGCCCGACCGGAATACATCGACACCCTGGCGACGTCCACGCCCGCCTCGGCGCACGTCAAGGTCGATTACCAGGTTCCGGGCTGCCCCATCGACCGCGGTCAGCTGCTCGACACCCTGGCGGCGCTGCTGATCGGGCGCAAACCGCGGCTGCCGGCCAAGACGGTGTGCACCGAGTGCAAGATGCGGGGCGTGACCTGCGTCCTGGTGGCCGACGGCACGCCGTGCCTGGGCCCGGTCACCCACGCCGGGTGTGGGGCATTGTGCCCCAGTCATCGTCGCGGCTGCTACGGGTGTTTCGGACCGTCCGCGGCGCCGCGCACCGCGACGCTGATCCCGCTGCTGCGCCGCGGCGGGATGTCCGACGGCGGCGTCGACCGGGTGTTCTCCACCTTCAACGTCGCGGCGTTCGCGCAGGAGCGCAGCGGCGAGGGGGAAACGCGGTGACGCAGGGCACGCGAACGCTGAGCGTCGGCACCCTCACCCGCGTCGAAGGTGAAGGGGCGCTTCACGTCACGCTCAAGGACGGCGCGCTGGACAGCGTCGAGCTGAACATCTACGAGCCGCCACGGTTTTTCGAGGCTTTTCTGCGCGGGCGCGCCCACTTCGAGCCGCCGGACCTCACGGCCCGGGTGTGCGGGATCTGTCCCGTCGCCTACCAGCTCAGCGCCTGCAACGCGATCGAAAGTGCCTGCGGCGTCGAGGTGGACCCGGAGCTCGTCGCGCTGCGCCGGTTGCTGTACTGCGGCGAGTGGATTCACAGCCACATGTTGCACATCTACCTGCTGCACGCTCCGGATTTCCTCGGCTACCCCGACGTGATCGCGCTGGCCCGCGACGAGCGCGAGGTCGTCGAGCGCGGGCTGCGGTTGAAGAAGGCGGGCAACCGGCTGATGGACTTCGTCGGCGGGCGGGCGATCCACCCGGTCAACGTGCGACTCGGTGGCTTCTACTCGGTGCCCACGCGTTCGCAATTCGCGCCGGTCGCAGAGCAATTGCGCCGCGCCCTCGACGACGCGGTGGCGACGGTCGAGTGGGTGGCCAGTTTCGACTTCCCCGACCTCGAGCTCGACCACGAGATGTTCGCGCTGCGCCAGGACGGCCGGTACCCGATCGAAAACGGCGTCATCGCCCGCAGCGCCGGGCCGGAGTTCGCCGTGTCCGAATTCCTCGCGCACGTGCGGGAGGCGCAGGTGCCCCATTCCACCGCGCTGCACGCGACCCTCGACGGCGGCCGCTACCTCACCGGGCCGTTGGCCCGCTACTGCCTCAACTCCGCGTCCCTCTCGCCGATCGCGGCACAGGCGGCCGCCGCGGCCGGGCTCTCAAGCGAATGCCGAAACCCGTTTCGCAGCATCATCGTTCGTGCGGTCGAGGTGGTGTACGCGATCGAGGAGGCGCTGCGCATCATCGACGCGTACGACCGGCCGGTGCGGCCCTTCGTCGAGGTGCCGGCCCGCGCGGGTGTCGGGCACGGCGTCAGCGAGGCGCCCCGGGGCCTGCTGTATCACCGCTACGAAATCGACCCGGACGGGCTGGTGACGGCGGCGACGCTCATCCCGCCGACGTCGCAGAACCAGGCGGCCATCGAGGCCGACCTGGCCCGTCTGGTGTCCGAGAACCTCTCGCTCGACGACGGCGCACTGACCGACCTGTGCGAGCGCGTGATCCGCAGTTACGATCCGTGCATCTCCTGCTCGGCGCATTTCCTCACGCTGACCGTGGACCGGGGGTGACCGGCCCGGTCGTTGTGGTCGGGCTGGGCAACGACCATCGGCGCGACGACGGCGTGGGACCGGCCGTCGCCGCGGCGCTCGACTCCCTCGACCTGCCCGGTGTCGTCGTGGTGACGGGGATCGCTGATCCGTTGAGCCTCCTGGAGGCGTGGACCGGTGCCGGGTTGGCCATCGTGATCGACGCCGCCGTCGCCTCCCCGCCGAGGCCCGGACGCGTACGCCGCTGCACCCTCGCCGACCTGACCGCCGAGAACGTCGGTTTGAGTTCCCACGGTGTCGACGTCGCACACACCCACGGGCTCGGCGCGGCGCTGGGGCGGCTGCCCGACGACCTCGTGGTGCTGGCCGTCGAGGTGGCCGACACGGGGCATGGCACCGGGTTGACGCCGCCGGTCGCGCGGGCCGTGCCGGAAGCGGTTCGCCTGGCCCGGCGGGAGATCGACGTCGCCCTCGAGGGCCGCCGGAACGCGGGCATTTAGGGTCGTCACCCGGGGACGAACGGCACTCGCGGGCGCGTGGGCGCGGCGGTTAGCCTGCCTATGATGCGGCCGACCGAAAGTGGGCGGATATGAATGCCAACCGGCGCGGCGGCGCCGTCGCAGCGCGGGGCCGCGAGCGCGTCCTGGTCCGCGGCGACGCCCCGATGATCCGCTTCGCCAGCGTGTTCCTGCTGCTGTGCGTGCTGGGCTGGCTGACGGTCCTCGTCGCGCGCCAGCACCTCGGATACGACCAGGTGGCGCCCGGCCGGTTCGGTTGGTCGGTGGCCTTGCTCGCCGCGGTGGGTCTCATCGCGCGGGGCATCTTCCTGGGCCGTCCGGTGACCATCGGGCACGCCGTGATCGCGGCCGCCACGCTGGGCGCCGGGGTGTTCGCCCATTTCCTGGCTTTCCCGTTGGTCGGCAACGTGCTGGTCGCGGCCGGTGGGCTCGCGCTCATGTCACCCACCACGGCGCGGCCGCAGCCCGAGCTGCTCGAGCGGGTGTGGGCGCTGGTCGACGCCACCCGATCCGATGCGCTGGCGCCGTTTGCCATGCATTCGAGCAAGAGCTACCACTTCAACGCCGACAACACCGCGGCGATCGCCTACCGCACCCGGCTGGGGTTCGCCGTCGTCAGCGGTGACCCGATCGGCGATACGTCCCGCTTCGACGAGCTGGCCGCCGATTTCGTCCGGATGTGCCGCGGCCGGGGCTGGCAGATCATCGTGCTGGCCGGCGGTGAGCGCCACTTGCGGTTGTGGCGCAAGGAGACGGTGGGGCAGCCGATGCTGGCCGTGCCGATCGGGCGCGACGTCGTGGTCAATGTCCGCCACTTCACGCTGAAGGGCCGCCGCTATCGCAACCTGCGCCAGGCGGTGCAGCGCACCCATAACTGCGGGGTGACAACGGAAATCGTCGACGAGCAGCGCCTCGGCGACGCGCTGACCGCCGAGCTGACCGAGGTGCTGTACGCCGCCCACCGCGCCGCCCGCACCGAGCGCGGCTTCTGCATGAACCTCGACGGGGCCCTGCAGGGCCGCTTCCCCGGCGTCAGGCTGGCCATCGCCCGCGACCGGTCCGGGCGGGTGGTCGCCTTTCACCGGTACGCGACCGCGGGCCAGGGTTCCGAGGTCAGCCTCGACGTGCCGTTCCGCCGCCCAGAGGCCCCCAACGGCGTCGACGAGCGGCTCACCGTCGATATGATAACGAACGCGAAAGACCTTGGTGCGGAGCGCGTTTCGCTGGCCTTCGCGGCGTTCCCGGAGATTTTTGAGGCCGCGGACCCCGGCCTGCCGCAGCGGGTCGCGCTGCGGCTGATCCACCTGCTCGACCCGCTGATCCGGCTCGAGTCGCTGTACCGGTACCTGCGCAAGTTCCACGCATTGTCGGACCGGCGATACGTGGTGTTGTGCGCCCACCACATCCCGGCGGCGCTCATGGTGCTGCTGTCGCTGGAGTTCGTCCCGCGCCCACGCCACCTGCGGCCGATCAGCTAGCCGCTAGGGTGGCGCCAGCGCCGAGGTCGCTGTGCGGGTCGTGCTTTTCGACGAATCGCGACCACCGCGGCAATCTCGGCGCCGAATGGGCGCTCTCGGCGTCGAGCTGCTTACTGCTCTTGCGGCACGCCGAATCGGAACCGCCGGCCCGTGACCGTCTCTGGGATGATCCGCACGAAGTGGGACTTCTCCGTCGAGGTCCAGGGCAGAACCTGGGCGCGTTCGGCGTCCTCGAGCTCCTCGAAGGTATGCAGCGAACGGGCGGTGCCCTTGATGATCACGCTCCAGCCCTCCGCGACGTTGTGGTCGTCGACCTCGAACAGCACGTGATTGTTGATCGCGGTGCTGACCAGCTTGGTGCCCTCCGCCGTGCGGAACAGCACGGTGCGTCGCTGGACGGCGTAGTTGACCGGGAATATCTCGGGATGACCGTCGACGCTGGTGACCAGCCGTCCCAACGTCACCCCCGAGATCAAGTCCCAGCATTCGCTCACCGGCAGGATATTGATTCCGTCATCGATTATCGACATCAACCGTCCCCTTGTGAAGGTTTGTGAAAGCCATTGATATGCAACCAGTTTATTGGCACGGCCTGGCAAAGACGCCGGCCGAAGGTCATGCCCCGCAGGGACCAAAGTTGTTCGACCACGGACCGGACCTAGCGAATCTCGAGGACATCGCGCAGCGGACGCCGCGGGGTCGGCGCCGGCGGGCGTTCCGTCGCCGGCGCTATTCCGGCGCGGACCAGCACCTGCGGCTGCCCGCGTTCGTCGAGCAGGCTGCGCACGATGTCCCGGCTCTCGTCCACCTCGATCAGATGGGTCAGGGTGCAGGTCGCTATGAATGCCGTCGTGCACTCGAGCAACAACGCGGACAGTGCCTCGCCGCACCGCAACAGGTCTGTCCGGGTGTCGTCCGGGGTGGACAGGACGAGGATCTTCGACCAGTCCGCCTTGACCGCGGGCCGCCGATCCTGGTGACCCCGGACCGGGAACTCGCGCCCCACGTCGACCCGGTGGCGTTCCTTGTCGGATACGAGCGCGCTCGGCGGCACGCCGTCGGCCAGGGCGAAAGGTGAGGTCCACCACTCGAGTTCGGCGTGATAAGAGGCGTCGTCGCCGCGAATTATCTCGGTCAGTTGGGAGGCCTTGGCCAGCAGCGGCCGCACGTCGTCGGAGAGCACGTCCAATGCCACCGGGCCGTCGCTGAAGGCTTCGCGCAGGACGGGCTCGAACAGGTCCCAGTAGGTGGGCCGTCCCAGTGGCAGGCGGTCGGTCCTGCGCTGCAGAATCGCCCGAGCGCGGTCGCGCTGGGCGCCGGTCACACCAGCCGTGGGCCGGAACTCGATCGATGCCACGTGGTCCGGGTCATGCGGGTCGGGAAACCGGGTGATCACCGAATCCCATCCGGCGGCAAGCATGGCGACGCGAAGGTGGTCCAGCACGACGCCGCAACTGAGGATCGTTTCCCGTCCCAACCTGTCCGTGCCCGGCACCGTGCGATGACGATCGACGAAGAGGTGCAGAACCCCACCCTCGAAGACCCACCGCCACGGCTGGCTGTTGTGCACCGACGGGGCCCGGCAAGCCAGGTGCACCACCTTCTGCAGCACTCGGGTCTCCACCGTCGTCTGCATGAGCTCAACCTGCCTTCCGGTTTGTCATCCACGGTACGGCGCAGCAAACTTCGGGCCAAGGGCCGTTCGTCCCCGCCGGCAGGGCCGTTCGGCTGCAAAAGCCCCCGACGGGTCCAATGGCGGCCCGCTCACTCGCCGGGCCGGGACGCGTTCTTGTCCACGTAGCCGACGACATCGGCCAGGGTCCGCAGCGAGGCGTAGTCCGCCTCGGGAATGTCGACGTTCAACCGCTTGTGGATGCCGCGCAGAAAGCTGAGCCAGTCCATGGAATCGAGGTCGACCTGGTCGCGCAGCAGCACGTCATCGCTGATGTCATCGGGCTCGACTTCCGGTGCGATGCTGGTCAAAACGGACAGCACCACCGACCGGGTGTCTTCATTCGTCGTCGTCATGGCACATCACTTCTCCAAGAGGTCGGGCTGTTGCAGCAACTCGTTGATGGCGCCGAGGAAGAGCGCGCCGCGGTGTCCGTCGCTGGCCCGGTGGTCGGCGGCCAGGGTGGCGTGCACGGTCGGGACGATCCGGATGCCGTTGTCGATGACCCGGACGCGCTGGGCCGGCTGGCCGAACCCGACGATGCCGACCTGCGGCGGGTAGATCACCCCGAAGACCGCGTCGACGCCCTTGTCGCCCAGGTTGGTGACGGTGATAGTCGGGTCCGACATCTCCGAACTCCGCAGCGAGAAGGAGCGCGCCCGCGCGACGAGATTGGTGAGGTCGTCCATCAACTCGTCGAGCTTCTTGTCCGGCACATCGTGGATGGCCGGCGCCACGAGGCCGCCTCCGCGCAGCGAGATCCCGACGCCGACGTGCACGCCGGTCGCGGGCTCGAACCCGTCTTCCCGCCAAAATCCGTTGAATTCGCCAAATCGCTGCGCGGCGAGACCGACGGCCTTGAGCAGCAGAACCGCCGGCAGGACCCGTTCATCGATGGAGCGCTGGGCATTTCGCGCGGTCAGCCAGGTCAGCGATTTCTCCAGCACGATCTCGTCAGTGAGGTAGTAGTGCGGTATCTCCCGCTTGGACCGGCTCATGGCGGCGGCGATCGACTTGCGCATCTGCGCCGCTCGATCGGCGCCCGATCTGGTCGCCGCAGTGGTCGCCGGCTTGGCCGGTTCCCGGACGGCGGCGGCGTGCTCGACGTCGTTGATGGTGACGGCCCCCTGCGGACCCGTGCCTGTCACGGCGCCGAGATCGACGCTCAGGCTCTGCGCCAGGCGGCGTGCCGCCGGCGAGACCCAGCGGCGATGCCCGGGCGCGGTGGGGGTACCCGGGCGGCCGACGGGTGCGGACGGCGCCGGCGCAGCGGGTGCCTTCGCGGCGGCGCGCGCCGCCGCCCGGGGCCGCCGCTTCTCGGCGCGCTCGCCGGGTGCCAGCAGGATGGCCAACGGCGTTCCGACCTGGACGGTTTCACCGACCGGAACGAGTAGCTCGCCGACCGTGCCCTCCTGCCAGCATTCGACCTCGACGGCGGCCTTGGTGGTCTCGACGACGGCCACGATCTGGCCGCGCGCAACCTTGTCGCCCGGCTTGACCAGCCATTCGTTCAGGGTGCCCTCGTCCATGTCGGAACCGAGTGCGGGCATGGTGAATTCGATCATGACGGGTCACCGAACAACCCGTGCACGGCGGCGACGATGGCCGCGGTCTGGGGCAGGGCGGCCTGCTCCAGATGCTTCGCATAAGGCATGGGGACCTCGGCGCTGCACACCCGGGCCACCGGCGCGTCCAGGTCGTAGAAGGCGCCCTCCATCACCCGCGCGCTGACCTCCGCGGCCAGGCTCCCGCTGCGCCACGCCTCGTCGATGACCACGGCGCGGTGGGTTTTGCGGACGGACCCGAGGACGGTGTCGTCGTCGAGCGGGCGTAGTACCCGCAAATCGATGACTTCGCAGTCGATTCCGGCCAGCGACAGCTCGTTGGCCGCGTCGAGGGCCTTCCAGAGCGATCCGCCGTAAGCGATGATCGTCGCGTCGGTGCCGCTGCGCCGGACCGCCGCCCGCGAGATGTCGGTGGGGGCGAGGGCCTCGACGTCGGCGGAGGTGTTGTAGAGCTGGACGTGCTCGAAGATCAGCACCGGGTCGGGGTCCGCCAGGGCGGGGCCCAGCATGCCGTACGCGTCTTCGACGGTGGCCGGGGCGACCACCTTGATGCCGGGGATGTGGGCGTACCACGGCTCCAGGCTGTGCGAGTGCTGGGCGGCGAGCTGGCGGCCCGCGCCGGTCGCCATCCGCACGACGACGGGGACGGAGAATTGCCCGCCGGACATGTGGCGAAGGGCCGCAGCGGTATTGACGATCTGATCGAGCGCGAGCAGGCTGAAGTTCACCGTCATGACCTCGACGATCGGCCGCAACCCGCCCAGGGCCGCGCCGATCCCGATGCCGACGAAGCCCAGCTCCGACAGCGGGGTGTCGCGAACCCGATCGGGACCGAAGTCCTCCAGCAGGCCCTTGGATGCGGCATAGGTCCCGCCGTACCGGCCGACGTCTTCACCCATCAGCAGGACGCGCGGGTCGTCGCGCAGGGCATCGCGCAACCCGTCGTGCACGGCGGTCCGGTAGGTGGTCTTCATCGCGTCACCTCCGCCGCGGGTGTCAGCACGTCCCGCTCGAGGTCCGCGGCGTCCTCCCACGTTCCGGCCTCGGCGAACGCCACCGCCGCCTCGATTTCGGCCGCGGCGGCGTCCTCGATCTGGCTCACGTCGGACTCCGAGAGCGTGCCGTTGGCCAGGCTGCGCTCGGTGAAGGATCGGATGGGGTCGCGCTCGCGCCACCGTTCCACCTCGTCCTTGTCGCGGTACAGCTCCGGGTCGAACATCGAGTGCGCGCGGAACCGATAGGTGCGGAACTCGATGAAGAACGGTCCGCCGGTGTCCCGGACGTGGTCGACGCCCTCTTGCGCGGCGGCGTGGCAGGCCTCGACGTCCATGCCGTCGACGGCCAGGGTCGGGACGCGGTACGACGCCGCCTTGACGGTGAGATCGGTCTGCGACTGTGCGCGGTCCAGCGCGGTGCCCATCGCGTAAAGGTTGTTCTCGCAGCAGAACAACACCGGCAGGTGCCATAGCGCGGCCATGTTCAACGACTCGTGAAACGCGCCCTCGGCGACCGCCCCGTCGCCGAAGTAGCAGGCGGTGACCCGCTTTTGCCGCAGCATGGCGTCGGCCAGCGCGATGCCGACCGCCAGCGGCAGGCCGCCGGCGACGATCGCGTTGCCCCCGTAGAACCGCTTGGACGCGTCGAACAGGTGCATCGACCCGCCGCGGCCGCGCGAGCACCCCTCCTGCTTGCCGAACATCTCAGCCATGATCGACGTCATCGGGATGCCCCGCAGCAGCGCATGGGCGTGCTCACGGTAGGTCGCGACCACCGCGTCGTCGTCGGCGAGCGCTCGCAGCGACCCGGCGGCGACGGCCTCTTCACCGACATAGAGGTGCAGGAATCCGCGGATCTTGGCCGCGCTGTAGAGCTCCGCGCACTTCTCTTCCATGCGGCGGACGCGGATCATGTCGGACAACAGCTCGTGGGCCAGTTTCGTGTCGGTCACGACGGAACACCTTCGGCGTGTTGGGCGGGCTGTCGCTCGATCGTGGAGGTATCGCCCTCTGGCAGCCCGAGTTCGCGGGCCTTCAGCAGGCGCCGCATGATCTTGCCGCTGCTGGTGTGGGGCAGCGAGTCGACGAACTCCAACTCTTTGGGCGCCACCGCCGCCCCGAGCCGTTTGCGCGCGTGGCCGATCAGCTCCAGCCGCAGGTCGTCGTCGCCGACCACTCCGTTCTTGAGCATGACGAAGGCCTTGATCATCTCGCCGACGGTCGGATCCGGCTTGCCGATGACCGCCGCCTCGGCCACCGCCGGATGGTCGGTCAGCGCGCTTTCGACCTCGAACGGCCCGATCAGGTGTCCGGCGGACTTAATCACGTCGTCTTTGCGCCCGACGAACCAGAAGTAACCGTCGGCGTCCTTCTTCGCGAGGTCGCCCGTCAGATACAGCCCGTCGGCGAACGACTTCCGGTAGCGCTCCGCGGCATTCAGGTAGCCGCGAAACATCGAGGGCCATCCCGGCCTGAGGGCAAGCTCACCCTCGACGTCCGGTTCGTCGACGACTTCCGTTGCACCGCAATCGGTCTGGCGCACGATGTACGCGTCGATCCCCGGCAGCGGCCGACCCATCGAGCCCGGTTTGATGTCGAACGCCGGGGTGTTGGCGATCATGATGCCGCCCGTCTCGGTCTGCCACCAGTTATCGTGAATCGGCAGTCCCAGCACCCGCTTCCCCCACCACACGGCCTCCGGGTTGAGAGGTTCCCCCACGCTGGCGATGAAGCGCAGCCGCGGAAAGCGGTACTGCGCCGGTAATTCCGGGCCGGCCTTGATCAGCATCCGGATCGCGGTCGGCGCCGTGTACCACACCGACACCGCCTGATCCTGAAGGATGCGGTACCACCGTTCGGCGTCGAACTCGGCCTGGTCGACGATGGAGGTGACCCCGTGCAGCAGGGGGCTGATGATGCCATAGGAGGTGCCCGTCACCCAGCCGGGATCGGCCGTGCACCAATAGATGTCGTCCGGGTGGAGGTCGAGCGCGTAGAGGCCGGTGACGTAGTGCATCGCGACCGCGCCGTGAACGTGGATGGCGCCCTTGGGTGTGCCGGTGGTGCCGCTGGTGAAGTGCAGCAGGGCCGGGTCGTCGGCGGTGGTCGGCTCGATCGGCGCGTTCTCGTCCGCGGCGTCCATCCGACGCCAGAAGTTCAGCGTCCCGGTCGGGGGATCACCGGCCTTGTCGTCGTCGACGACGAGGACGTGCCGCACCGACGGCAGCCGGTCGCGAATCTTCGCGATCTTGCGCTGATAGATCGCCCTCGTGGTCACCAGGACGTCGGCCTGCCCGATGTTGACCCGGGTGGCGATCGGCTCGGGGCCGAAGGCGGAGAACAGCGGCGAGACGACGCTGCCGTTGCGCAACGCGCCGAGCATCGCGATGTAGAGCTCGGGGCAGCGGCCCATGATCGTGAAGACCCGGTCGCCCTTGTTGATGCCCAGCGAGCGCAGGACGCTTGAAAAGCGTTTGGTGAGCCCGCCGAGTTCGCCGTAGCTGATGTCGCGGGTGGTTACGGAGCCATCCCAGCCCTGGTCGGCGACGAACCGCAGTGCGGCACGGGTGGCCCCCGGCCCCGCCGCCTTGCTGAGATGTCTGTCGACCGCCGCGTAGGCAATGTTGCACCTGCCGGGCCCCATGCCCTCGCACAACGCCGGCACGTCGGCCCACCGGAACTGCGCCCGGGCTTGCGCATAGTCGGTGAGGTTGGGCGGGACGCCGAGGTCGTGTTGCGTCTTGCGGATGACGTCCATACCTGGTCCCGATTCCTTGTTGCTTGGCGCCTTCATCGTTTGCCGGGCGCGGGACGGCGCAATAGAGACGAAAGTCACCAGTCGCCGCCGCTTGTCCGCTGGGTGCTCGGTCCCCTGGCTGCTCGGTCCCTTGGGCATAAAGACGCGGCCCGGGGGACCAAGGACTCTGGCGTCGCGGGTCGGGCATGGTCGAGGGTCGATAGGACATGAGCCGGGAGAGGGGAAGGCGATGACGCAGACGATGGTCGATACCGAGGTGGTCAAGAGGGCGGTGGAATTGGCGTGCCGCGCTCCCTCGCTGCACAACAGCCAGCCCTGGCGGTGGGTGGCCGGTGGCCCCACCGTCGACCTGTTCGCCGACCCGCACCGCATAGTGACCTCGACGGATGGCTCCGGCCGGCAGTCGATCATCAGCTGCGGGGCGGTGCTCGATCACTTCCGGGTCGCGATGGCCGCGGACGGTTGGGAGACCACCGTCGACGCGTTCCCCAACCCGAATAACCTCGACCACCTCGCCGCGATCGACTTCGCCTGGTCCGACTACGTCGCCGAGGCCCGGCGCGATCGCGCCGCGGCGATCTCGCGCCGCCGCACCGATCGGCGCCCTTTTCGTGCACCGAAGGACTGGGCTTCGTTCGAGCCGGTGCTGCGCAGCGCGTTCGACAGCGATCTGGTCACCCTCGATGTGCTGGCCGACGATGCGCGACCCCGCCTGGTCGAGGCGTCCCGCCTCACCGAGGCTTTGCGCCGCTACGACGACCTCTACCACCACGAATTGAGTTGGTGGACGGCGCCTTCCAGGGATGACGAGGGGATACCGGAAAGCGCGTTGCCATCCGACCTGCCGGGCAGCGGCGTCGAATTGAACCGCCGCTTCCCCGCCGAGGCCCACGCCCGGAAGAGTTCTGCCGGCAGCCCGGATGAGGCGAAGATCGTTGCGCTGTCGACGGCCGGTGACGCCCGGGTGGACGCGCTCAATGCGGGCCAGGCGCTGTCGGCGGTGCTGCTGGAATGCACCATGGCGGGACTGGCCACCTGCACGGTGACCCACATCACCGAACTGGCCGCCAGCCGCGACATCATCTCCGACCTGCTGCCCGACGCGTCGGGGGTGCCGCAGGTCCTCATCCGGGTGGGCGGCGCGCCGCCGACCAAGGTGGCCCCGGAGCCGACGCCCCGGCGGCCCCTGTGCGACGTGCTGGAGATCCGCTAGTCGGACCGAAATATCCTTCGCGACACGCAATAGGAGTAAGCACATGAAGGCCGACGTCGGGGACTGGCTCGTGATCAAGAGCGGCACGATCGGCCATCCGGATATGCGCGGGCTGATCACCGTGGTGCGCTCGCCGGACGGTGAGCCGCCCTACCGGGTCCAGTGGCTGGCCACCGGTGAGGAGGCGACCGTCTATCCCGGACCGGACGCGATCGTCGTCACCGCCGCCCAGCAGAAGGCCGCCGACGAGCGGGCTCGGTCGCGCTTCGCAGCGGTGCAGGCGGCGATCAGCGAGCGCGGCCACCGCGCTTAGGTTCCGGGGCGCCGACCGTCGAAATTGCGGCGCGGGCCGTGCTTTGCCGCTTGATCGCGACCATTGCGGCAATCTCGGTGCCGGGCGAGCGGACCGCTTACACGCTGACAAAAGGGGACTTCAGTCCCTAGTTTCGCTACCCCGGGTCCCGCCATGATGAGACCGCCCAGCAACCCGGAGGACGTCAAATGCCCACTCGTGTAGGCGGTTCGCCGCTGTTGACCGATGTCGACGGGCTCGCGTTTCAGTTTCTGGACTCTTCGTATGCGACCAACGTCTACGCGGATTGGTCATTGGATCAACGCGTCGAGGGCTTTCTCCGGCACCGGGGGCTGGTCCGCCTCGCCGAGGACGGTGACGCGTACGAGCTGATCCTCAACCGCGTCATGGCCTACATCGGCGAGCTTCACCCGCGCGGCTGAGCCGACGAACGACCCGAGAGCCCGGGACTTCGGTCCCTATCGGCGATTCCGGTGTGGCTGGTCCGATGGACTCGTCAAGCAAGCAGACGGAGGTGGTCGCATCATGACTAGAGCGGCTGATGTCAGGCGGCACTCGCCGCGCCGCGTGTTCCGCGATCGCAGCGAGGCCGGACGGGTGCTGGCCGACCTGCTCGGCGCCTACCGCGACCGGCGGAATGTCCTTGTCTTGGGGTTGGCCCGCGGCGGTGTTCCGGTGGCATGGGAGGTGGCGGCCGCGCTGCACGCCCCGTTGGACGCCTTCGTCGTCCGCAAACTCGGCGCACCGGGCCACGAGGAGTTCGCGGTGGGGGCGTTGGCGAGCGGAGGGCGCGTCGTGGTCAACGACGACGTGGTGCGCGGCTTGCGGATCACCCCGCAAGACCTGCGCGCCATCGCCGAGCGCGAGGGACGTGAACTGGTCCGGCGCGAGGCCGCCTACCGCGACGGACGTCCACCCCTCGACGTGACCGGCAAGACCGTCATCCTGGTCGACGACGGGTTGGCCACCGGCGCAAGCATGTTCGCGGCGGTGCAGGCGCTGCGCGAAGCGGAGCCGGCCGCCATCGTGATCGCGGTGCCGGCCGCCCCCGAATCGACCTGCCGGGAATTCGCCGGCATCGTGGACGACGTCGTGTGCGCGAGCATGCCGACCCCGTTCCTCGCCGTCGGCGAGTCGTTCTGGGATTTCCGCCAGGTCACCGACGACGAGGTGCGCCGGCTGCTGGCCACGCCCACCACCGCCGGCCCGAGGCGCGAGCCCGCGTCGCGGACACCGGCCGCGGTGATCGCGGAGGTGGCCATCGACGCCCCCGGGGGCGTCCCGCCGCGCGAGGCGCTGGAGGAGCTCATCGGCGACGCCCGCGTCGTCCTGATCGGCGAAAGCTCGCACGGCACACACGAGTTCTACGAAGCCCGCGCGGCCATCACCAAATGGCTGATCGAGGAAAAGGGTTTCTGCGCCGTTGCCGCGGAGGCGGACTGGCCGGACGCCTACCGGGTGAACCGTTACGTGCGCGGGCTCGGCGGGGACAGCGGGCCCGACGAGGCGTTGAGCGGCTTCGAGCGCTTCCCGGCCTGGATGTGGCGCAACGTCGTCGTCCGCGACTTCGTCGGCTGGCTGCGGGATCACAACCGGCGCCAGGAGTCCAACGGTCAACGCCAGACCGGCTTTTACGGGCTGGACCTCTACAGCCTGCACCGGTCGATGCACGAAGTGATCGCCTATCTCGACAGGATCGACCCCAAAGCGGCGGCGCGGGCGCGCGAGCGCTACTCCTGTTTCGACCACGCCTCGGCCGACGACGGCCAGGCGTACGGTTTCTCGGCGGCCTTCGGCGCCGGGCCGTCCTGCGAAAGAGAGGCCATCGAGCAACTGGTCGAGATCCAGCGCAACGCCCTGGCCTACGCGCGCCGGGACGGGCTGATCGCCGAGGACGAACTGTTCTACGCCGAACAGAATGCTCAGACGGTGCGCGACGCGGAAGAGTACTACCGGGCGATGTTCGCGGGGCGCGTCACGTCGTGGAACCTGCGCGACAAGCACATGGCGCAGACCCTGGAGGCGCTGCTGAATCATCTGGACCGCTACAAGGACGTCCCGGACGTCCCGATGGCCCGAATTGTTGTGTGGGCGCACAACTCCCACGTCGGTGACGCGCGCGCCACCGAAGTTTTCGCCGACGGCCAGCTCACGCTCGGCCAGCTCGCGCGCGAGCGGTTCGGCGACGAGTCCCGTCTCATCGGCTTCAGCACCTACACGGGCACCGTCACCGCGGCCACCGACTGGGGCGGCGTGGCCGAGCGAAAGGCCGTGCGGCCCGCGCTCAACGGGAGCATCGAGGAACTGCTGCACGAGGCCGGCGAGAGCGCATTCCTGGTGTCGGCGGACCTCAGCCCGGAGGCCGGTGAGCCGCTGGGCACCGTGCGGCTGGGCCGCGCCATCGGCGTGATCTACCGGCCCGAAACCGAGCGGCAGAGCCACTACTTCCATGTCCGCCCGGCCGATCAGTTCGACGCGATGATCCACATCGACCAGACCCGCGCGCTGGAGCCCCTCGAGGTGACGAGCCGGTGGATCGCGGGGGAGACGCCGGAAACTTACCCCAGCGGCCTGTAACCACACGGAACCACGAGATGATGCAGACGCCCGCGATCCCCGGCCGGTCACAGATCGTGACCCTGACCATGAATCCCGCGCTTGACATCACGACCAGCGTCGAGGTCGTGCGGCCTACCGACAAACTGCGCTGCGACCCGCCGCGATACGACCCGGGCGGCGGCGGCGTCAACGTCGCGCGAATCGCCCACATCCTCGGCGCGTCGGTCACCGCGGTCATCCCGGCCGGGGGACCGACGGGCGAAGTCGTCCTGTTGCTCCTCAGGGATGCGGGCGTGCCGTTCCGGCACGTGGCCATCGCGGCGGCGACGCGAGAGAGCTTTACCGTCAACGAGACGGGCAGCGGGCGTCAGTACCGCTTCGTCCTTCCCGGGCCGCAGCTGACGTTCGCCGAGCAGGAGGGCTGCCTGGACGAGTTGCGGGCCGTGGCCGAGTCGGCCGACTTCGTGGTGGCCAGCGGCAGCCTGCCGCCCGGCGCACCCGCCGACTTCTACCAACAGGTCGCCGACATGTGCCTTCAGCTGGGAACTCGCCTGGTCCTGGACACCTCCGGCGGCGGACTCCGGCACGTCTCCTCCGGGGTGTTTCTCCTCAAGGCCAGCGTGCGGGAACTGCGCGAATGTATGGGGCGGGCACTGGCCACGGAAGCCGAGCAATTGGCCGCCGCCCACGAGCTCGTTGACAGCGGCCGGGCGGAAGTGGTCCTGGTGTCCCTGGGCTCGCAGGGCGCGCTGCTCGCGACACGACATGCGAGTCAACGCTTTTCGGCGATCCCCATGCCCGAAGGGAGTGGGGTCGGAGCGGGCGACGCGATGGTGGCCGCCCTCACCGTGGGACTCAGCCGCGGGTGGACCCTGGTCAAGTCCGTCGGCTACGGGATCGCCGCGGGGGCAGCGATGTTGACGACGCCCGGCACGGCGGCCTGTGAACGCGCGGACGTGGACAAGTTGTTCGAGCTCGCCGGCGAACCGACCGACCTCACCGGCGCGCCGGGGACGAACGGCATCGCAGGAGAGGGCTAACGACCCCTTCGCGCCACCCCGAGGCCCAATAGCCTTGAACCAGTGAACCAGTCAGGAGCCGAAATGAGTGAGCTGGACGCCAAGTCGGTGGTCGTGGGCGTCAACGGCTCGGCGGCCGCGGTCAACGCCGCGAAGTGGGCGGTCGACGAGGCGATCGGCCGTCAGCTGCCGTTGCGCCTCGTCTATGTCACCGCCCGCCCGCACGATGCGGCCACCCCGCCGTCCGACTGGGAGATCGAGCGCGGCGAAATGGCGCTGTCGCAGGCGCAGAGTGCGGTGCTGAGCGAACGCAAGCCCGTCGAGATCGAGACCGCGATCCTCTCGGGAGACCCCGCCCAGGTGTTGATCGACGAGTCACTGGGCGCCGCGCTGGTGTGCGTCGGCACCTCCAGGCGCGGATGGGCATCCGACGGGTTGCTCGGCCCGACCGCCGCCGGGTTGGTGGCGCGGGCGCACTGCCCGGTCGCCATCATTCGCACGGATCCCGACGGATCACCGACCCAGCTGGGCGTGATCTCCGTGGTTCTCAACGACGAACCGGACAACGACGAAGTCGTGCGCACCGCGATGGAGGAGGGGCGCCGCCGCCGCGCCATCGTACGCCAGATCGATCGTCGCCTGAACAGCTGGGTGCGACGGTACCCGGACGTCCATGTCGAGACCGTGGCCGCGGGTACCGGCGCCAAGTACGGTGAGAGGCGTGGCAGCGCAATAGAATTGGCCGTAGTCGGCAGCGCCGATGCCGGCGAGATCGCCGGGCTCGTCACGCCGAACTGCCATCCGATCGTGGGCTACCCGGACTGCTCTGTGCTCGTCGTTCGCCACTAGGAGCCGCAGGCCGCATGAACCCATCAGCCCAGCCGCAGCCGGTGGTCGTCGGGATCGACGGCTCCAAGGCGGCGATCCGGGCCGCAATCTGGGCGGTCGAGGAGGCCGTGAGTCGTGATGTTCCGCTGCGACTGCTGTGCGCCATCGAGCAGGGTGAGGCGCACGCGACCGCCGACGTGGCGGTCCGTCAGGCGCGCAGCGCCGTGGAGGCCACCGGCAAGCCGGTGAAGCTGGAAACGCAGATCGTCGACGGGGCGGCGGTCGGGTCGTTGATCCGCGCCTCGGCGTCGGCGGTCATGGTGTGCGTGGGCGCGGTGGGGTTGCGGCATTTCCGGCCCGGCCGGGTGGGTTCGACGGCGGCGGCGCTGGCGGTGTCGGCGCGGTGTCCCGTGGCGATCATTCGGGGACGGGACGACGGCGTCCGCCACCTCCGCCACGCCGTGGAACGGATCGCGGTGGAACTCGACGGATCGCCCGACAACGGTGTCTTGCTGGGCGCCGCCGTGGACGAGGCCCGGGCGCGCGACGCCACCCTCCAGGCGATCGTGTGCCGGCGAACGGTTGCCGACAACGGCGTGGGCGACACCGAAAGCGATCGGCGGGCACTCGCGGACCTGGGTCGCCGGCTCGCGACCTGGAAACGACGTCACCCGGCACTGCAGGTTGAGACGGTGGCCATCCACGGCGGCCTGTTGGAGTATGTGGCCGGCCATCGCCGTTCGGTGACCCTGATCGTCGTCGGTTCCCAGAACCGGCAGCGCCTTGAAGAGCTCGTCGGACCGGCCGGCAGCGCCATATTGCAGGACGCGGACTGTTCGCTGCTCATCGTCAATCGGCAACACTTGTGAGACCGGGCGATGATGAAGGTATGCAATATTGAGTTGGCATTGATCTGGCCGCCGGGATGACTCTCGCGACGCGCGCGGCCGGCAGGAAGGGCTCCTCATGATTAAGGTTTTCCTGGTCGACGACCACGAAGTGGTCCGGCGGGGTCTGGCCGATCTCCTCGCAGCCGACAGCGAGCTCGAGATCGTCGGCGAGGCCGGTTCGGTTTCCGAGGCGAAAGCCCGGATCCCGGCCCTCAGACCCGACGTTGCCGTGCTCGACGTGCGCCTTCCCGACGGCAACGGGATCGAGTTGTGCCGCGACCTGGTCTCCGACCACCCGGACCTGCGCTGCCTGATGTTGACGTCGTTCACCTCCGACGAGGCGATGCTCGAGGCGATCCTGGCCGGTGCCAGCGGTTATGTCGTCAAGGACATCAAGGGGATGGAGCTCGCCCACGCGATCAAGGAGGTCGGCGCCGGCAAGTCCCTGCTGGACAACCGGGCCGCCGCCGCGCTGATGGCAAAGCTGCGTGGCGCGGCGGAGCGCGAAGATCCGCTGTCCGGCCTGACCGAACAGGAGCGAACGCTGCTCGGGCTGCTCAGTGAAGGATTGACCAATAGACAGATCGCCGCCCGCATGTTCCTCGCCGAGAAGACGGTGAAGAATTATGTGTCGCGTTTGCTGGCCAAGCTCGGCATGGAGCGGCGAACCCAAGCGGCAGTGTTCGCCTCGAGGCTCGACCAGCGCTCCGGCCACTCTGGAAGCGCGAGCGAAGCGCCACAGGCGTGAGCTGGCGGGGCCGCGGAAAGGGGCGCTCCGGGTCCTAGCAACGTTTGCTCAGGAGAGGCCGGAATTCCCTGGCGGGCGGCGTGTGTGCGGTGGTGGGAACCTGGCTCGGGCGGGGCTAAGCTGTATGCGCACCTCCGGGTTGAGTGCGTGACTTTTCACTGGACGAAACTGCGACCCCGAAGGTGTCTTGGAGGTATTGGGTCGGTGGCTAGCGACGAACGTAGCTCGGCTTTTGCCGGACTTGGCCAGCGCGGCCTGGTAAGCACGATGCATGCGCAGCTCGACGAGTTGCTGGCCGCGCGCGACCAAATGGAGCAGTTGCTGCGCGTATTCGTCGAGATCGGGGCCGACCTGGACCTCGATGCCACGCTGCACCGGATCATCACCGCGGCCAGGGAACTGACCTCCGCCCCGTACGGTGCCCTGGCGGTGCGTGATCCCGAGGGCAATCTGCTCTCGTTCGTCCACGAAGGCATGGACCCCGAGACGGTCGAGCGCATCGGGCACCTGCCGGTCGGAAAAGGCCTGCTCAGCCTGTCCATCTTCGACGCCGCGGCCATGCGGATGGACGATTTGACGGCGCATCCGGCCGCCGTCGGGTTTCCCGAACACCACCCGCCGATGCGGGCGTTCCTCGCGGTGCCGATCACCGTTAGGGGCATCGTGTTCGGCAACATCTACCTGACCCACGTGGACCCGCAGCGGGTCTTCTCCGAGTCCGACGAGGTCGCCGCCCGCGCGCTGGCATTCGCCGCCGCCGTCGCGATCGACAACGCGCGGCTCTTCGACCGGGAGCGGACGGCGGCGAAGTGGATGGAGGCCAGCCGCGAGATCACGACGGCGCTGCTGTCCAGCACCGAGCCGTACCGGCGCCCGCTGCAGCTGATCGCCGAACGCGCGCGCATGCTGACCGACGCCGAGCAGGCGATCGTGCTGATTCCCGCCGACGCCGACGTGCCGGACGACGAGGTCGACACGCTGGTGGTGTCCGCCGCGGTCGGTCTGCACGCCGACGAGGTGCTCGGCCAACGAATCCCGGTGGACGGTTCGACCAGCGGCAACGTGTTCCGCTCGGGCGAGCCGCTGATCACCGAGGCGTTGAGCTACCCGATCGAGGCGTTCACCGATGTCGGCCAGCGCCCCGCCATCCTGATGCCGCTGCGCGCCCACGACCAGGTCGCGGGCGTGATCGCGATCGCCCGCGGCGTCGACCAGCCGCCGTTTTCCGAGGCCTACCTCGACCTGGTGAGCGACTTCGCCACCCACGCCGCGATAGCCCTCGTCCTGGCGTCTGCCCGCGACGACGCCCGCCGGCTCACCATCCTCGCCGAGCGTGAGCGCATCGCGCACGACCTGCACGATCACGTCATCCAACGGTTGTTCGCCGCCGGCATGGACCTGCAGGGCACGCTGGCCCGGTCGCGTTCCCCCGAGGTCGCCGACCGGCTCAACCGCACACTCGACGACCTGCAGACCATCATCGAGGAGATCCGCACCACGATCTTCCAGCTCAAGACCCCGTTGGGGAAGAACGGCGACTTCCGGCACCGGATTCAGCGGGTGATCGCCGACCTCACCGAGAACCGGGACATCGTGACCACCCTGCGCATCCACGGACCGATGACCGCGGTGGGGGGCGAGGTGGCCGAGCACGCCGAAGCCGTCAGCGCCGAGGCCATCAGCAACGCCCTGCGCCACTCCGGTGCGTCGCGGCTGACCGTCGAGATCAATGTCGCCGACATGTTCATCCTCGACGTCAGCGACAACGGCTGCGGCATACCCGAGGGCAATTCGCGGCACAGCGGGTTGGCCAACATGAAACACCGCGCCGAACAACTCGGGGGCACCTGCGAAATCACGAATCCCCCCGAGGGCGGCGCCCGCGTGCACTGGGTCGCCCCGCTCGCCGATTTCTGAGAGGGCTTCACCGGGACCAATGGCCGCCCCCTGAGGCCCAACGGCCCCTCCCGGAGGGCGTCGCTCCGGAATAGCGTCATGAAACATGAGCGACCAGGCGGTGCAGGCGGCCAGCGCCCGACTGCTCGACGGGCGGCAGGTGTCGTTGCGGCGCCTGGGCGCCGGCGACGCGGCGGCCGTGTTGGCGCTTCATGAGCACCTCTCCGACCACGACCGGTACTTTCGGTTCTTCACGCTGCAGCCCATCGGCCTGCCCGAGTTGGTCGGCAAGCTGACCGGGGCCGCCGACGGTTCGTACGCGCTGGGCGCCTTCGACGCGGACCGGCTGATCGGGGTCGCGCACTACACGGTCATGCGCGACGAGCCGCGAGTCGCGGAGGTCGCCGTCGTGGTGGCCCACGAGGACCATTCGCAGGGAGCGGGAACCGCCCTGCTCAAACACCTCGGCCGGATCGCCCGGGCCAACGGCGTGGAGCGCTTCGCCGCCGACGTGCTCGGCGAGAACCACCTGATGCTGACCGTCTTCTTCGAACTCGGTTGGCACAGCGAACCCGCGGACGGGTCGGTTCGCCACCTGGAAATCGAGCTTCCCGAAGAGATTTCGTAGCAAGGAGCGTGAAATGGTAGAGAATGCAGGCAAATACGGCGTGCTGGTATGCGTCGACGGCTCCGCGGCGTCCGACGCCGCGGTGGCCTGGGGTGCCCGTGAGGCGGAATTGCGCGGCCTGCCGATCACGCTCATGCACGCCGTCCCGCCGGTGGTCGTCGGTTGGCCGGTGGGCCAGCTGTACGCGGACATGCCCGAGTGGCAGCAGGACGATGCGCGCCAGGTCATCGACCGAGCGCGCAAGACACTGACCGCCAGCCTCGTCGACTCCAAGCACGTCGAGATCCACACCGAGACGGTGTATTCCGGCGTGGTGCCGGCGCTGATCGAGGCCTCGAATGATGCGTGGATCGTCGTGGCCGGCAGCCAGGGGTTGGGGGCGCTGGGCCGCCTGCTGCTGGGCTCGGTGACCGCCGGGCTGATCCACTACGCACACTGCCCGGTCGCGGTGATCCACTCCGACGAGGCCACGGCTCCCGGACCGGGAGCGCCCGTGCTGCTGGGCATCGACGGGTCGCCGGCGTCCGAGGCGGCGACGGCCCTGGCGTTCGACGAGGCCTCGCGCCGGGGGGTCGACCTGCTGGCGTTGCACGTGTGGAGCGACGTGGGGGTGTTCCCGATCCTCGGCATGGACTGGCGCGACCGCGAGGCGGAAGGGCAGGAAATCCTCGCCGAACGACTGGCCGGCTGGCAGGAGCGGTATCCGGACGTGCGCGTGCACCGGCTCCTGTACTGCGACAAGCCATCCCAGTGGCTGGTCAAGGAATCCGAGCGCGCCCAGCTGGTGGTGGTCGGCAGCCACGGCCGCGGCGGGTTTCCCGGCATGCTGCTGGGGTCCGTCAGTTCCGCCGTGGCCCAGACGGTGAAAGTGCCGGTGATCGTCGTTCGCAACGCGTAGCCCGGCAGGGCCTTTGGTCCCGGGTATCGAGGCCGTTCGGCAGGCGCATGCGGCGCCGTCGGGTGGCTACCGTCGCGGCTTATGACTTACGTGATCGGCGCGGCGTGCGTAGACGTGGTGGACGGGTCCTGTGTGCAGGAATGCCCGGTCGACTGCATCTATGAGGGCGCGCGCAGCCTCTACATCAATCCCGACGAGTGCGTGGACTGCGGCGCCTGCCAGTCGGCCTGCCGCGTCGAGGCGATCTATTGGGAGGGCGACCTGCCCGAGGACCAACTGCGGCACCTGGCGGACAACGCGGCATTCTTCAACGAACCGTTGCCGGGGCGGGACACCCCCCTGGGATCACCGGGCGGCGCCGCCGGCGTCGGCCGGGTGGGGGTGGACACGCCGTTCGTCGCCGGCATGCCGTCCTCGGATGGCTAGTGGCGTGAGTCGCCCTCGGTGCATCGATCCGCCGTGGGTGCCATGCAGCCACATTCGTGGAACTTAGTGCGTAATCCCGTTCGGCGCGCGGAAGGCAGGCCGGCCGCTCAGTGCCGGACGACCAGCACCGAGCACCCGACGCGCCCGGCCATGCGCGGTCCGGTGGGCCCCACCATCCGCGCGACCTTGTCGGCGTCCTCGTCGCCCACCACGGCGAGCTGCACGGATTCCTGTGTGTGGGTGAGGAATTCGGCGGCCCCGCGACGGGCGGCCGCAGGCATGACGTGCACCTGTGGATACCTGGCCACCCACGGGCCGAGGCGGTCTTCCAGCTGGCGGTAGGGAATCTCGCCCAGCCCCCAGCGCCACACCCCCATCGCCAGGATCGGCGCCGACCGCAGCTGCGCCTCCCGGAAGCCGTGTTCGAGCACCGCGTCGTTGCTCGGCGCTTCGTCGACGACCACGGCGACCCACCCGGCGTCTGAGCCCGCTGCGGGCTGGTGATCGGTGCGGACGACCGCGACCGGGCAGTGCGCCTTGCGGGCAACGGCGTCGGCGGTCGAACCGAGGACCTTGCTGGCGATGCGCCCGATTCCCACCGATCCGATGCAAATCATTGCGGCATTGCGCGATTCGACAATCAGGGTGCTCTCGGGCGAGCCGCGCACGATGCCGCACTCGACCTTGACCGGCTCGCCCGTGGCCTGCAGCGCCGCGTCGGCGTCGCGCAGCGACGTTTCGGCGTACTGAACCTCGAGGCTCTCGTCACCCGTGCCCTCGTCCGCGCACCGCTCGGGCACGGCGTGGACCAGCCGCAGCGGGACGTTCCGGCTGACCGCCTCGGCCGCCGCCCATTTCGCCGCGTTGATCGCGGCGGCCGAGCCGTCGATACCCACCACGATCCGCTCCGATGGCTGCGGATGATTCATCGCGTCCTCCCAGTCCATTGGCTACCGGGACAGTCCCGGCACCGCCACCGCCGACGTTATTCGGCGCGGCCCGGTGCGCGCAGGGCCGTTCGACCCCCGTTTGAAGGCAATGGTCACCTGCGGATGGCCGTGCGTCAGGCGACTTCGATGGTGTGGCCGGGTTCCAGGCGGTGTAACCGGCCGCGGCATTCGACCCGGATCGGCTCGGCATTGCCCGCCTCGGACGTCAAGGCGCCGGCCCGGCCGCTGATGCGAAGGTGCAGACGCTGGCCGCGGTAGACGAACGCGAACTCGATCGGGCCCAGGGCCTTCGGCCAGTGCGGCGCCAGCACGAGCCGGTCGTCGCGCGTCTCGAGTCCGGTGAAGCACCGCTGCAGCAAGTCGATGCTGCCGGCCATCGCGGCCAGGTGGATGCCCTCCGACGTCGTACCACCCTGAATGTCCGCGACGTCGGAAGCCAGCACCTGCACGAAGTACTTCATGGCATGACGCCGGTTGGCGCGGGCCACGACCCACGAATGGACGAGCGAGCTGAGCGTCGACCCGTCGGACGTGCGCGCGAGGTAGTAATCGACCGTCTTCGGGATCTGCTCCGGCGCAAACCGGTACCCGAGCCGGCCGAAGAGCCCCAGCAGCTCCTCGGACGACAACAGATAGAACAGCATCAGCGCATCGGCCTGCTTGGACGCCTTGTAATTGTTCACGCTGTCGTCCTCGGCCTCGAGGATGCGATCGAGCCGCTGAATGTTCCCATAGCGTTGCCGGTACCGCTCCCAGTCCAGTTCCTCCAGGTCCGAATAGCCTTCGAACTGGCTGACCACACCGTCGTGGAAGGGGACGAACATCCGGCGCGTCACATGATCCCACCGGTCCAGCTCGTCGGTGGCCAGGTCGACCTTCGCGATGAGATCGAGCCGGTCGCGCAGCGGCAGCAGGTCCATCGCGTCCATCGCCCGCATGATCACCCAGACCGCCATCACATTGGTGTATGCGTTGTTGTCGACGCCGTCGTATTCCTTGCCGGGGTAACCCGAGTGAAACTCGTCGGGACCGATGATCCCGCGGATCGTGTAACGGCCACGGCTGTCGTCGAGACTCGCCAAACCCACCCAGAACCGCGCGATCTCGACCAGCATCTCGGCTCCGTAGTCGATGAGCCATTGACGGTCGCCGGTCACCTGGTAGTGCTGCCAGACGTTGTAGGCGATTGCCAGCCCGACGTGGTGTGCGCGCGCGCTGGCGTCCGGATTCCACCGGCCCGACTGCGGGTTGAGGTGCAGCTGCTGGCTCGCCTCCCGCCCGTCGCTGCCGGATTGCCACGGATACATCGCGCCGAGATAGCCGGCCCGTCGCGCGGCCAGGCGTGCCTGGGGGAGTCGCCGGTACCGGTAGAGCAGCAGTGACCGCGACACGTTGGGCATGCGCAAGTTCAGCACCGGGGACACGAACAGCGAATCCCAGAAGACGTGCCCGCGGTACGCCTCGCCGTGCAGCCCGCGCGCCGGCACCCCCGCGTCGAGCTCGGCGGTATGCGGCGAAATCGTCTGCAGCAGATGGACCAGATGCAGGCGCAGCACACGCACCGCGTCTTCGTTGTCGTCGAGCCCAATGTCGCACTGCTCCCACAGCCGCGTCCATACCCCGGCATGCTGATGATGGAGTTCGGCGTATCGGCCTGCGGCGCCGAGCCTTTGGAGCGCCGCGCTGGCCGGTTCCGAGATGGCGGCGTCGCGAGACGTGAAGATGGTCGCGACTTTCTCGCAGGTGACCGCCTGTCCCGCGGACAGCTCGACCGCGATGTCGTGACCGCCGCGGTTGGACTCCCGGACGGGCGCGTATTCCGCATCGGCCGGCGTGTCGCCGCACCACACCGTGCTGCGCGCGGCCACCGCGATCGAGATGTGCGATTGCGACGTCTGCGTTCGCAGAATCACCGAGTCGGGCGCTATCTCGTCGATCACCGCCCCGACGAGGTGCGTGCTCGACAGCGACCGGTAGCGCTCCACCATCGTGTTCTGCACGGTCCCGTCCAGCAGCGATCTGAATTCGACGGTGCCCGACCAGTTCTCGGCCGTCACCGTGGTCCGCATGGCGAGGACGTGCGGGGAGTGCATGGACACGAACCTTTGCTGCGTCAGGGCCGTGACCCGCCCGGCCGCGTCCCGGAACCGGAGTTCGCGCGTCAGCGTCGCGTGCCGCAGGTCGAAGGTCTGCCGGTAGAACAGCAACTCGGCGTCGTCGATGTCAAACCAGGGCCCGCCGTCGATGCGGAACGTCAGCGACAGCCAGTTCGGCAGGTTGACCAGGCTCTCGTTCTCGATGGTACGGCCCCCGATCCGATCGGAGAGCTCGTTGTACACCCCCGCGGCGTAGGTTCCCGGGTAGTGCGACTCGGACGCTCCGGCCTCCGGGGCGCAGCCGCGCGTGGCGACGTACCCGTTGCCCACGGTGCACAGCGATTCGCGCAGCCGCTCGTGCTCCGCGTCGTAGCCCTCGTAGATCAGCTCCCACGGGTCGCTCGGTCTGGGCGCCCGGGCTTGCAGGTCGTGTGCCAGCCGGCTGATGAATTCACATACTGCGGAGGGGTTCTCGAGACTGAACAGTGCGGCAGAAGGTCGGTCCCCATCCTCGTCGTGGCGCACCACGATCCCGACCCCATCGAAGTGGATCGCGCCGAAGGCGTCTTCGTCGGTGATGTCGTCGCCGACATAGATGGGCAGGACGGCGCGCGCCTCGGCCGGTCCTCCGTCGCCTTGGATTCTGTCGAGAACCCAGTTGACGGCCCTGCCCTTGTTCCAGTCGATGTCGGGGCGAAGCTCGATGACCCTGCGGCCGGTGGTGACCCGCAGTCCCGCCGATCGTCCGAGCTGGTGCACCGCCGCGACGATCCGGTCGACCTTGCGGGGATCGGCGTTGCGGTAGTGGACGGCCACCGCAAAGCGCTTGGGCTCGATGGAGATTCCCGGGATGCCGCTCAATGTCTCCGCCAGCTGGGCGGCGGCGCGCGACACGGCGTCGGTCAGGCCGGCGGCGGCGGCGTTCTCGTGCTGGGTCCCGTCCGGTGCGGCGAGCTCGAAGCCGTGGCTGCCCGCGTACCACACGCCGTCGACGTCGACCCTGGCGCGCACGTCTTGCAGATCCCGCCCGCTGATGACCGCGACGGGACACAGCGCGGCCAGGGCCGACAACGCGTCGGCGGCGCCGGCGACGAGCGTCGCGGCCTCCGGCCGCCCGACGATGTCGGACAGGGTGCCGTCGAAGTCCAGGAACACCGCCGGCCGTCGGTTCAGCGCCAAGGCCTTCAGCTGGCCGTACACCTGGAGGCCGTCGGCGATCGTCGACATGGCGCTGCCGAATGTCCGCACGGTGATCTCCGCCAGGTCGGCGACGACGGTGTCGGCCCCAGCGGACGCCAGCTGGTCGCCGCCGCCGTTGCGCTCGACTCCGATGACGAGCCGAAAGCCGCCGTCCTGGGCGGCCGCGACGCCGTCCGGCTCGCAGTCGATGACCGCGCAGCGAACGGGCCGCGTGCCCAACCGCTTTGCCATGCCGGTCAAGGCCTCGGCATCGGGCTTCCCGGACCCCTCGACGACCACGCGGACGAGGTCGCCGAGCCCCGCGGCCCGCAGCGCCTGCGCGCAGTCGTGGGTGGACGAGTAGACGGCGGTGCCGATGCCGGCGTCATGCAGGCGTCGCAGCAACGGGAGGGTCGAATCGCGGGCCTCGATCACTTCGGTGTCACCCGAACGGGTCTCGGTGACCAGGCTGCAGAGCGAGAGGATCACCGCATCGTGGTAACGCCGGTCGATGGTCGCGGGCCATTCGGTCACCTTTGTGACGATGGGCCACCGCATGAACCGGGTCAACCCTCGTGCGTGCACCGGGGCCTGATGACCATGCGGTTGGGGACTTAAGCCTCATGATCGCCGCCCGTCCGGGCAATAGCGTTCCCCCTGACGGAGGGAGAACCGAATGTCTGCACCTGGGAACCGGATCGTTGTCGGAGTCGACGGATCCGGGGCGTCGAATGCAGCGGTCTGCTGGGCGGCCCGGGAAGCGGCTATGCGGCATGTGCCGCTGACGGTGGTCCACATGGTCAATGCGATGGTGCCGATGCTGCCGCAGCTGCCGGTGTCCGCCGGCGTCGCGGTATGGCAGGAGGAGCAGGGCCGCGAAACCCTCGAGCACGCCGTGAAGATCGCCCGTGAGGCCGTGAGTGCGGACCGCGCCGTCGAAATCCACAGCGAGTTGAGGTGCGCGCCGCCTGTGCCGACGCTGGTCGCGATGTCCGACGAGGCGGAGATGGTCGTCGTCGGCAGCAACGGCCGCGGAGCGGTTGCGCGGCTGCTCCTGGGCTCGGTGAGCTCCAGCGTGGTGCGCACCGCGCACTGCCCGGTGGCGGTCATCCACGACGAGGACCCGCTCATGCCCCACCCGCAGCAGGCCCCCGTCCTGGTGGGCATCGACGGTTCGCCGGCCTCCGACCTCGCGACGGCCATCGCCTTCGACGAGGCTTCGCGCCGCGGCGTCGAGCTGACGGCGCTGCACGCCTGGAGCGACGCCGACGTCTTCGAGTTACCGGGACTGGACTGGTCGGCCGTGAAAGCCGAGGCGGAGCGGAGTCTGGCCGAGAGCCTCGCGGGGTGGCAGGAACGCTACCCGGACGTGACGGTGCACCGGCTCGTCGTGTGTGACCAGCCGGCCCGGCAGCTGATCGAGAAGTCCGAATCGGCGCAACTGACCATCGTGGGCAGCAACGGCCGGGGCGGTTTGAGCGGCATGCTGCTAGGTTCGGTGAGCAATGCCGTCGTCCACGCGGTGCGGATGCCCGTGATCGTGGCCCGGCCGTCCTAGGGGCGCGCGGCCACATGTCCACCGCTACGGAGACCGAGTCAACGACAAGGATTGCCGTGCCCTATGTCGACGTGCACGAAACCCACACGGGCATAGTGGTTTTGGCGGGCGACCGGGCATTCAAGGCCAAAAAGCCGGTGCTGACCGACTTTCTCGATTTCCGTACACCGCAGCAGCGGGAGCGCGCCTGCCGGCGGGAGGTCGAGCTCAACAGCCGCCTGTCTCCCGACAGCTATTTCGGTGTCGCGCATCTCACCGATCCCGCCGGGGGTCCGGCCGAACCGCTCGTGGTGATGCGGCGCTACCACGACGAGGACCGGTTGGCGGCCATGGTGGGCCGCGACTCCGACGAATCCCTGCGACGCGTGCTGGACGCCATCGCCGACGTGCTGGCGCGCTTTCATGCGCGCGCCGAACGGGGCCGCGACATCAGCGCCCAGGGCGAGCCGGTCGCGATCGAGCGACGCTGGCACGACAACCTGGTCGAGCTGGAGCGCTACGCGGCGCGGCCGGATATGGGGATTTCGCCCGAATCCGTAGCCCTGGTGCGGCGCCTGGCCGACCAGTTCATCGCCGGGCGTGCCGCCCTTTTCGCGCATCGCCGCGAGGACGGACGAATCGTCGACGGGCACGGCGACCTGCTGGCCGACGACATCTTCTGGGTCGACGGCAAGCCGGCCCTGCTTGACTGCCTCGAGTTCGACGACAACCTGCGCTACGTCGACTGCGCCGACGACGCCGCCTTCCTCGCGATGGACCTGGAGTTCCTGGGGCGGGCGGACCTTGGCGGCTACTTTCTCGAACGCCACGCGGCGCTTGCGGCCGACGCTGCGCCGCCGGCGCTTCACGACTTCTATATCGCCTACCGGGCCGGGGTCAGGGCGAAGGTGGATTGCGTGCGGGTTTCGCAGGGCGCACCGGCGGCCGCTGATGACGCCGCGCGCCACCTCGCTATCGCCACCCGCCATCTCGAGGCCGGGACCGTCCGACTGGCGCTCGTCGGCGGCAACCCGGGCACCGGGAAGTCCACCGTCGCCCGGGCGCTCGCTGAACGAGTTGGGGCGCAGGTGATTTCCACGGACGACGTGCGACGGGAGTTGCGTGACGCGGGCGTCATCGGCGGGGACGCCGGCGTGCTGGACTCCGGCTTGTACAGCCCGAACAACGTCGCGACGGTCTACGAGGCCGTCCTGCACCGGGCGGGCCGGCTGCTGGCCGACGGCCGATCGGTGATCCTCGACGGCACCTGGCACGACCCGCGCAACCGCGCCGAGGCGCACCGCCTGGCCGGCCGGACGCATGCGGCGATGGTGGAGTTGCTGTGTTCCGCGACGCCTGACACGGCGGCTGACCGGATCACGACACGACCGCCGGGCAGCTCCGAGGTGACCCCGGAAATCGCCGGGGTGCTGGCGGCCCGGCGCGAGGAGTCCGGCGCGGGCTGGCCGGCCGCGCACCGGCTCGACACGTCCCGACCGCTCGGCGTCGGAGTGCAGGAGGCGCTTGATGTCTGGCGTCGAGCGACCTGATCGGCAGGGCGAAGTGGTTGAGATGCGAGAGAACGCGCCGGACGTGCAGGTGATCCGCGAGGCCGTGACCCTCGCCTGCCACGCGCCTTCCCTGCACAACAGCCAGCCGTGGCGGTGGATCGCCGAGGGGCCGGCGTTGTCGCTCCGGGCGGACCGCTATCGGCTGGTGTACGCGACGGACCGGGCGGGCCGGGAATTGACTCTGAGCTGCGGTGCGGTCCTCGACCATCTGCGCGTGGCCATGGCGGCGGCCGGCTGGGACAGCGTCACCCACCGCCTGCCGGACCCGAAAGACCCGGATCACCTTGCCAGTCTGCGGTTCTCGCCTCTGGCGGAGGTGACCGAATCGCATCGACGGCGCGCGGCCGCGATCCTTCGCCGGCACACCGACCGGTTGCCTTATCGCGCCCCGGCCGCCTGGCCCGCTCTGGAGGCCGCGCTCCGCCGGGCGGTCGCGCCGTACGGGATCAGCCTCGACACCGTGACGGACGACGCGCGGCCGGCCCTGGCCGAAGCGTCCCGGCTCACCGAGACCTTGCGTCGGTACGACACCTCCTACCAGGACGAATTGCGTTGGTGGACATCGCCGTTCAGCTCCGACATGGGTGTGCCGCAGAGCGAGCTGGTGTCCAGCTCGGAGTCGTCCCGTGTCGACATCGGCCGGGCGTTTCCCCCTGCGGGCGGAGGCGGCCGTCACGCCACTGTCGAGCACGACCAGTCCCAGATCGTGGTCCTCACCACCGAGACCGATGCACTGCTGGACGTGCTGCGATGCGGTGAGGCGCTGTCGGCGGTCCTGCTTGAGTGCGCCGTGGCCGGGATGGCCACCTGCACGCTGACCCATATGACCGAGATGGCGGCCAGCCGCGACGTCATCAGCGAGGTGACCGGAAACCCCGGGCGGCCACAACTATTGATCAGGATCGGCACGTCGCCGGCCCGCGACCCACACGTCGGCGGGACGGCCCGCCGCCCGGTGACCGAAGTCCTGGAGATCCGCCAGTGACCGCTAACCAAAGGAGGTGGCGCCGATGACTCGGCATTGGCTGGTGATGGAAACCGGGGAAGGCGGCGAAGCGCCGTTCGTGGCGCGGGTGGCGGGTGCGGGCCGTCATCTGCCCGGCACTCGGCTGACGACCGACGAGTTGATGGCGTCCACCCGCCACCACACCCATATCGACCTGGAGCGGCTGACCGGCATCCGCGAACGGCGGATCTCGGCGGGGGACGAGGACTCCTTCACGCTGGCCTCCTCGGCGGCAGTGGACTGTCTCGCGGGCGCGAAACAGGACCCGGCTTCGCTGGACGTGGTCATCAGCTGCAGCATCACGAAGTTTCGCGGCGGCCTGACCCAATGGCTCGAACCGACGATGAGCAGCGCCGTGGCGCGCGCGATCGGCGCCGACAATGCGATGACGTTCGACGTGTCCAACGCGTGTGCCGGAATGCTCACCGGCGTCACCATCCTGAACAACTGGATCAGGCAGGGCGTGGTCGAGCGCGGCCTCGTCGTGAGCGGCGAGTACATCTCGCAGCTGAGCCACAACGCCGCCCAGCACATCCGCAACATCATGAGCAAGGAACTCGCCTGCTTGACCCTCGGCGATGCCGGCGCGGCCCTGCTGCTCGAGCGGGCCCCGGCCGGTTCGGCCGGAATCGCGCTGGCCGGCTTCACGACGGTCGCCGACTACAGCCGGCTCTGCCTGGCATATCCGCAGGGCCATGACCCCGGCGCGCGGATGTTCACCAACTCCCGCGCCATCCAGAAGGCCGCGATCGCCGACACCCCCCTGCTGTTGACCGAAGTGCTTGACACCGTGGGCCTTTCGATCCACGACATCGACCACGTGATTACCCACCAGACTTCGGCCCGCGCGATCCGCAAGGGCATGGCGCGGATGACCGAGGTGTTCGGCGACAGCCCGCGCCACGACGCGGTGATCACCGTGGACCGGTACGGCAACACCGCGTCGACCACCCACACGGTGGCCCTGGTCGAGGAACTCGAGGCGGGGCGGATCAAGCCCGGGGAGAGGATCGCGCTGCTGGCGCTCGCCTCCGGGCTGGAAATCGGCGTGGTCTTGTTGACCCTGGACGAGGAGGTGGTCAGCCGCTATGGGCACAGTGATTGATCGGATCGACATCTCGCATCCGCGACTGCGCGGCCGTCACAGCGCGTTGCATCTCGCCGTCACCGCCGCCAAGGGCTGCCTCAAGCGGGCCGGCTGTGCCGCGTCCGACCTCGACCTCGTCGTCAACGCGGGCATTTACCGGGACCGCAACCTCGGCGAGCCCGCGCTGGCCGCCCTCATCCAGGACGACATCGGCGCCAACCCCGGGGACCCGCACGCCGGCGCCCACGGCACCTTTTCGTTCGACATCGCCAACGGCACCTGCGGAATGCTGACCGCGCTGCAGATCGTGGACGGTTTCTTGCGGAGTCACGCCATCCGGCGCGCGCTCGTCGTCGCCAGCGATGCCAACCCCGGACACGGGATGAGCGAGCACTTCCCCTTCTCGGCCGCGGGAGCGGCGATGCTGTGCGGATGGTCCGATGACGACGACGGCCTCAGCCGCGTCTCGTGGGTGCACACCAACGGAGAAGATTCCGAGGCGTTCACCGCGACAGTGGGATTCAAGGACGCCCGCAACGTATTGCGGTTCATCGAGTCGCCCGACATGGACGAGCGCTTCGCCGCGGCCGCCGCGGAGGCGGCGCGCGCATGCCTGGACCAGCAATCCACGCGGTGGGAAGACATCGACCTGATCATCGCCGCCCCCGCCCGGCCCGGGTACCGCGACGCGTTGAGCCGGCTGCTCGGCGTGCCGACCGAAAAGATCCGCGCCGCATCCGATCACCGCATGAACACGGCCGCGTTGGCGGCGGCGCTCGAACCGGAGGTCGAAAGGCTTCCAACGGGCGCGCGGATCATGCTCGTCGTCGCCGGCGCGGGCGTCACCGCCGGTGCGGCGCTGTATCGCCAGCCGCGCGCCTGACGCTCACGGATCACTCGCGGATTAGTCGCGGATCACGCGGATTAGCGAGATTGCGCCCACGGTCACGCTGCACTCGTCGGTGATGACAGCCCTCACGGCAATTTCGGCGAAGCCGGGAGCTAGTCGCCGATGGGAAGCGCCGCCGTGTACCGTCGGCCGATCAGCTCAGAGGCACGACCTGCCGCTCCAGCTCGAGAATCCGGCGGGTGGTCTTCACCACCACGTCGGGGTTCAGACTGATCGAATCGATGCCGATGCGGACCAGGAACTCGGCCATGTCGGGGTAATCCGAGGGCGCTTGACCGCACAACCCCGAGTGAATCCCGTTGCGGCGGCAGCCCTCCACGGCCAACCGGATCATCTCCTTGACCCCATCGTCGCGTTCGTCGTAGTCGAAGGCGACGATCTCGCTGTCCCGGTCGACCCCGAGCGTGAGCTGGGTGAGGTCGTTCGAGCCGATGGAGAAACCGTCGAAGCGCTTGGCGAACTCGTCCAGCAGGATCACGTTGTTCGGGATCTCGCACATCGCATACACCTCGAGCCCGTCCTGGCCGCGCCGCAGGCCGTGGTCGGCCATTGTCCGCAGCACCAGGTCCGCCTCGGCGACTCGGCGCACGAAGGGCAGCATGATGACGACATTCGTCAGACCCATTTCCTCGCGGACCCGCTTCATCGCGCGGCACTCCAGCTCGAAGCCCTCGGCGTAGGCCGGGTGCGCGTACCGCGACGCGCCGCGGAAGCCGATCATCGGGTTGCTCTCGACCGGCTCGAAGCCGGTCCCGCCGATCAGGCTGGCGTATTCGTTCGACTTGAAGTCGGACGTCCGCACCACGACGGGCTTGGGCCAGAAGGCGGCCGCGATGGTGCCGATTCCCTCCGAGAGCCGCTGCACGAAGAACTCGCCCCCGTCGGCGTAACCCTGGGTGAGCCGGGCGATCGTCCGACGGGCTTCGGGGTCGTCAACCTTGTCCGGATGCAGTAGGGCGAGCGGATGCACCTTGATGTACTCGCTCACGATGAACTCCATCCGGGCGAGTCCCACGCCGTCATTCGGCAGAAACGACGTCTTGAACGCGAGGTCGGGGTTACCGAGGTTGATCATGACCTGGGTCCGTGGCCGCGCCAGGTCGGACACCTCGGTGCGGTCCACGTGGAACCCGACCTCGCCCCGGTACACGCGCCCGGCGTCGCCCTCCACGCACGACACGGTGACGACCTCGCCATCCGGCACCGTGGTGGTGGCGTCACCCGCCCCGACCACGGCCGGGATGCCGAGTTCGCGCGCGATGATCGCCGCGTGGCAGGTCCGGCCGCCGCGGTTCGTGACGACGGCGGCGGCGGCCTTCATGACCGGTTCCCAGTCCGGCGTGGTGGTGTCGGCGACCAGCACCTGCCCGGGCTGGAAGTCCGAGAGGCGGTCGAGGTCGGTGATCCGCTTCGCCACCCCCGAGGCGACCTTCTCGCCGACTGACCGGCCCTCGGCCAGCACCTCGCCTCTGCCCTCGAGGACGTAGCTCTCCACGGTCGTCAGGCTGCGCTGGGAGGCCACCGTCTCGGGGCGCGCCTGGACGATGTAGAGCTTGCCGTCCAGGCCGTCCTTGGCCCACTCAATGTCCATCGGTCGCCCGTAGTGCCGCTCGATGGCGCAGGCGTAGCCGGCGAGCTCGAGAACGTCGTCGTCGGTGACGCAGAAGCGCGTGCGGTCACCCTCCGGCGTCGGGATGTTGCGGGTCGTGTACTTGGTCCCACCCTCGACGAACACCATCTTGACGGCCTTGTCGCCGATCAGGCGGCGCAAGACGGCGCGGTGACCGGCCAGGTAGGTCGGCTTGTGCACGTAGAATTCGTCGGGGTCCACGGCGCCCTGAACGACGTTCTCGCCGAGGCCGTAGGCGCCGGTCACGAAAACGACATCGCTGAAGCCGGATTCGGTGTCGATGGTGAACATCACGCCCGACGAGGCGAGGTCCGAGCGCACCATCTTCATCACGCCGATGGACAGCGAGACCTTGAAATGATCGAAGCCCTGATCGATGCGGTAATGGATGGCCCGGTCGGTGAACAAGCTGGCGAAGCAACGACGACAAGCGTCGAGGAGACTCTCGGTGCCCCTGATGTTGAGAAAGGTCTCCTGCTGGCCCGCAAAGCTGGCCGTCGGAAGGTCCTCGGCGGTCGCCGAGCTCCGCACGGCCAGGCTGACGTCCTCGCCGTATTCGTCCTGCAGCATCCGGTAGGCGGCGGTGATCTCGGCCGCTACGTCGTCGGGAAGTCCGGCGCCGTAGACGATTTCACGGGCGCGCTTGCCTTTGCGCGCCAGCGCCGTGACGTCGTCCGGGTCGAGCTCGTCGAGCTCGGCGTGCAGGGCGTCCCAGGCCCCGGCCTGATCCAGCATGTGCCGGTAGGCACCGGCGGTGGTGGCGAACCCGTGCGGGACGCGCACGCCGTCGGCGGACAGCTTCTGGAACATCTCGCCCAGCGAGGCGTTCTTGCCGCCGACGATCGGGACGTCGTCGATGCCGATTTCCTCGAAGAACCGAATATAGGACATTCCACTCATGATCGGTTTCCTTGCTTTGGTGTTGCCCTGCGGCGCAACGGGTCTGCGCGCGGTACTCGCAGCGCCGATCGTGCACCCGTCGTCACCCTGCCCACGATAGGGCCGGCACCGCCCCGCGCGCTGCCTCCGTTTGACCCCAGAAGTTGAGGACTTCCGGCCCTGATGTGCGGGAAACCCACGGCAGGACAGTAGCCAGATGGAGCAACTGACGGCGCTGGATGCGGGCTTCCTCGAGGTGGAGGACTCCGACCCGCACGTGAGCCTGGCGGTGGGTGGGGTGTCGATCATGGAGGGACCGGCGCCCGGCTACGACGAGTTCGTCGCGGCGTTCGCGGAGCGGGTGCAGTCGATGCCGCGCTGCCGGCAGGTGTTACGGACCCACCCGCTCGATCTTCGGCCGCCCGAGTGGGTGGACGACCCACACTTCGACCTGTCGCGCCACCTGCACCGCGCCGCGCTGCCAAAGCCCGGCGGCGACGCCGAGCTGTTCGAGATGGTCGCCACCCTGATGGAACGCCGGCTGGACCGAGAGCGCCCGCTGTGGGACTGCTGGATCATCGAGGGCCTGAGCGACGACCGGTGGGCCGTGCTCACCAAAATCCATCACTGCATCGCCGACGGCATCGCGACGACGCAGATGCTGGCGAGGTTCAGCGACAACGGCGGCGGTGGTTCCTACGCGACCGATATCCACCGCAGCGCGCGGGCGGTCCCGAGCGGGCCGCCGAAGTGGAACCCCAACCCGGTGGCGTTCCTCGGCGCGATGGCGCGCGGCGCGCTCGGCGCCGCCGCCGCTGCCGAACACGCCGCCCTGGGCCTGGCCGAACTGACCGCCAGCCTGCTTCGCCCGGCGCCGTGGTCGTCGCTGCACGGACCGGTCACCACGATGCGGCGCTACAGCGTGGCCCGCGTCGCGCTGGCCGACCTGCGTAAGGTGGCGCGAGCGTTCGACGTGACGCTCAATGACGTTGCGCTCGCGGCGATCACGTCCAGTTATCGCCAGATCCTGCTCGACCGTGGCGAGCGGCCGAGCCGCAACTCGCTGCGCACGTTGGTGCCCGTCTCGGTCCGCACGGCCAACCGCTTCGAGATGGCCGACAACCAGGTGTCGGCGATGCTGCCGCTACTGCCGGTCGACGAGGGCGACCCCGTCGAACAGCTGCGCCTGGTGCACGAGCGGCTGACCCGGGCCAAGGCCAGCGGCCAGAGCCAGGGCGGCAGTGCGGCGGTGTCGGCGGCCAAGGCCGCGCCGTTTGCGTTGTCCGCGTGGGCCATTCGGCTCCTATCGCGGTTGCCGCAGCGCGCGGTCGTCGGCCTGGCCACCAACGTGCCCGGGCCGCGGGGCAAGCAGACACTAATGGGGCGTCGGGTGCTGGAGATCCTGCCGATACCGCCCATCGCGCTGCAGTTGCGCACCGGTATCGCGATGGTCAGCTACGCCGACACGTTCGTGTTCGGAATCACCGCCGACTATGACACCGCACCCGACATCGAGGTGCTCGCCGCCGGGATCGAGGACGGGGTGGCGCAACTCCTGGCGGCTGCCCGCGCCAGGCACCGCAGGCGGACCTCATCCGGTCGCGTTCCGGCGGCGCACGCGCCGGTGCGCGGTGAGTAACAGGTGGTCGAATGCCGGCTGGGAGTCGAGGGCCACGCCGGCGCCGCGAAAGTCCTCGGCGATCTGCTCGGCCAGCGACCGCAGCTTGACGTTCGCCTCCTGAGACAGCCATTTGAGCAGGTCGAAGGCAGCGGTGTCACTGATGTTGTAGACGAGCATCAGCATGCCCTTGGTCTGCTCGATGCCGGCGCGACTCTCGCTGATCTCGGCCAGTCGGGCCGTGACGGCGTCCTCATCCGCCTGTTCCGACTGTTCCGACGGAGGCGACACGTCGATGTAGAAGCCGTGTGTGCCGATCACGTCGCCCCGGTCGTCGAGGAGCCGGTCGCCGACGACGACCACGTGGCGCACCCGTCCGTTCGCATCGATGATCCGGTGGCGCGTGCTGAACGCCGCACGGGTGTTTTGGATCTGGTCGATGGTGGTCGCGACGTGTCCGCGGTCATCGGGATGCTTGTGGGAAAGCACCAGCTCGGTGGTGGGCGTGACACTGCCCGGCGTGTACCCGTGCATCCGCTGCACTTGTTCCGACCATTCCCAGTGCTGGTCGGCGAAGTAGAACCGGAACCAGCCCGCCGGCTGCCCCGCCCCGCCGGCGAGGGCCCGCTCGACGTCGGCCGTCTGGCCGTCGAGATCCCAACGCATCGCTCGCTCTTCGCTTGCAACTTACCGGGACGAGGGGCGCCCGCGGCGCGGCCCAAAGGGGCGCGCGCCGCGGGCCGCCTCCCGAAACCGATCAGGCGTTGACGACCTCGGGCTGGGGGGCGGTGTCGTTGATGGCCCGGTGTTGGGCGCCGCGCGCGACGGTGATCTTGCGCGGCTTGGCCTTTTCGGCCACCGGGATGTGCAGTCGCAGAACACCTTCGGTGTACGACGCCTCGATCCGCTCGGTGTCCAGGTTTTCGCCGAGGACGAGCTGGCGGCTGAACACCCCGCGCGGACGCTCGGTGGCCAGCATCTCGCGGTTCGGGTCGACGCCCGGCCGTTCGGCGCGCACGGTCACCACGTTGCGTTCGATGTCGATGTCCAGCGACTCGGGGTTGATGCCCGGCAGGTCGAACTCCACGACGAAGTTCTCCCCCTCGCGCCACGCGTCCATCGGCATCACGGCCGGCCGTGCGGCGGTCCCGAACACTTGATTGGTGAATCGGTCGAGCTCACGGAAGGGGTCTGAACGCATCAGCATGGCAGTCACCTCTCACTCCAATCTATGGTGGCGGATTGCCTATTTGCTATGTCTATCGACATAGATTTCTTATAGCACCGTCGACATAACGATGCAAGTGTGATAGATAGATTTTCTGAACTCGGAGCACGAGGGGAGGCGCGATGACGGACGCAAGCGGCGACACCGGTGCCCCGCGGCCCAACCACGGCGTCTACGGCATCTCGGTGGCGGCCGAGCTTTCCGGCATCGCGGTGCAATCGCTGCGCCTCTACGAGCGGCACGGCCTAGTCACGCCGGCCCGCAGCGAGGGGGGAACACGGCGCTACAGCGCCGACGACCTGGCCCGGCTGAAGCGCATCAGCGAACTCGTCGAGTCCGGGGTCAACCTCGCCGGCATCGCCAGGATCCTCGAACTGGAGGATCACAACGCCACCCTCTCGGCGGCGAACACCGATCTGCGCTCCACCAACCGCGACCTGCGCAAGGCGGTCAAGACAGCGAGGGCGGGCGACGAGGACGGCGCGGCGCGGCCGGTGGAAAATTCGGCGTCCTGACGCCACCGGCGGAGGGGGTTGCGGCTGCCGCCATCGGGTATTCAGCTCGCTGGACGTGCCTGACTCGCTGGACGTGCCTTAGAAGCGCCGCGAAGCGCCCCTTGGAGGAGTTTGCGAATGGGAAATGTGACGGACACCGGCGCCCCGGTCGGCCAGGTGCTCGATGGCGCTCGGCAGGAGGCCGACGAATACCGAGGGGACAATCCCCGGCCGTTGGGCGGCTACGTGGCGGTGTTGTGCATTTACGGCGCCGTGGTGCTGATCGCCACGCTGGCCGCCGTGGTCACCGGCCGCCGGCTGCCGACGCGGTGGCCGTTGCAAGACCTGGTCACCGTGACCCTCGGGACCCACAAGCTGTCGCGGACCCTGACCAAGGACGCGGTGACGAGCCCGCTGCGTGCGCCGTTCACCCGTTTCAAGGGCAGCGGCGGCCCGGCGGAGGTGATGGAGGAGGTTCGGGAGGAGAGCCCGCTGCGCCACAGCTTCGGGGAGTTGCTCACCTGCCCGTTCTGCCTGGACATGTGGGTGGCGACCGGGTTCGCCATCGGCCTGGTCTTCGCCCCCAGGTTCACCCGGCTGGTCGCGGGCGTGTTCACCGTGCTGACCGGGGCCGACTTCCTCCAGCTCGTCTACGCCATGGCGCAGCAGAAGGCCGAGGGCTGAGGGCTCGGCTCATCCCGTTTTCGGCATGGGGATGCCCTCGCTGGCCGCGAACCCCGCATCCTTCTGGGAAGCGAGCCCAATCGAGACCACGGATCGGTCGAACAGCAGGTCGGTCAGGTAGGCCAGCGCCACTGCCCACCGGTTGACGCCGCGCGGGATCGCATAGAGGTGGTAGGACCGGGTGACGACTTTCGCCGGCAACCCGGACAGGTGCACGTTCAGCGGGTTGGCGACCGCGTGCCACGGGCCCAGGTCCACCACCAGGCCCAGGTTGCGGTGCTTGTAGTCCTTGGGCGCGCCTCGGAAATGGGGGAGGTCCAGGCTGGCGGCCACGTTGCGGGCCAGCACCTTTCCCTGCCGGGTCGCGTGCTGTGCGGTCGGCGGGGTGATCTGTCCGGGTTGAGTGAGGTCGGGGACCGCGGCGGCGTCACCGGCCGCGAACACGCCCGGCTGGTCCGGGACCTGCAGATCGGCCCCGACCTTCAGCCGGCCCCGTTCCGTGGGCAACCCGAGGCCCTGGATCAACGGCGCCCCCGTCACGCCCGTCACCCAGGCGATCGTGTGCGTGTCGACGCGCGAGGCATCGCTCAGGACAACGTGATCGGCGTGTGCCTCCTTAAGGGTGACGCCGAGCCGGACATCGATGCCGCGCCGCCGGAGCACCTTCTGCGCCGCATCACCCAGCTTCTTGCCTACCTCGGGCATCAGCTGTTCGGCCAGGTCGAGGAGCAAGAACCTGACGGCGGCCGGATCAAATCTCATCTGCTTGGCCGCCGCGTCGGCCAGCGCCCGCAGCTGGACCACCAATTCGGTGCCCGAATAGGAGGCGCCCACCACGACGACGGTTCGGCGTGCCGCCGCAATCCGCGGGTTCTCCTCGATGTTGGCCAGCTCCAGCTGCTCGACGAAATGGTCCCGCAGGTACAGGGCCTCGGCGGTGGTCTTCAACCCGCGCGCGCACGTCGCGAGCCCCGGCACGTCGAACAGCCGGGTGACCGAGCCGGGGGTCAGCACCAGCCGATCCCAGGACATGGTGTGGCTGCGCTCTTCGGGATCGCAATACGTCAGCGTGCGTTGGGAGAAGTCCACGCCGTCCACGCGGCCGCGGACGGCATGCACGCCCTTGAGCGTGTTCGCCAGTGGGACCGCGACGAAGCGGGCGTCGACAACACCGCCGGCGACGTCAGGCAGCAGCGGCGTGTACAGCATGTAGTCGACGGGGGAGATGATGGTGATGTCGACCTCCGCGCGCCGGCGGCGCAGAATGCGGGCCAGGCGGTGCGCGCAGGTGAATCCGGTGAAACCGCTGCCCACGATCACGATTGACGTCACCCGTCCGAGTGTAGGACGGGCAGGGGCGGCGGGTCGGGGCCGACGGCGGGCGAACCATCGGTGACGGGCGCGAAAACTACCCTATCCCAGGGTGTTTCGTGTATGCAGCGGTGACGTGGGACAAGGCGAGGGTATCGGCGCTCGGAGCCTGCACTTCGTTTTCTGGCTCCTAGACTTCGTTTGGCGGCATTGACTCACCAAACCGACCGTTAGAACGCTTGAATGAGCGAGGCGTGTCTCAAGAAGAAGCGTGCCCGGATTTCGCCGCCCAGGGGTCACCCCGGGGGCAGACCTTCGAGAGAGGGTGCTGTGCAAGACACCAGTACGGGCGTCGTCGCCCAGCTCGCGGAGCTGGTCTCCAGCCGAGAGGAGCAGGGCGGTGACCAACGTGGCGGCCACGCATCGTTATCCAGTCCTGTTGGACGAGATCCAGAACCGATACGGGGAGGGGCTGTGCGTGGAGGCCGCGTGGCGGCAGCACGTGCTGCACGGCGACGACCTCACCAAAGATGAACGGTGGCCGCGGTATCGGCGGCACGCGCTCGAAGAGACCCCGATCAGGTCCATCCTGTCCTACGAGTTGTTTGTGGACCGGGTCAGCATGGCCGCGCTCAACTTCTACGCCGACCGGCCGCACGCGTTCCCCGACGACTCGGTGGAGCTGGGCGCCGTTCATGCCACCCACATCGCGCTGGCGTGGTCGATGTTGCGCCGCCAGGACCAATTCCGCAGTGCCCTCGCGTCCAGGGACATGATCGGCCAGGCCAAGGGAATCATCATGGAGCGCTTCAGTCTCGACGCCGTCGAAGCATTCGAACTGCTCACCCGGCTCTCGCAACAATCCAACACCAGGCTCGTCGACGTCGCGAAATCACTGATCGACAGCGAGCATCCGCTCAAGCGTCGACACGGTTGACGGCGCCGCCCAGGCCGGAGTTTCGGCGGGCGCCAGGCGGGTATGTGCTGTGCACATGAAGGCTGTCACCTGGCACGGCAAGCGCGATGTGCGAGTGGAATCGGTGCCCGACCCGAAGATCGAGAAGCCCACCGACGCCATCGTCGAAGTCACGTCGACCAACATCTGCGGATCCGATCTGCATCTTTACGAGATTCTCGGGGCGTTCATGAAGCCCGGGGACATCCTGGGGCACGAGCCGATGGGTATCGTGCGTGAGGTCGGCGGTGAAACGGGCGACCTGCGGGTGGGGGACCGGGTCGTGATCCCCTTCCAAATCTCCTGTGGCAGTTGCTACATGTGCGACCAGCAGCTCTACACCCAGTGCGAGACCACCCAGGTGCGGGCTCAGGGCATGGGCGCGGCGCTGTTCGGCTACTCGGAGCTCTACGGGGAGGTTCCCGGCGGCCAGGCCGAGCTGCTGCGTGTGCCGCAGGCCCAGTTCACCCACATCAAAGTGCCTGAGGGGCCGCCGGACTCGCGGTTCGTATACCTGTCCGACGTGCTGCCGACGGCGTGGCAGGCCGTGGCGTACGCCGATATCCCCGACGGCGGCACGGTCACCGTCCTGGGCCTGGGGCCGATCGGCGACATGGCCGCGCGCATCGCCGATCACCTCGGCTACCGGGTGATCGCCGTCGACCTGGTGCCCGAACGGCTGGCCCGCGCCGCGGAGCGCGGCATCCACACCGTCGACCTCGGGCGGCTCGACGCCGACCTGGGCGATGCGATCCGGGACCTGACCGACGGCCGCGGTACGGACTCCGTGATCGACGCCGTGGGCATGGAGTCCCACGGCTCGCCCGCCGCGCAATTGGTCCAGCAGGCCACCGGTTTGCTGCCGGACTTCGTCGCCAAGCGACTCATGCAGACCGCCGGCGTGGACCGGCTGCATGCCCTCTATTCCGCGATCGACATCGTGCGGCGCGGCGGAACCATCTCGCTGATCGGCGTGTACGGGGGGATGGCCGATCCGCTCCCGCTGCTCACCCTCTTCGACAAGCAGGTGACCCTGCGGATGGGGCAGGCCAACGTGAAGCGGTGGGTCGGCGACATCATGCCGCTGCTCACCGATGACGACCCGCTGTGCGTCGACAATTTCGCCACCCACGTCCTGCCGCTGGAGCAGGCGCCGCACGCCTATGACATCTTCCAGAAGAAGCAGGACGGGGCCGTCAAGGTGATCCTCAAGCCGTGACGAGCGACTGACACCCGCTTACCGCGCGACCGCACAAAAGGATAAGCGACACAAGCGTTTTGCGCACACCGTGGTGGCATCGCCGCAGCAGGCCGCCGCGGGGTGCCGGCGCGCCACGCGGGTGCCCAGCCGGTTTGATCACCGCACAGGCGGGGTATCAATGGCGCCATGACCACCGCAGAGACGCCTGCCCCCACGCCCACTGGAGAGGTGTGGCCGGGGAGGGCTTACCCCCTGGGCGCCACCTATGACGGCGCGGGCACGAATTTCGCCGTGTTCAGCGAGGTGGCCGAGCGGGTGGAGCTGTGCCTGTTCGACGCCGACGGAACCGAGAGCCGGGTCCCGCTGCCCGAGGTCGACGGCTACATCTGGCACGCCTACATCCCCAACATCGAACCCGGCCAACGCTACGGCTACCGCGTGCACGGCCCGTACGACCCGCAGAACGGCTTGCGGTGCAACGCCAACAAGCTTCTCGTCGACCCGTATTCGAAGGCGATCGACGGCTCGTTCGAGTGGAACCAGGCGTTGTTCAGCTACAACTTCGGTGACCCGGACAGCCGCAACGACGACGACTCCGCCGCCTTCATGCCCAAGTCGGTCGTCATCAACCCGTACTTCGACTGGGGCAATGACCGGCCGCCGGACCGCCAGTACGCCGACACGGTCATCTACGAGGCGCACGTCAAGGGCCTGACGCAAACCCACCCCGACCTCCCCGAGCAGCTGCGCGGCACCTACGCGGGCGTCGCGCACCCGGTGATCATCGACCACCTCAAGAGCATCGGCGTCACGGCCATCGAGCTGATGCCGGTGCACCACTTCGCCAACGACTCCACCCTGGTGGACAAGGGTCTGTCGAACTATTGGGGTTACAACACAATCGGGTTCTTCGCGCCCGACTTCAAGTACTCCAGCGCCACCTCGCCCGGCGGGCAGGTGCAGGAGTTCAAGGCCATGGTGCGGGCGCTGCACGAGGCCGGCATCGAGGTCATCCTCGACGTCGTCTACAACCACACGGCCGAGGGCAACCACATGGGCCCGACGTTGTCCATGCGGGGCATCGACAACCCCGCCTACTACCGGCTGGTCGACGACGACAAGCGCTACTACATGGACTACACCGGCACGGGCAACAGCCTCAACGTCGGGCACCCGCACGCGCTGCAGCTGATCATGGACTCGCTGCGGTATTGGGTGACCGAGATGCACGTCGACGGCTTCCGGTTCGATCTGGCCGCGACGCTGGCCCGCGAATTCTTCGACGTGGACCGCCTGGCGACGTTTTTCGAACTGGTGCAACAGGATCCGACCGTGAGCCAGGTCAAGCTGATCGCCGAACCCTGGGACGTCGGCCCGGGTGGCTATCAGGTCGGCAACTTCCCGCCGCAATGGACGGAATGGAACGGCAAGTACCGCGACACCGTGCGGGACTTCTGGCGCGGTGAGCCCGCGACGCTCGACGAGTTCGCCTACCGGCTGACCGGGTCCGCCGACCTCTACGAGCACACCGCGCGCCGGCCGGTGGCCTCGATCAACTTCGTCGTCGCCCACGACGGCTTCACGCTGCGTGACCTGGTGTCCTACAACGAAAAGCACAACGAGGCCAACGGCGAGGACAACAACGACGGCGAGAGCCACAACCGGTCGTGGAACTGCGGCGCGGAGGGGCCCACCGACGACGAGGGCGTCAACGCGCTGCGGACTCGACAGCAGCGGAACTTCCTCACCACGCTGCTGCTGTCGCAGGGTGTGCCGATGATCTGCCACGGCGACGAGCTGGGCCGCACGCAGAACGGCAACAACAACGGCTACTGCCAGGACAACGAGCTCACCTGGATCGACTGGTCGAAAGCCGACAGCGGCCTGCTGGAGTTCACCCGAATGGTGTCCGCGCTGCGCGCCAACCACCCGGTCTTCCGCAGGCGCCGCTTCTTTTCCGGCAAGCCGCTGGGCCGCCGGGGACAGGACGGATTGCCCGACATCGCCTGGTTCACCCCTGACGGCGCGGAGATGACCGAGGAGGATTGGGGCGCCGGTTTCGCGAAGTCCGTCGCGGTGTTCCTCAACGGCCACGGCATTCCCGACCGCGATGCGCGGGGGCAGCGAGTGCTCGACGACTCGTTCCTGCTGTGCTTCAATGCCCACCACGAGCCGATCGAATTCACCTTGCCGGCAAAGGAATTCGGTGCATCCTGGCAGCTCGTGGTGTTCACCGGGCCCGAGGAGGAGACGCCGGCGGAGGAGGTGCCCGGGGGAGGCGCGCTCACCGTGGACGCGCACACCGCCGTGGTGCTGCAGGCCCCCGACGGGGGCTAGACCGTCAGCCCATGTTGCGGCGCGGGCATCGAGCGCCATCGGTGACCTTTCGCCAGCCGCAACGGGCTCCGCGGAGCATCATCTGCGGCCAGGCCGCATCGATCCGGGTCAGCCGGTCGATACCAGTCGCCCAGACACGGCCAGCCCCGACGCGTGCTTGAACGACCCTGGCCGCGCTCACGTGGACGGGATCGGCAGGGCTGGCTGCGGCGATCTTGTTCCGGTCGGGTCGCCCCCCATCGAGGTGTCGGGCAAGACGTTCTCCACGACGCTGAGCGTTGGCGCCACACTCGCCCTCGCCGAGGAGTGCGTCGACACCATCACGGCGCGGGCGGACGCGGCGACGTAATAAGGCCACGTTGGGGAACAGGAACACCGTCGTCAAATTGAGCGCCGCGCTATCGCCACCCTGCGGCATGAAGATCCGGTAGGTTCTTGCCGACGGCAGTGCGTTACAGGAGAGGGCGAATATGTCACGGACGGTGGTGGTGGGCGCCTCGAGCGGGCTCGGTCGCTGCATCGGGGTCGGTCTCGCCGGGCGTGGCCACCAGGTGGCGCTGCTGGCCCGGCGGCGCGAGCGGATCGAGTCGGCGGCCCGGGATGCGGGACCGGCCGCGATCGCGGTCGAGTGCGACGTCACCGACGGGGCTTCGTGCCGCGCGGCGATCGGCGATGCCGCCGAGGCGCTCGGCGGCATCGACAACCTCGTCTATACGCCGGCCGTCGCCCCGCTGGCCCGGCTGGTCGACACCGACGCCGCAACCTGGCGTCGCATCTTGGATACCAACGTCGTGGGGGCGGCGCTGGTGACGGCCGCGGCGGTGCCGCACCTTTCGGCTTCCGCGGGCAAGGCGGTCTACCTCTCCTCGGACGCGGGCACGTTCGGGCCGCCCTGGCCGGGTCTGGGAGCCTACGGCGTCAGCAAGGCGGCCCTGGAGCGACTGGTTGAGGCCTGGCGGGCCGAACACCCGGACATCGGCTTCACCACGTTGATCGTCGGCGAGTGCGCCGGCGGCGAGGGTGACAGTCAGACCGGGATGAACGTCGGCTGGGACATGGATCTGGCGCGCCAGGCCGTCCCGCTGTGGGCCTCGCGGGGCTGCATGCCCGGCAAGTTGATGCCCGTCGAGGACCTCGTCGAGGTGGTGCACACGATCCTGCGCACCGACGCCGCCACGTCGATGCCCGTCGTCGTCGCACGGGGCGCGGACGCCGGCCCCGCGGCGTTTGCGTCGTCCTAGCGGTGCGCCGTGGTCACTTGCGGCCCAACTTCTCCCGGACCAGGTCGGTGAGGAAGCGCCCGTTCGAGACCGGGCGGAACGCGCGGGCGGCCTCGGTCAGGGCATCGCGGGATTCCGGGCGCAGCTCGATGTCGGCCGCGGCGACGTTGAACTCGAGCTGCTCGACGCCGGACGCGCCCGGGATGGCCACCACGCCGGGCAAGCTGATCAGCCACGCCAGCGCCACCTGCGCAGGCTTCGCCCCCACCTCGGACGCCACGTCGCGCAGCGTCTGCAGCAGCGGCTCGATGCGCCGGAGGTTCTCCGTGCCGAACAACGGGTTCACCGCGCGGACCCCGCCGGGGCGGTTGTCCGGCCCGTACTTGCCGCCGAGCAACCCCTGCGCCAACGGGCTGTACGCGATCACGATGCGATTCTCCCGCTCGGCGAACGGCACCAGGTCGCTCAGCGCGTTGGCGTGCGCGAGAGAGAAGTGCACCTGGTTGCTGATGACCGGCCGACCGAGCGCGGCATCGGCCTTGCGCCACCGCTCGAGCGAGTAGTTCGAGACGCCGGCCGCGCCGATCTTCCCGCTGTCGAGCAGGTCGCGCATCCCCGGCATGATCACCGAATCCGGGAACACGGGGTTCGCCTGATGGATCTGGTAGAGGGGGATGCGGTCCAGGCCGAGGCGCCGGGCGCTGGCGCGCTCGCGCTGCCTGACCACGGCGGGGAACGGGGCGACGGGCATGATCTTGCTGGCGACCGCGACCTCGGCGCGCCGGCTGCCCAGAGCCTCCCCGAGGATCCGCTCGCTCTTCCCCAGCCCGTAGACCTCGGCCGTGTCGAACAGCGTCACCCCGGAATCGAGCGCGCGGCGGACGATGTCGCCCGCCGCGCCGGAGGCGTACCGGTCCCCGTAGCCCCATTCACGGGAGCCGAACTGCCAGGTGCCCAGGCCGATTCGGCTGACCCGCCCGATGCCCTCGACGTCGAGATATTTCATGCACCCACCCTACGGCGGTCCCGTCAGCCGGGGATCTTGTCGAGCACGTAGTTGGCGATGCTGACGGCGGCCTGGCGGGGGCGATCGCCGTCGGTGGTACCGCTGCAGGAGACGTAGAGGTCGACCACGACGTTGGCTTTGGTTGCGATCGCGCGGGTGGAGCGAATCTGCAGTCCGGTGGGCGCCAGGTCCAGGGTGCTGATGCCGTTGCCGCCGTCGGCCGGGGCGCTCAAGGTGAAGGGGATCGGCCCGGCGCCGGGGATGGTCACCCGCACCGTCGTCCCGCCGCACTGGCGCCATCCGGCCAACACCCCATCCAATTGCGATTGGGCGGCGGGCGGGTCGCGGAACGCCGCGGCGGCCTGAATGACCTGTACCGACTTGAGCAGCGTGCGCGTGTCGGAGAATTCCTGCGCGTGGTAGCCGAGGATGACGCCGGCGGCGTAGGCGTCCGGGGTCCCCGGGGCGATGCTTCCCCAGCACTCCGCGCGGTCGATGGTCCCTTCCCGGTCGGACCGGCTGGGGCGGTCCCACGTCTGGCCCGCCTCGAGGTTCCGGTCGGCGGTCATGCTCTCGAGCGCGTCGAGGCCGGGCAACAGGGCGGCCACGGCGGCCGGGGCGACCGCGGGCGGGGCCGGCGCGGGGGCCGCCGTGGGGGCGGGCGCCGCGGTCCGGCTGGGCGCGGGCGCGAACGCCGCGAAGGCCGCCCACGCGGCCAGCGCGACCACGGTCGACGCGATGAATGCGTACGACAGCACGATGCCCACCACGGCGCGGTCGCGGCCGAGCTCGCCGGTGCGTCGGATCTGCGCGAGCCCGAGATGCCCCAGAATCGCCCCCACGGGGGCGAACACGAACGCGAACACCAGCGACAGCGTCGCGAGCGCATTTACCGAGGGGGGAGGCGGCGGGGGCGGCGGGGGGAGGTAGACCGGCGGGGCGGTGGCGGCGGCCTGCCGAGCGGGTCGTAGGTGAACGGCGGAAGGGGACCGCCGCCGAGCGGATCCTGGGGATTGCTCACGCCTCGGCCCTCCTTGTCCGGGGATCCTGCCCCGAATGTAGCCGATGCTCTCGAGGGGGTGCAGCGCTGCACATATACGTCGCCGCGGTGAGTTGCATCCGAGCGTCCGGATGAGCGTGCCGAACGCAAATATACTGGTCAACTCCTATCTACCGCGGATCACTCCTCTGGCTATCGCAGTGGATACGTTGCGCTGCTACGCATAAGTACCCTTGTATACGTAGCATCTGTCTGTCGTTGGTCGACGCGAGGCGAACCGAAAGCGAGGAGAGACCCGTGACGCTGCGACTCCCGGACCTGGCGCAGTGTTGCGACGTCCACGGCGGCGACCTTGCCGCGGTCGGGGTGTGGCACGAACACTCGCCGGTCGTCCTTCTGCCGCCAGGTGCCGCATTCACGCGCCACGGTGGATTCCGGGGCCTCTGCCGGCGGCCACGGTCACTTCCCTGGGCGTTCCTCTTTGTCAGCAATGCCCGCATGTCCACGGCTACACGGGGTTTGGTCGACATGGTGATGGGTAGACCTCCGGTTAGCGCGCGCCAACAGCCCGGCACGCGTTGAGGATTGAACCGGGAGGACACCATGGCCGAAACCGCCATCCAGTCGCCCACCGACGTGGTCGACTTCCTTGTCACTCAGCACCAGCAGATCAAGTCGCTGTTCGAGCGGACGCTGTCCGCATCGGGCGAAGACCGCGAAAGCGCATTCGTCGGCCTGCGGCGTCTGCTCGCCGTGCACGAGACCGCCGAGGAGGAGATCGTCCACCCGCGGGCGAAACGGAAGATCGCCGACGGCCAGACCATCGTCAGCGCCCGGCTCGAGGAAGAAAGCGAGGCGAAAAAGGTGCTCTCCGAGCTGGAGAGGCTCGACGTCGACAGCGCGGAGTTCACGCAGAAGCTGAGCAAGCTTCGCGACGCAGTGGTGAGGCATGCCGATCACGAGGAAGCGGAGGAATTCGCCAAGCTCGGTGAGCAGCTGAGCGCCGACGAACTCAAACGGATGGGTCGCGCCGCCAAGCTCGCCGAGGCCGTCGCGCCCACCCGGCCGCACGCCGGCGTGGAGTCGCAGGTGGCCAACCTCGCGGCGGGCCCGTTCGCGGCCATGCTCGACCGCGCCCGCGACGCCATCATCGGGAAGGGCTAGGCGCCAGAGCGCCAGGTTCATGGCGACAGCGCAGACGGCCGGCGCCGCCCGCTACGTCCCTCAGGACCACGGGCTGGAATCGTTGCGGGCGGCGGCCCAGGGCTGCCACGGCTGTGCGTTGTTCGAGGACGCCACGCAGGCGGTGTTCGGTCGCGGCGCTGCGGGGGCGCCGATCATGCTGGTGGGCGAGCAACCGGGTGACCGGGAGGACCGGGCGGGGGAGCCCTTCGTCGGGCCCGCCGGCCGGCTCCTGGCCCGCGCCCTGGCGGACGCCGGCATCGACCCGTCGGTGACCTACCAGACCAACGCTGTCAAGCATTTCAAGTTCACCCGCAAGGACGGCAAGCGGCGGATACACCAGAAACCAAGCCGCACAGAAGTTGTCGCGTGCCGGCCGTGGCTGCTCGCCGAGATCGACGCGGTGCGCCCGCAGGTGATCGTGTGCCTGGGCGCGACGGCCGCGCAATCGCTGTTGGGCGCGGACTTTCGCGTCTCCACCCACCGCGGCGAGGAGCTGCGACTGCCCCGGGCGGTGCTGGGCGCGCCGGTCACACCCGAACCGGTCGTCGTGGCCACGGTGCACCCGTCGGCGGTGCTGCGCGACCGCAGCGATCGCCACGACGAGGCCTATAAATCCTTCGTCGAGGACCTGCGTGGCGCACGCTCCGCCGCCGACGGGGTGTGACCCCGCGCTCGGTCAGCTCTTCCGGTGCGGCAGGAACTCCTGGGCCTTGGTCTTCAGGCCGACTTTGACGAAGCCGACGCGATCCTCGTCCCCGGACAGCACCGCGGTGGTGGCGGCCTTGAACTGATCCCAGGTGGCGTGCGGCGGAATCGGCGGCATGTCGGGGTCGGTGAAGACGTCGAGCACGGTGGGACGGTCCGCGGTCAGCGCGTGGCGCCACGCGTCCCCGAGTTCCTCCGGGTCCTTGATGGCCATCGCATTGAGGCCCAGCCCCGCCGCGAACGCCGCGAAGTCGACATCCGGAAGCGTCTGGGACTCCGCGAATTTCGGGGAGCCGGCCATGGCCCGCATCTCCCAGGTGACCTGGTTCAGATCGTTGTTGTGCAGGATCGCGATGATCAGGCGCGGGTCGTCCCACTCCCGCCAGTAGCGCTTGATCGTGATCAGCTCGGCCATGCCGTTCATCTGCATGGCGCCGTCACCGACGAACGCGATGGCGGGACGCCCCGGGTGGGCGAACTTGGCGCCGATCGCGTAAGGGACCGCCGGGCCCATCGTGGCGAGGGTGCCCGACAGCGACCCCCGCATGTCGCCGCGGAACTTCAGCTGACGGGCGTACCAGTTGGCCGCCGACCCGGAGTCGGCCGTGACGATCGCGTCGTCGGGCAGTTGCGGGGACAGCTCGGAGAACATCCGCATCGGGTTGATCGGGTCGGCGCCGACGTGCGCCTCCATGTCCATCGTTTCCCACCACCGCGCGACGTTCTTCTCGATCCCTTCCCGCCAGGACCGTTCCTCCTTGCGGCGCAGGTGCGGAATCAGCGCCCGCAACGCGGTCTTCGCGTCGGCGACGACGTTGACCTCGTAGGGGTAGCGCATCCCGATCAAGCGGCCGTCGACGTCGATCTGCACCGCGCGGCACTGCCCGAACTCGGGCAGGAACTGCGTGTAGGGGAAGCTGGACCCGACCGTCAGCAGCGTGTCGCAATCCCGCATCAGCTCGTAGCTGGGCCGCGTGCCCAGCAGGCCGATGGAGCCGGTGACCCACGGCAATTCGTCGGAAAGCACGTCCTTGCCCAGCAGCGCCTTGGCCGCCCCGGCGCCGAGCAGGTCGGCCACTTGGCCCAGCTCCTCGCGCGCCCCGCGCGCACCGGTGCCCACCAGGATGGCGACCTTCTTGCCCGCGTTGAGGATCTCGGCGGCGCGCGCGATCGCCGCGTCGTCGGGGGCGATGGCGGGGTACTCGATCCCTAGGCTGGACGGCACCATCTTGAACGCGTGCTCGGGCGGCGAGTAGGGCAGCTCCTGCACGTCACTGGGAATGATCAGTGCGGTCGGGGCCCGCTGGGTCATCGCGATCCGGATGGCGCGGTCCAGCACGTTGGGCAACTGCTCGGGAACGGTGACCATCTGGACGTAGTCGCTGGCGACATCCTTGAAGAGGTTCAGCAGGTCGACCTCCTGCTGATAGTTGCCGCCCATGGCGGTCCGGTTGGTCTGCCCCACGATGGCGACCACCGGCACGTGGTCGAGCTTGGCGTCGTAGAGGCCGTTGAGCAGGTGGATGGCGCCCGGTCCGGAGGTCGCCGCACACACTCCGACCCGGCCGGTGAACTTGGCGTAGCCCACGGCCTCGAAGGCGCTCATCTCCTCGTGGCGCGACTGGACGAACTTCGGCTTGTTGTCCGCGCGACCCCAGGCGGCGAGGATGCCGTTGATGCCGTCGCCGGGGTAGCCGAAGACGTGCTCGACGCCCCACGCCCGCAGCCGCTCCAACAGGTAGTCCGAGACCTCTTGCTTCGACATTGAGTTCCCTCCTAGACAGACGGCTCGGGCGGGGACGGGTTCGCACGCACCGCTCGTCGGGCCGTCGGGATGGTGGGTCGCGCCCGTCGGTGTTCTTTCACCGCGGGCGAGGGCAACGGTGTGCCCGCCGCTCGCCCGTGGGCGGGGAGGGCACTTCCCACAGGGATGGGTGTTACCCGAAATGGCCGCCGTTATTCCTTTCCGCGCGGTCACCGCCGAATTCTCAGCGGCCTGTCAGGATGTCGGGCTGCCGGCGCCGGCTAGAACCCCTGTGGCACACCGTTTCCCAGGTAGCGCATCCCGGCGGCACGCACCGCGGCCGGATCTAGCAGGTTGCGGGTGTCGAGCACGACGGCGAGCGGCGCGTCGCGCGCGACGGTCCGCCAGTCGAGATCGCGAAATTGCGGCCACTCGGTCAACACCACGATCGCCTCGGCCGCCTTGGCGGCGCGGTACGGATCGTCCACACCTGTCACCCGGCTGCCGTGCAGGACACCGGGGTCGATGTGGGGCAGCTGCGGGTCGTAACCCATCACCTGGGCCCCCGCCCCGGCGAGTTCCAGGCAGGCCGCCAGCGCGGGGGACTCACGGGTGTCGCTGGTGGCGGCCTTGAACGTCAGGCCGAGCGCGGTGACCCGGCAGCCTGACAGCGGGCGGCCCAGCGTCCGCCGCAGCGCCGCGGCGATCCGCCGCCCCTGCGCGGCGTTGGTCTGGCGGGCGGCCTGGACTTCCGCGAACGTGACGCCGTGCAGGCGCGTTCACAGGGGATTCCGGCCTACTCCAGCAGCTCGCACCATCGGTGCAACCACTTTGATGCCCAGCGTCGATGCGCACGTGACGATCCGCCCGCGGGTGGACTTCAGGTAGGGCAGCGCCGCGCGGATGACGGCCGCGGTTCCGACCAGGTTGACCGCGATGACCTGCTCTCACTCCTTGGCGGGTACCTCTTCGAGGGTCCCGCACGAGTCGATCCCGGCCGCGGTGAAGACGCCGGTGATTCGCCCGCCGACCCGGTCGGCCAGCGCCTCGACGGCTGCGGCGACCGTGCTTGCGCCGGGAGAACCGCTCCTCCTCGGCGGCCGCCACTATCTCGCCGTCGACGACCAGCGCCGCCGCCAAGTCGTGAAAGACCGCATTGACTCCGAGAATCCGCACCGCACCTCCTACTGCGCCAGTTGCTGGGGGGCCCGGGAGAGGCCTGGCCCGGGTTCGTCGGCCACCGTGGTGCGGAACCACGCGACGGTGGTGGCGAGGCCCGTGCGGTAGTCGACACGCGGCTGCCAGCCCAGCTGCTCGCGGGCCAGCGTGATGTCGGGGCAGCGGCGCTGCGGGTCGTCCTCGGCCGGCGGGGTGAGCCGGATCGTCGACTTGCTGCCCGCCAGGTCCCGGATCAACTCGGCCGCGGCCAGCACCGTGAGTTCCATCGGGTTACCGATGTTGACGGGGCCGCTGAAGTCGGTGCGCGCCAACGCCATCAGGCCCGCGACGGTGTCGTCGACGAAGCACAGGGAACGCGTCTGCAGGCCGCTGCCCGCCACCGTCATCGGTTCGCCCCGCAGCGCCTGGCGGCAAAACGTCGGGACCATGCGGCCGTCGTCGGCGCGCATGCCCGGCCCGTAGGTGTTGAAGATGCGCGCCACCCCGACGTCGACCCGGCCGAGTCGGCGATAGGCGAACGCCAAGGCCTCCGCATACCGCTTGGCCTCGTCGTACACACTGCGCGGGCCGACGGGATTGACGTTGCCCCAGTACGTTTCCGGTTGCGGGTGCTGCTCGGGATCGCCGTAGACCTCACTGGTGGAGGCCAGCACCAGGCGGGCCCCGTCCCGTTCGGCGATCTGCAGCGCCGTCTCGGTGCCGGCCGATCCGGCGCGCAGGGTCGCCAGCGGCAACCTCTGGTAGTCGATCGGCGAGGCCGGCGAAGCCAGATGGAACACGGTGTCGAAGTCGGCACCCACCAGTCCGATCACGCCGGGATCGCAGATGTCGTGCTGCACAAAGTGATACCCGGCGCGCCGGGTCAGCCGGGTCGCCGCGCCCGGCGGGCTGGTGGACAGGTCGTCGACGCTGACCACCTCGGCGCCGGCGTCGAGCAGCCGCCCACATAGGTGAGCTCCCAGGAAACCGGCGCCCCCGGTGACCAGGACACGCGAGACGGAACGCATCGCCGTCTCGTGCCCGCTGGCCCGGTGATGAAACTCCGTTTCAGTCGTCGGGTTTGGGGTAGCCGCTGCAGTCATGGCGACCAAGCCTAGTACCTCATTCGTCATCGCGACCCGTGACCGCTGCGACGAACTCTGCGCGGTCCTCGATCGGCTCCTCGATACGTTTGACTGCTCGATCATCTTGGTGGACAACGCATCCCAAGACTGCTCTGTGCCTGCCGCCGCTCGGATAGCGGATCGATCCGACGGGCGGGTGACGGTCATCCCGCTGCCCCGCAACGAGGGCGCGGTCGCGCGCAATGTCGGGGTGGCCCAAGCTAAGATCGTATCTGCGGTCGACGCGGTCGACCCGGTCGACCCGGGCTGAGCGGACGCGCGCTTCCTGACCCGCGCTAACCCCGGCGCACCGAACACTTCGCATGGCGAGCACTGCATGGCTTCGGCGACGCCTTCGAGTTTGCGCGGCCATACTCACGCACTCTTGGCCAACGTGGAACCGCCGGATCCGCTGTGGCCCTTGGCCACCCGTCGGATCAGCAGCCGGGTGGCCTTCTCCAGCGTTTCCTGCGCCGCGTCGGGCTCTGGGGTGCGTTCGGCGCGCCGGGCCGCGGCGGCGATGGTCAGCCCCTGCTCGTAGCCGGCGACGACCCGGGGATCCACGTAGGATCCCCGCGCGACGGCCGGCGTGTTGCCCAGCCCCTCGGCGACCTCCTTCATCACGGCCGACTCGACGCGCTTGGCGACCCGTTGCGACACGGCGGGGTCGGCGTCGGCGAACGCCGTGGCGGCCAGCACCGTACCGTGCCAGGTGCGCAGGTCCTTGACCGTGTACTCGTCGCCGACCAGCTCCTTGAATCGGGCGTTGAGGTCGTCGGAGCGAAGGTCGACCCATCCGGAGGAGGTGCGGCACACCAGCAGTCGCTCGGTCCGATTGGGGCGGCGCATCAACGCTCGCACGGCCCGGACGACTTCGGTGTCCTCGATCTCGACGCACCTGCGCACGCCGCTCTTGCCGGGAAAGTCGAAACCGACGGCGTTGCGCCGGACCGTCACGTGCTCGCAGAGCATGGTGGCCATCCCGTAGGACTCGTGTTCCTCGGCGTACTGCTCCCCGCCGGCGCGGAAGTATCCTCGATCGAGGATGCGCAACGCGACGGCGAGCACTCGGTTCCGCGTTAAGCCGTTGCGGCTAAGGTCTTTGGCGAGGGCGGCCCGCCATTCGGGCAACCGGGTGGACAGTTCCAGCACGCGGTCGAACTTCTCCTCGGCCCGTTCCTGCTGCCACGCCGTGTGATAAATGTACTGGCGCCGACCCGCGGCGTCGGTTCCCACCGCCTGGATGTGATCGTTCGGATACGGGGAGATCCAGACCTTCTTCCACGCCGGCGGGATGACCAGCTCCTTGATCCGCTGCAGGGCTTGGGGATCGGACAACAGAGCCCCGTCGGGGCCGTAGTAGGCAAAGTGCTTCCCGCGACGCTTGCGCGCGATCCCCGGCTTGGTGAGGTCGCTGCGACGCAGCCGCATCCCCGCTCCTTCGAACTCGTGGGTACTGACGTGCTTGCACAAATACCCACCGCGGCAAGCGTTCACACGTCGCCCAAAGCCGACACGCCAAACGGCCCGCCACAACGTCGTGGCGGGCCGTCCTCGGGCTGCGATCAGCCGGCCATGAACTCCTGGTAGGCCGACTCCAGGTAGGGCGGCAGCGCTTTCACGTTGCACTGACGTTCCGTGTCCCCGATCGGCGCCAGGATTCCGCGCAGGTCGTAATACTGCTGCGGATGCGCGGTGAAGTAGCCGCGCAGGTTCGACTCCGCTTCCGGACGCGGCTGGCCGTAGGCCGCCGTCACCACCTGGTTGGCGTCCGGGTGCGCGGAGAGGTACTGCTGCGCGGAGCCTTGCGCCGAGGAAACGGTGGCGTTCACTCCGCCGGGACTGCAGTCGGGTGCGGCCAGCGCCGAGGGCGCAGCGACGACGCCCACGGTCATTCCCCCGAGCAGAAAGCCGGCACTTATGCCGGCCACCCGCCGACGCGCGACAATGCTGCTGAATTTCATGTCTGTGATGTCCTTCGAATTTTCGAATCGATACTTCTCAAGAGGCTCCCGATCCTCGAAATCCAAAGTAGCTGAACCTGAGCGAAGGCGGCGTGCGCTCACGACGACCGCCCAATCGCAGTCCGATGTTTCGCGGAACAATTTGCTGGCCGTTTGCTGGCCGAGAGAGCCCGAAGGACGGCGGGTCCGTGAGAATTCTCAGAAAAGCGCCGGGAATCTTAAGGAATCGTAAGCTGGATCGTGACGAAACCGTTATCCAGGCGGTCAGACTTTCTCGTAGTCCGCCGTGCCGGGGCTCGACGCCCGGTCCCCGCCGTCCGTGTCACCGGTGGCCGCGTGGTGAGCCAGGTGTCCATGTCCGGGCCGACGATGATCGGCCGCTCGGGAGGCGGCAACGCCCCGGCCCTAGCACGGGTACGGCCGATGGCCCCGCGCGAACAGGACGGTCGTCGCCCTCCCATGCGAGCACGTTCGCCGCCAGTTCCGGAAGCCGGACCGGATGCGGGCCGGCAATCGTGCGCGGCCGGTGTGTTTGTCCGACGGCCGCCTCGATCAACACGTCGGCCACGGTGTCGGCGGCGATGGGCTGGATCAACCGGTCCTGAACGATCACCTCGTCGTCGTGGTAGCTCACCGCGGCCGGGGTGGTGGCGGATTCGTACCGCAGCGTGGACTTCACGATCGTGGTCGGCACCGGCCCGTCGAGCGCAATCCGCCTGGCCGCCCGTTTGGCCGCGCAGTAGGGCAGCCCATCGAAGACGGGGTCCTCCATGCCCGCGACGGTCGACATCACGAGACGCTGGACGTCCTGAGCGGCGCAGGCGCCGACGACGTTGCGCGAGGCGGCCGCGAGCACGTCCGCAATGGCGGACCGGCGATCGGCCGGCATCGGATTGGAAACGTCGATCACGACACCGACTTCCCGGAGTGCCCGGGACAGACCTCGCCCGGTGACGACGTCCACGCCGCGTGCGCGACAGAGCTCGACCACGGCACGTCGCGCGCCCTGAGCCTGGCGACGACGCGCGAACCGGCCCGACCGGTCGCCCCGGTCAAGGGCGCTGTCGAGGGCATCAAGGGCAAGGTCGAAGAGGTCGGCGGAACCGTCGCCGGGCGCGACGACCTGGTCGAAGAGGGCCGGGCGCAGCAGGACAAAGCCGACGCGCAGCGTGATGCGGGCAAGAAGGAAGCTGAAGCCGAGTCCGCGCGGGCCGGTGCGAAGGCGGCCGAACAGCGCCAAAAGGAAGACCAGTAAATCCGTCTCAGGGGTCCGGCCCGCAGGTGGGGCCGGGCCCCTTTCGGCGTGCGCGGCTGGGAATGGCGGCGCGGCGGCGTAAATTCTCTGGTGGGATGGTTTCAAATCGCCGCGTGGGGTTATCCCTGGCACACCGCCTTTGGTGCGGGTGTGTCCGGTGAGTGAGGTGAACGATGGGTCTGGCCGCGCGCGTGACCGGCGTGATGGCTTTCCTGCGCGCGGGTTACCCGAATGGGGCGCCGGCGGTGGGATACGCGCCGCTGCTGGCGCTGCTGCCGCGCCGCGTGTCCGACGATGAGGTGTCGGCCATCGCGGAGAAGCTCCTTGCGCCCGCCCACCGTCCGGCGGACCGCGCCGACGTCGGGGTGGAGATCACCCGGGTGACCGACGAGATGCCATCACTGGACGACATCGGGCGGGTCGAAAGCCGCCTGGCCACCGACCGGGCTTCCGACACCTAGAGTCGCCCGCCATCACTCGCGTTCGAGATCGACGGCCAGCGGCCGGTGATCCGAGATCGGCATGAGTTCGGCGTTGACGGCCGCGCCGCGCAATCGGCTGTCGTCGGTCAGTATGTGATCGAGCTGACGGTCGGGAACGTCCGCCGGGAAGGTCTTGGCCACCGCGAGCGGCCGCATTCCCGACCAGCGGCGCACCGTGGCCGGCGTCATGTTGAGGTCTCCGGTCAGCAGCCGTGGCCCGGGAAATCCGCGCAGGTCGCGGACCAGCCGGCGCAACTGGCGCCGGTTCCAGCCGGGCACGAACGACAGGTGTGTGTTCGCGACCGTCAGACCGCCCTTGGGGGTGTGCAACTGCGCGATGACGGCCGCTCGGGGTTCCTCGTCGACCACCATTACCCGGCCGGGTTCCGGCAGGTACATGGGGAAACGCATCGGGATTCGCGGCAGCCGCACCACCTGCCAGCTGGCAGCCGGGAAGCGGGACAGCAGCGCAATACCGTAGGTCGCCGTCCCCGGTTGCTCGTGGCCGGTGGCGGCCATCCACGTTGCGCCCGGGGTGCCGGAGATCGCGGCGACGAACCGGTGCTCCACGGCTCCCATGGCCTCGGCCGCCACCGCGGTCAGGTCGGCGAGCTCCGAGCGCGGCTGGTCGCAGTCAACCTCCTGCAGGGACAGCACGTCGGGATTCAGGCGGCGAACGGCGTCGCTCAGGCGCGCCGGATCCACCCCGTCACCGACGGTGCGACCGTGCAGGATGTTGAACGTCGCCACCCGCATAGCTTCTCGATACCCACTTTCCCGGCCGTGCAGTCGCCGCGGGCTGGCCGCCGTCGGGTCAGCTCGCTCCCGGGACCGACTCGCGGGCCGCCACCGAACGGCCGTCGCCGGTATCGAACACCTCGATGACGACGTCCCGGTCTCGGTAGGACGCTAGGGATGCCAACCCGGGGATTCTCCTGATCACGGCGTGCGCCGCTTCGCCGCTGAGCGGGTAGTCCAGGACGGCGTGCCGCCAGTGCGCGGCGATCACAGTCGCTCCCGGCTGTAGCCGCGCGCATTCGCGGCGTAGCGCCGCGTCCAGCGCGTCGGCATGCAGGTAGTAGCAGACTTCGCTGAGCACCACGAGGTCGAAGGGGCCCGGTGGCCATGCCCCGTCCAGGGAGGACCGGGCCAGGGTCACGCGGTCACGGCAGCCGGCCTCCCGCAGTCGCGCGTCAGCAGTGCGTATTGCCGCGTCGGCCACGTCGACGGCCGTCACGTGTACGCAGCGGCGCGCGAGTCGCTCGGTGAGCGTTCCGATCGAACAACCGGGCTCGAACGCGTGCTGGTAGCGGCGTTCGGGGAGCATCGCCGTCGTGATCGCGTACTTTCGCTCCTCGTACCACCGCGTCGAGAGCTGCCACGGATCCTCCGCGTCGGCGTACATCCGGTCGAAGTAAGAGTCGGGCAGCCGCGCGGTCACCCGAAAAGCACCTCACCGACCGCGAGCAGGCGTTCCAGCACGAACGGCGGCAGGACGGGCGGCGAGCCGTCGGCACCGGGCGAGAACTGGCTGCGAAAACACCGCACCGCCGTCCGTTTGCGATCGAGCGCCCGGTCGGACAGCGGCGCTGAGCGGGCTCGGTTCCAGGGCACCGCGGGGTCGAAGGGGTGGGCCCAGTGCCACATCCAAATGGGGTATTCGAGCAGGGCGGTGCCCGTCCGCGCGCAGGCGGTGGCTGCCGCCCGGCCCACGGCTTCGTGATCGGGATGCCCGTCGCCGCGCCAGGTGGCGGCGCACCAGGTTCCGGGCGCAGCGCCTTGCAGGATTTGCACGAGCGACTCGGCCAGTTCGTCCTCGTGGCGGGCCAAGTCTCCGTCGGGAAGCCCCAGCGCCACCGGTGGGGTCAGTCCCAGGATGCCCGCAGATCTGCGCAGTTCGCGCTTTCGGGTGATTTCCAGACGCGTTCGGTCCCGCGGCGTCGAGCCGGGATCAGCGGCGCCGCCGTCGCTGACCGAGACCACCTTGACATCGACGCCCGAGGCGGCGATCTGCGCCGCCGTGGCCCCCACTCCGAGGGTTTCATCGTCGGGATGGGGCGCCACTACGACCAGCCCGGGGCACGCGCTCAGATCCAGTGGCGGGAGCGGGTTCCGATCGAGAGCGGCCAACCACGTCGACAGCGGCGTCCCACCGCGGGTCAGCGGTTTGGCCGCGAACCTGGCCGTGTTGCCGGGTGGGAGCGTGTCCATGTCGTCGTCAACGCCGACTCCCGGCCAGCCGCCCGAGCTCGGCGAGGTCTCGCTCGGCGTGGCTTTGCCGTATGTAGATGGACAAGTCGGCCACCCGCTGAGCGTGCCGACCGTCCTGGCACAGCGGACCGGGGCCCAGGGCGCGGCCGGTGCGGGTGATGGCTTCGTCGACCGCATGTTCCACGACGGTGCGGACGCGCCTGGCCAGCAATTGAGCGGTACCGACCCGGTCGAACGGATCGGAGTCGATGTGGGCCGCGGCGGCCGCCAGCATCGCGTCGCCGGCGGCGAGCGCGGCGTCCACCGCTCCCAGATGCGCCAGGGAATACGCGTCCGCCGATCTGCTCCCCGCGGACCGGTACAGCGGTTCGGCGACCCTGCGTGCGCCGCCGAGCCAGCAAGCGGCCACGCCGATGGCCCCGTGCCAGAATCCGGGTCGGTTCAGGTAGTCACCCGGGTCGCCCACGGCGACGGCCTGCGCATTGGTGAACTGCACCGACCGGGTGTCGCTGCCAGCCATCCCGGCATTCCACCAGGTGCTCGGCAACGCCCTGACACCGGGCTCGGCGAGGGTCACCGCAAACAAGCCCCGGGACCCGTCCTCGAGGCGGGCGGTTACCAGCGCGTGGCTGCAGAATCCGGCACCCGAACACCACACCTTTGTCCCGCTCAGCGTAAAGGCGCCCCCGGCATTGGTGGCCGTCACGACCGCATCGGCGGACTCGGCCGCCCAAACACCCCACAGCTGACCCAGGTCCGGCGGTTTGCCCCCCAACTCGTCGAGGATGGCGACCGCATCCACGTGGGCCTCGGCGATCCGGGCGGCAACGATGTCATCCTCGGCCAATTCCGCCAGGCGTTGCCAGCGTTCGGCCGTTCGCCCGGACGCGGGCAAGGGCATCTCGAGTCGCCCCGAGTCGAGCCAGTGCCTGACCACTCCCGCCGTCACGCGCAATCACCTGCCACCGCACTCCCGAGTTGCCTGAGGTGATGAGCGAATCCGTGCGGGGCCCGACCCTGGGTTCGCGCCGAGGTGATGACCGACAAATCCGTGTCGCGATGAATGCAGTAGCCGGCGGCCTCAAACCGGTTCACCAGGTCGACGTCCTCACCGGTTGCCAACGCGCGGAATCCGCCGACCCGCCAGTAAGCGCAAGAGCTGAAACCCATGTTGGCGCCGTGAATGTGCCTGTGCTCGCTCTGCTGATAGGCGCGGGCGTAACGCTCCGCGACGCCGGTCGAATGGTGGCGCCAGTCCGTCACCCGCACCACACCGAGCACCATGTCGGCGCGGGTTTCCAGCTGACGAACCAGCCAGCCGGGGTCGACACGGCTGTCGGCGTCCGTGGTGGCGTACCAGCACTGCGCGCCTGGCCCGACCAGGGACCGCGCGTAGCCGAAGCCGACCGCGCGCGCGGCACCGACGTTTCCGGCATCGACGCTGATGAAGTGCACGTCCGGCCCGTACTCGCCCGCCAGTTGCGCGCTACCGTCTTGCGTGGCGTCGAGCACCACCACGACGGTGACGGGTACCGGCACGCACAAGGCCGCAGTTAGCACCGCGCGCAGACAGGACGGCAACCTGGCCCTCTCGTTGTGGGCTGGAATCACGACGGCAGCCCCGTCGTAGGCGCTCAGGGTAGGGGCTGACATAACCGAAGACTTGCCCAGTCTTGCGCCTCTTAAACGGACTACCGACACGGAGGGCAACGGACTACGAGGACAACGGACTGCCGGCACGGAGGGCCGAACGCTGCCATGTGATTGCCGGCCGGGTTGCCCCCGCGGGACGCGGGGTATCTCTCGGGAACGATGACAGGCGCCGAGACACCGACGAATCCATCCCGCGCGCAATTGCGGGAAGCGCTGCGCGGGGCGGCGTCCGCACTGAAGGGGAACGGGCCGCGCTTCGCCTTGGCCGGCAGCTATGCGTTGTGGGCCTACGGTGCACCTGAACCAAGTCACGATGTGGATCTCGTGGTGGCAGAGTCGGACGTCGACGCCGCGGTGGCCACCCTTACCGGGGCCGGATTCAGGATCGAACATCCGCCGGAGGATTGGCTGTTCAAGGCGCACACCGGGGACGGGGTGGTCGACGTACTGCACCGCATCAACGGCGTGCGGGTGGAGCCGGCGACGTTGGACTGCGCCGAGCAGCGCGACGTGCTGGCCATCGCGATGCCGGTGCTGCCGCCCACGGTGGTCCTCATTCAGAAGCTGCGTTCTCTCGGCGAGCGCCATTGCGATTTCGCCACGCTGCTCCCGGCGGTGCGGGCGATCCGCGAACGGCTGGACTGGGACCGCATCAAGTCGGAAACCGCGGACAACGACTACGCGGTTTCCTTCCTGGTGCTCGCCGACCGGCTCGGCCTGACCGGATGAGAAGACTCAGTGGTTACGCAGCTTGGCGACCAGCTTGTCTTTCGTGAGGCTGGAATACCCGGACATGCCGAGCTCTTTGGCCCGCTTCTTCAGCTGCGGCACCGTCCAGTCGGCATAGGACCCCGCCTTGCCGCCTTTGCGGCCGACCGACGACTTGCCCCCGCCCGCGGAGGCGTTGGAAATCCGGGCCGCCTTTTCCTTGGAGTCGCCCTGCTTGCGCAGGTCCTTGTACAACTTTTCGTTCTTGATCGACGAATTCGGCACTTTGCATCCTCCCGTGCGCGAAGAAACACCGTTGCGAGAATGCCCGCGGCAAGACCGCGAGAAACCCCGCACATCCCGACGGGCGAATCGATACACGCCGTGACGGGTTACCGACGATGTGTGGGGGTAGCCCTAGGTGGTGATCAGGGCGGCCAACGAACCCGACGACCTGTGCGGCGTCGTCGCGATAGGCGCCTCGGCGGGCGGAGTCGAAGCTTTGTCGCGGATGGTTGCCGGTTTGTCGGCCGATGTGCCCTACGCCTACCTGGTGGCTCTGCACCTTCCCGCCGGTGCTCCGAGCGTGTTGGCCGGCATTCTGGACCGCAGCGGGCCGCTGCCCGCGGTCGCAGCCGAGGACGGCGCGCCCCTCGAACCGGGACGGATCTACGTCAGCGTTCCGGACCGTCACCTGATGGTCGCCGACCGTCGCGTGCTGCTGTCACAGGGTCCGACCGAGAACGGGTACCGGCCCGCGATCAACGCGCTGTTCCGGTCGGCGGCGCTGGCGTTCGGGGCCCGCGCGGTAGGGGTGCTGCTGTCGGGGGTGCTCGACGACGGCGTGTTGGGCCTGGCCGCGATCCGCTCACGCGGCGGCACCACCATCGGGCAGTCCCCCGGGGACGCGCTGTTCCCGGCCATGCCGACCAACGCGATCGATGCCGGCGTGGTGGACCGGCAGGCCGCCGCCGCCGACATCGGCGCGGCCCTCAAAGAGCTGTCACAGCGAGAGATAGCGGACCCCGGCATGCGGCCCGACTCTGCGATGGAGCTGGAGAACCGCATCGCCATGATGCCGCGCTTCTCCACCAACTTCGAATCCGGCAAGCTCGGTCCGCACTCCGGTTACACCTGTCCGGATTGCAATGGCTCGCTGGCTGCCGTCAGCGACGGCAACTTCCGCTGCCAGGTTGGCCACGCCTGGACGGCCGAGGCCCTGCTCACCGCGCGGGACGACGAGGTCGAGGGCGCGCTGTGGATCGCGCTGCGCAGCCTGCAGGAGAAGGCCAGGCTGGTCCGGGGGTTGGCCGACAAGGCCGGCCCCGGCGCATTGTCGCGCCGCTATACGGCGACCGCCGAGGAGATCGAGCGGGCGCTGGCCGTCCTCAGCGACCGGCTGGCGAGCAGCGGTACCGGTGGGGGGCACGGGTGAATGAGGCGCGGCCGGCCGTCCGAATCGACACGGAAGCGCTCAACGATGTGACGGTCCTGGCGACGGAGGGTTTGCTGGACAGCTCCACGTACCGCCACATCCGCGACACGGTGATCAAGGCGGCGCTCGACGAGCCCGACGCGGTGATCGTCGACGTGAACCGCCTGCGCGTCCCGGCCGCCTCGGCGTGGGCGGTGTTCACCAGTGCCCGCTGGCACGTCAGTGTCTGGCCGGACGTACCGATCCTGCTGGTCTGCGAGGCGCCCCAGGCCCGGCGGGAGATCGCCGCCGCCGGCGTGGCGCGGTACGTGCCGGTGCGTGCCACGCGAAAGCTTGCACTGGACGCCCTGCGCTCCCCGCCGCCGCCGCTGCGGCGGCGGGCGCGCACCCAGTTGCCGCGTTCCCGCGCCAGCCTGGGCATTGCGCGACGCGCAATCACCGAGTGGCTCACCGAATGGGACAGCTCCGAGTTGATTCCTGCCGCCGCCACCGTCGCGACCGTCTTCGTCGAGAACGTTCTGGACCACACGGAGAGCGCGCCGGTGTTGATCGTCGAGAGCCGCCAAGGCAGCGTCACGGTCGCGGTCGAGGATTGCAGCGACCGCCTGCCGGGCCGGCACGAGGACGCTTGGCGCGGCGCCGAAATCATGTCCGGCTTGGCCATCGTCGCCGCCCTCAGCCGCGTGTGGGGCAGCACCCCGACGTCGTCCGGCAAGACGGTCTGGGCGCTGATCGGCCGGGAAAACCGGCTCTAAAGCCGCGGGTAGTGTTCAAGTCCTTCGGCGATCTCTTGGCGGGACGGGACTGCATGGACTCCACGACGGACGAGGCCTTCGAAGCTCTGTTGCGATACATGCGGGACTCCCGCGGCTTCGATTTCACCGGATACAAACGCACGTCGCTGATGCGCCGCGTCCGTCATCGCATGGATCAAGCCGGCTACAACTCGTTCGAGCAGTACCTCGACTTCCTGCAGGCCAGTTCGGACGAGTTCACCGCGCTCTTCAACACCATCCTCATCAACGTCACGTCATTTTTCCGCGACCCGGAGGCATGGGAATTCGTCGCCGCGGAGGTTATTCCGCGGATGCTGGCCGAGCGCGGTCCCAACGACCCAATTCGGGTGTGGAGCGCCGGATGCGCCTCGGGGCAGGAGGCGTACACGCTGGCGATGCTGCTGGCCGAGGCGCTGGGGCCCGATGCATTCCGTCAGCGGGTCAAGATCTACGCCACCGATGTCGACGAGGATGCACTCACCGAGGCGCGGAGCGCATCCTACGACGCCAAGTCGGTCGAGGCGGTACCAGCTGATCTGTTGGCGCGTTATTTCGATCTGGTCAACGGCCGCTACGTTTTTCACAAAGATCTGCGCCGTGCGGTCATCTTCGGTCGCAACGACCTGGTGAAGGACGCGCCTATCTCGCGCGTCGACCTGCTCGTGTGCCGCAACACCCTGATGTATCTCAACGCCGAGACCCAACGAATCGTGTTGGGCCGCCTGCATTTCGCCTTGGCGCCGCAGGGTATGCTGTTCCTCGGGCACGCCGAGATGCTCCTGAGCCTCGGTGATCGGTTCTCTCCCCTGAACCTCAAGCATCGGATCTTTCGCAAAGCGATCGGTTCCCACGGCGCCGTGGAGCGCTATGACCCGCCGGGCGCCAACGGGAGCGTTTCCGAGCTGCCGGGCTTGATCACCGTGCGGGACTTGGCTTTTCGGGCGAGCCCGGTGGCGCAGATCGTGGTCACCGGCGAGGACACCGTCGCGATGATCAATCAGCAAGCGGAGAGCGTCTTCGGGCTCTCGGCCCGCGACATCGGCCGATTGCTGCGTGACCTCGAGGTGTCCTATCGCCCCGTCGAACTGCGGGCCTACATCGAGCAGGCGAAGGTCGAGCGGCGTGCGGCGCGGATTCAGGACGTCAAGTGGCAGCGGCCGGGCACCGAGGCGGTGTGGTTCGAGATCCACGTCAATCCGCTCGTCGACGCCGAGAACGGCCTGCTCGGTGTGTCGATCGCGTTCTTCGACGTCACCGCGACGCGGGCCCTGCTCGACAAGGTGGTCCAGACCAACCACCAGCTCGAGGCGGCCTACGAGGAGTTGCAGTCCACCAATGAGGAACTCGAGACCACCAACGAGGAATTGCAGTCCACCGTCGAGGAACTCGAGACGACCAACGAGGAACTGCAATCCACCAACGAAGAGCTCGAGACGATGAACGAGGAGCTGCAGTCGACGAACGACGAACTGCACACCATCAACGACATGTTGCGCGAACGCACCGTGGAACTGGACGAGTCCAAGCACTTCCTGGATTCGCTCGTCGATGCGGTCGGGATGGGCATGGTGGTGGTGGACCGGGAGATGAAGGTCGTCCTGTGGAATCGGGGCTGCGAAGACCTGTGGGGCCTGCGAGCCGAGGAGGCAACCGGTTTCAGGTTGACCGCGCTGGATATCGGGCTGCCGTTGGACACTGTGCGCCCGCTGATCGGCAATGCATTCGTCGATCCGGACAGCTCCGGGGAAGTGGTGGTGGATGCGGTCAACCGGCGCGGCCGCCCGGCCCGCGTACGCGTCATATGTACGTCGTTCAGGTCGGTGGAGGGCACCGCGGGCGGAGCGCTGCTGCTCATGGAGGTTCTAGGCTGAGCGTTCGGCATGCCGCGCGGGGCGGGTCCTCTGCGGTCTCAATGTCCCCAGCGCGCGGCCGCTTCCATCGACGCCTGGTAGGCGAGCTGGGCGCGGCGCCGCGACTCCCGGGCGCGAAGGCGCGCCGCGGCCACGGTCTGGGCGGTCGCGCCGAATCCCGAGGCGAGTTCTTCCCGTCGGCGCCGCAGTTCGCCGGCGCGCAACCGGGCGATTTCGGCGCGTTGCGCCGCGCTGCTCATGGCGTGGTCCGGCAGCGGGTCGGGAAGACCGTCGCGCGGCGCGGCGTCCGGGGGTTCGCTGACCGCGGGTTTCGCCGGGCCGCCGGTCCCGGCCGTGGCGCCCGTCGCCCGCGGCGCGGGCGGTCGCGCTCCGCGCACGATGCCCGCCAGCGTGTCGCCGATTTCGTGGATCGGCAACACCAGGTCGGCGCCGGCGCGCGCGGCCGCAACCGGCATCGACCGGTACTGGGCGGTGTCCGGACTCTCCGCGATCATTATGGCGCCGGCCCGCTTCATGGCGGCGGTGCCCGCGGCGCCGTCCCGCCCGGAGCCCGACAACACGACGCCCACGCCGCGGGGCCCGTACGCGTCGGCCATCGACCGCAGAAAGATGTCGAAGCGCCGCTCGCGCGCACGGTCCAGGGTGCCCAGGTGGCAGTGGCCGTCCGGAGTGACTTCCAGGTACTTTCCCGGCGGGCAGACGAGGACCACTCCCGGCGTGACGGCCTGGTGCTCCTGCGCCCATCCGACCCGGTGCGCCGTCTGCCGACCCAGGATCGCCGGTAGCGCACTGGCAGGGTTTCCGAGGTGTTGTTGCACGATGATCGCCGCTGGAAACTCGGCGGGCAGGTCCCGCAGCACGGTCGAGACGGCATCCAGACCACCCGCCGAAGCCAGGAGGGCGACCAGCGTGACTGCGGGGCCACGAGTGTCCGGCGCCACGGAGAGAATTGTCCCACCCGCACGGGCGTCCGCGCAGGTCACTTGGCTGATCGTTCGTTTGTTGACCGCACCGACCGTCCGGTACGCGAAAAAATGCGCGCCAGACGAAAGTCCGACGTTTCGCCGCGACGGTGCCGGGTAAGCCAAGGGCGCGAAGAGGTCCGAGAAAGCGAGAGAGTGTGAAGACCGCGGTCGTGAGTGGCGACGACGTCGCCGGTGACGATCCTTATCTGCTGTCTGCCGCGCTGGCGGCCCTCGGGCACGCGGCAACGGTGTTCGTCCGGCGGCAAGGCCGGCGGCATACGGAGACCGATTCGGACGCCTGCCGCACCATACCGATACCCGTCGGTCCGCGCGCGGCCGAATCGCCGTCCGACGTGTTGCCGTACGTGGGAGAGTGGGCGGCCGCCCTCGAGCGCATGTGGTCGGAGGACCAGCCCGACGTCGTGCACGCTCACGGCTGGCTGGGCGGCCTGGCCGCTCAGCTGGCGGCCCGCCGGCAACGCATACCGACCGTGCAGAGCTTCCTCGGCCTCGAGGCGATATCGCATCCCAGTCCCGCCCATGGGTCCGGGCAGGGGAGCGAACGGCGACGCGTCGAGCCGCTCCTGGCGCGGGGAGCGAGCTGGGTGACCGTTGGGTGCAGCGCCGACGTCGACGCGCTGGCCCGCTTGCGTCGGAGCCGGGCGCGAGTGTCCGTCCTGACCAGCGGCGTCGACGTCGATCGGTACAGCCCGACGGGGCCGGTGGCCGCCCGCACCGACCTTGGGCGCCTGCTGTGTATGGCGCCGAACCCGTTGCGGCGCCACGGGCTCGACATCGCGATCGAGGCCCTGCCCCGGATCCCGGGGACGGAGCTGGTCATCGCGGAGACCGGCCCCAGCAACCCTGCGCACGACGACGCGAGGGCAGCGCTTCGACGTCTGGCCGCGCACGTGGGGGTGGCCCACCGCGTGCACTTTGCCGGCACGGTCGCGGATGCCGAGCTGCCGATGCTGGTGCGATCCGCCGACGTCGTCGCATGCACACCCCGGCAGCCACCGCGGGCAACGGCGGTGTTACGGGCGATGGCCAGCGGCGTGGTGGTGGTCGCCCCCGCCGTGGGCGTGTTGGGCGATGCGGTCGTGGATGACGTCACCGGCGTTCTGCTTGCGAATGGAGGCCCGGGCGAGTTGGCGGCTGCCGTCAGAGACCTTCTCGCGCAGAGATTTCGGCGTGAGAGCATGGGGGCGGCCGGGCGCAGCAGGGCACTGTCGCGCTTCAGCTGGGACCGGATCGCGCTCGACGCGCTCAGCATCTATCGACAGCTCGGCTCACCAGGGTTGGCGCCGTCGAGTCTGCGGTCTACGGTGGCACGATGATGCCCCTCGACGAGTCGCGAGTCCGGTTGCGGCGGTAGGGCATGACCGCGACATCCGCGACACCCGCGACTTCCCTGACGAGCGGCACCGGCGATGCCGCATCCGGCGGCACCGTCGGTATCGGCGTGGCTGACGCGATCCAGGCGGACCAGCGTCCCGTGGGCCGGTCAGCCGCCCCCGGCGTCGAGCAGGAGCGCGCGCCGGCCGCCGTCCGCCAGGAACAATTTCGCTCCGTTGACCCGCAGGCCGCGCGCCGGTTCTTTGCCGGGGCGTACACCCCGGGATGGCGGATCGCCGGGATGTCGGTCCGTTTGGCCGTGAGTCATCGGCGATGGGAAACGATGTGGGTGTCGGTCGACGAGGTGTCGATACAGGGCCGGGCAGCATTTGAGGTGCCGACCGGCGACTCCGTCATGGTGATTCAGCCCCGGGCGGGGACGCTGACCGTGTCGGGCGGTCGGCTGCCCGTGGCGGACTGCCCAATCCTGTTGGGCCACGGGACGTCGTATGCGCTGCAGGTGAACGGCGCGCGGTTCGACGTGGTCAGGGTCGCACCCGACGCACTGCAGAGGGTGTCTCCGGAAGGGTTGGCGCCGCTGGCCCGGCAAGCGCAATTCCGCGGTTGGGGGCCGTGTTCCCGCGCCGCCGTGCGAGCGTGGCACCGAGCGCTGGATTACGTGACCGCCACCCTGGCTTCTCCCGACACCGCCCAGCAGCCGCTGATCGTCGCGGCGATGGGCCCCGTGCTGGCGGGTGCGCTGCTGGAGTGTTACCCGCCGGATGTGACAGAGCAGGAGGCGGCGGCCGAGCCCGCCTTTCCCGAAGCGCTCAAGGACGCGGTGACATTCATCCGCCGTCACGCCGGCGCCGAAGTCGGCATCAACGACGTCGCGGCCGCGGTACACCTGACGCCGAGGGCGGTCCAATACCTCTTCCGGCGCCAGCTCAATACCACGCCGACGGAGTACATACGCCGGGTCCGGTTGACCCGCGCACATCAGGATCTGATGGCGGGCACCCCATCGACCGCCACGGTCGCCGAAATCGCCCTGCGCTGGGGTTTTGCGCACACCGGTCGGTTCGCGGTGCTGTACCGGCAGACGTACGGCCAGAGCCCGCATACCACGCTCAGGCAGTGACCGATCTAACACCGCCGCGGCGGAGGAGTCGGCGAGTCGAAATGCTATCCCCCCGTTAAGCTTTGGTTTCCTTCGGTGGCGCCGATGGGCCGTTATGTGAACGGAAGCGGCGCACCAGGTCAGGAAAAGAAGACTTGGCGTCCCCGATAGGCTAGACGGCCTGGTAAGCGGCCCTTCTGACGGCCGCTGCGGCCGGCGCGGCACGTTTCCGGCCCTCTGGCCGCCGCCGTTGCCGGTAGACTCGCATCAGGTTGAGTCCCCAGCTGCCGTTTCTAACGGGCGCCTCCAGGACACCGTTGTCGCTCGCCCTGCCTACTACCATGTCGAAGGGCGTACATCAGCATGACTGCTTCACTCGAACTATGCCCGGCCGACCTGCGCGGACAACCGCGCAGTCGCTATGAAATCGATTGCGCTGGTGCACGATTGCACGTTCATGCGCGAAACGTAGCCACCGTCCTGCGCATCGAAGGCGAGATCGACGCGCTGAACGCCGACCTGGTGGCCGAGGCGATCCGCCGTTTTTCGCGCCTGAAAGCTCCGCTGATCCTCGATCTCACCCACCTGGACTTCATCGGCACCGCCGGCCTCTCGGCGCTGCAGATGCTCGACGACGAGCACCGGTCGGCGGGGCTGCACTGCAGCGTCGTCGGTGGTTCGGCGCTGCGTCGACTCACCCAGGCGATGCCCGATCATGGTCTGCTCCTGGTGGATTCAGTATCACAGGCCCTTGCGCACATCGACGCCGCCGTGCGGGCGCGCCGTCGTCTGGTTTCGGGCGGCCCGCGGCAGGAAGAGCCGCAGCGGGCGGGCTGAGGTTCGTGCCGGTGGCTAGCGTGTGGCTGGACGACACCACGAGCGCCAGGCAGGAGGTCCGATGGCCCAGATTCACTTGCTGTGGGCGGCCCCCGTGCCGGTGGAGCGGGTCTTCGACTGGCTGGCCGACCCGGTCAACCTGGCTGCGGCCCCGCCGGTGTTTCGGTCCCGCTGGGCGAGAGACGCGCCCGGGCCGGGCGCGGGGCAGGCTGCTGGAGGCGCTCACCCCTCGGTTGCTGTCGTCGCGTTTCGACTCGATCGTGAAGGCCTGCGCGAAGGACGTGGCGGGCGGCGGCTAGGCCGTCGTCGTGGGCTGGGTCAGCCGCTCAACCGGCGCATCACCTCGCCGGCGGCGTGGCGTCCGCTGGCGACGGCGCCGGTGACGGTCGCGGGATTGTCGACGCCGATGGCCTCGCCCGCCAGAAAGAGCCGGTCGCCGATCGGTTCCTGCAGCCGGCGCCGGTCGTCGAGGCCGGAGCCGGGTGCGTGGAACGAGTAGGAGCCCCGGGCATAGGGATCGGCGGCCCACCCCGAGGTCCGCACCTCGACCGGGGAGACGTCGGCGCCGAAGAGCTGCCTGATGACGGGAAGGGCGCTGGTCATCAGGTCCTGCTGCGACGACGTTTCCACCGACCGGCCGCGGTCACCGGCGTTGAACGCCAGCATGATTGGGCCGGCGGCGACGGGCAGCGCGAACCACTGTGACCAGAGCCCGGGTTCGGGGCCGAGGTATTCGTAGAAAGCGTTCTCCGCCTCCCAAGTTCGCCGATTGAGCCGGAAGTAGCTCTTCGAGAGGACGCCGAATCCCAGAGCGTTCACGGCCCGGGCTTGTGCGTCCGGGAGCGGCGGATCGAACGTGACCGCTCCGGTTTTGAGCACGCCGAGGGGAATGGTCACGATCGCGGCGGGCCCCTCGAAGGACCGGCCCGCGGTCCTCACGGTCACCGAGTCGTCGCGGCGCACGATTGCGGTCACCGGAGAATTCAGCACGACGTGCAACCCGTCGGCAAGCAGTTTCGGCAGGGCGTCGTAGCCGCTGGTGATGACGTCCTGGTCACCTGCGGTGTAGGTGCCCTGGTCAAATGTCAAGGCGGACAGTTGGTCCGCGCTGGCCGCGTATTCGTCCTCAATCTCGGTGGCGACATAGAACGCCAATTGGGCGCGGTCGTAGTCGGAGAGCCTGTCGGCGGCCGCCGCGGCGTTGACTGCGGCCGCCAGGCTTCCGTCGTCGACCTGGTCGCGGGCCCGCTCCACGAACCGTCGCCAGGTCTTCTTGTCGTAGTCCAGCGGTGGCAGTCGCGGATCGACGGCGAGCTGTGCCCATCCGTAATAGTCGGTCGGAACCAAGCGTGCGTGCGCCTTGTTTGCCAGCTCCACGAGCGGGTTACCGGCCGCGCCGTGGATCCACGACGCGCCCATGTCGAGCGGTACGCCCCAGGCGCGGTCGGTGTGCACCCGGCCACCGATCCGGTCGCGGGCTTCGATCACGCGGACCGGCCAGCCGGCGTCGGCCAGGCTGCGCGCGGCCGACAGACCCGCCATCCCCGCACCGACGACGAGCACGGACTTGCTGTCGGGCGCTGGGCGGTTCGGCGTGCAGGCGCCCTCCAGCCCGCCGCCGACCGCGCTCGTCGTTGCCGCGAGGAATGCCCGACGGGACATCGGGGACACGGGAGTAAGCGTCTCACACCACTTCCGCGCTCCCGGCGGGTTCTTTTGCGGGGCGTGTTTGCCGGATTCGCGCGGTTCGGAACCAATCTCGCGCTAGACTCCCGGAACATCCGGACTGTGGCAACGGTGCTGTGGTCGAGGGGGGAGCGGCGATGAATGCCCGGCGATCGACTCGAACGGCCCAGCCACTGCCCGACGTGTTGCCGCCCAGCCGGGTGCTGACCGTCCGGGCCACCGACGGCACCAGGTTGCACGCCGAGGTCTTCGGCCCGTCCGACGGCTACCCGATCGTCCTGACTCACGGGATCACCTGCGCCATCCGGGCGTGGGCGTACCAGATCGCCGATCTGTCCACCGACTACCGGGTGATCGCGTACGACCACCGCGGGCACGGGCGAAGCGGGATCCCGCGCCGCGGCGGTTATAGCCTGAAATCCCTTGCTTCCGATCTGGATTCGGTGCTAGACGCGACGTTGGCGCCGCACGAGCGGGCGGTGCTGGCCGGGCACTCCATGGGTGGCATGACGATCGCGGCGTGGTCGGCGCGCTACCGCCACAAGGTTCGCCGCCGCGCGGACGCGGTAGCGCTCATCAACACCACCACCGGGGACCTGCTTCGCAAAATCAAGCTGCTGCCGGTCCCGCGCGGGCTGTCGCCGGCCCGTGTGCTGGCCGCGCGCGGCCTGATCACCGTGTTCGGCGGCATTCCCGTGCCGGCCGCGGCCCGCATACCGAGCCGGTACCTCGTGGCGATGCTCGCGGTCGGAAAGGAGGCCGACCGCAGCGCGGCGGGCCTCATCTACGAGCTGTTCGCCCAGACCCCGCCGGCCGGGCGCGGCGGTTGCGCGAAGATGCTCGTCGACGCGTTGGGGTCGAAACACCTGAAACTGGACGGGCTGACGGTGCCGACGTTGGTTATCGGCAGCCAACGCGATCGGCTCACCCCGATCAGTCAGTCCCGCACGATCGCACGGACCGCGCCGAACGTCATCGGCCTCGTCGAGCTGCCCGGCGGCCACTGCTCGATGCTCGAACAACCGCACGAAGTGAGCCGCCACCTGCGGGCGCTCGCCGAATCGGTCACCCGGGACCTGCGGATCAGTTCATAGCCTGGCGACGATCTCGGCGGCCGCGCGCTGGCCGCTTCGGACGGCGCCATCCAGGAAACCGGTCCATTCGTCTGCGGTCTCGGTGCCGGCCCAGTGAATCGGCCCCACCGGCTCCCGCAGGCACCGTCCGAATCGCGTCCACGACCCGGGGGGCACCGCCGCGGTCGGGCCGCCGGGTGCGAAACCCTCTGCGCCCCAGCGGAAATCCACGTAATCCAGCGGCTTGAGCGCCGCGTCGCCGAACAGGGCCGCGAAGCAGCGTAGCGCGTCGTCGCGGCGCCGCTCGTCGGGCAGCGAGTCGAACGCGCGGGCGTCCACGAAGCCCATCAGGACGCCCGGCCCGTCGGCGTGCGGGCTGACGTCGAAAGTGATGAACACCGGGCCCTGGTCGGACAGCGCCTGGCCGGAGAACCCGTCGTGCCGCCAGAACGGGGTCTCGTAGGCGGCGTAGGCCTTGCTGAGCCGGCCCTGCGGCCAGTGGTCGGCGAGTTGCCCGTATTCGCCGGGCAGCGGGGGAGCGAACTCGATCGACGCGCGGTGTGCGGGCGGGACCGCGACGACCACGAAGCCGGCCTCCGCCTGATGCGCGCCGGCGACGACCGTCACGCCCGCACCGTGCCGCTCGATGCGGCGGACCGGTGCGTTCAGCACCACGCGGTCGCCCAGGTCGGCGGCCATCGCCTCCGCGATCTGCTGCGTACCGCCGGGGAAGCGATCCTGTTGGGCGCCGTTTTCGACGTCGAGGAGCCGGTCCAGGCCGCCTGCGGCGTGCGTGTAGCGGGCGGCGTGCAGCATCGAGACGTCGTCGGGTTCGCACCCCCAGGTCACCCGCGCCACGATGGCCAGCAGGTCGCGGGACGAGGCGGTGGCGCGCACCGAGCGCAACCAGTCGCCCAGCGAGAGGCCGTCGAGCCGGGACGCGCAGCGCGCGTCCCACGGGGTGGTCACCGGGACGGCGCGCGCGACCCGGTCGAACTGCCAACGGAGCCGGGCGATGTCGAGCAGTCCGGCCAGCGAGAGCTTCGGGATGGTGCCCTGGTAGGAACGCGCGCAGCCGCGCCAGTGGATGACGTTCTTGCCGTCGTGATGGGTCGGCATGGTGGGGACGCCGAGTTCGGCCGCCAGCGCCAGCACCGCGTCCTGGGTGGGGCCGACGAAGGTGCCGCCCAGATCGGCGGGCAGCCCCGCCACGCTGCCGGTGAACGAGCGTCCGCCCACCCGGTCGCGGCCCTCGAACACCAGCACGTCATGGCCCTGTTGCGTCAGCTCGCGGGCCGCGGCCAGCCCGGCGAATCCCGCACCGACCACGACCACGTCCGCAATCGCCGGCCGGTTCGTCACGTCCCCTAGTCAACAGCATCCCGCGGATTTCATACGATGAACCCCGATTCCCCCGCGAAACCGCCCAACGTCGCCAGGCAGGTGCTTTGAGGATCTTCACGTCGCTGTACGGTCCCCTGGATGCGGCGCCGCGCGCGCGGGAGCTGCGTGACGCGGGCGTCAGCGGGGTCGCCACCTTCGAAGGCCAGCACGACGTGTTCGCTCCGCTCACGCTCGCCGCCTCGGTCGGTGGCCTGGACCTGATGACCAACGTCGCCATCGCGTTTCCGCGCAACCCGATACACCTTGCGCACCAGGCCAACGACCACCAGCTGCTCAGCGGCGGGCGGTTCATCCTCGGCCTGGGCACCCAGGTGCGGGCGCAGATCGAGAAGCGGTTCGGGGCGCAGTTCGACCGTCCGGTGGCCCGGATGACCGAGCTGATCGCGGCCCTGCGCGCGATCTTCCGGGCGTGGGAAACGGGCGGCCGCTTGGACTTTCGGGGCGAGTTCTATCGGCACACGCTGATGACGCCGACGTTCGACCCGGGCCCCAACCCCTTCGGTCCGCCGCCGGTCTACGTGGGCGCGCTGGGGCCGAGGCTGACCCGGGCCGCCGCCCAGCACGCCGACGGGCTGCTGGTGATGCCGTTCGGTTCCGGCCGGTTCCTGCGCGATGTGACGATGCCCGCGGTGCGCGACGGCCTGCGGGCCGGCGGTCGCGAGCCCGGCGAATTGGCCATCATCCCGGAAGTCATCGTGTCCGCCGGTGACACCGACGAGGCCCGCGAACGCGCCGACGACGGCACCCGACGGCTGCTGGCGTTCTACGGGTCGACCCCGGCCTACCGGCCGGTGCTCGCGGCGCACGGCTGGGAGGATCTGCAGCCTGAGCTGAACGCCTTGTCCAAGCAGGGCCGCTGGCAGGAGATGGGCGGCCTGATCGACGACGAGATGATGCACACCATCGCCGCCTGCGGCACGCCCAGAGAGGTCGCCGCTCACATCCGGGATCGCGTCGACGGCGTCGCCGACACCGTGTTCCTCTATCAGCCGGCGCCCATCGGGCTGGAGACGCTCGCCGCGATCGTCGACGAGCTGGGCTGACCGGGCGTTCGCATCACCGCGAGGGCAACGGTTGGGCGTCGCCCGCGCTTTCCCTATCCTGCGATCACGTGATTGTCTCCGCCCCGGCCGCCCCCACGCGACTGCGCCTCCGAACCGTCGCCCTTGGCAGCACGATCGGCACCACCATCGAGTGGTACGACTTCTACCTGTACGCCACCGCGTCGGCGCTCGTCTTCAAACCGCTGTTCTTCCCGCATGTTTCGCCGACGGCCGGCACCCTGGCGTCGTTCGCGACCTATGCGGCCGGGTTCGGCGCCCGGCCGATCGGCGCCATCCTGTCGGGACACTTCGGCGACCGGTTGGGGCGCAAGGCCGTCCTGGTGGGCGCGTTGCTGGTGATGGGCCTCGTCACGACCGCGATCGGGCTGCTGCCGACCTATGCCCAGGCGGGGCTGCTGGCACCGGCGCTGTTGGCGACCCTGCGCGTGGTGCAGGGGCTTGCCGTCGGCGCCGAGTGGGGCGGTGCCGCCGTGCTGTCGGTGGAGCACGCACCGCCACACCGGCGCGGGCTGTTCGGCAGCTTCACGCAGCTCGGCTCCCCGGCGGGCATGCTGCTGGCAACGTCCGTGTTCTGGCTCACCCGCCGGGCCACTGGCCCGGCGGGCTTCCTGGCGTTCGGCTGGCGAATCCCGTTCCTGCTCAGCGTGGTGCTGGTCGTCGTCGGGCTGGCCGTGCGCCTGCGGCTCACCGATGCCGAACTCTTCGATCGACTCAAGCGGGGCGACGGTCTGGCCCGGCTGCCGGTCCTGGAGGTGCTGCGCGCTCAACCGCGCAATGTCCTCATCAGCACCGGGTTGCGGCTTTCCCAGATCGGGCTGTTCGTACTGCTCACCACCTATTCGCTCACCTATCTGCAGGACTCGTTGGGGAAGGGGAGCGAAGTCGGCTTGATCGCGGTGCTGATCTCGTCCGGCCTCGGGTTGATCAGCACCCCGTGGTGGGCGATGCTGTCGGACCGGATCGGGCGTCGGCCGCCGTACTTGTTCGGCGCAGTGGCGGGAGTCGTCGCGCTGGCCTTGTTCTTCGTGGCCGCCGACAGCCGGTCGCCGATCGCGGTGGTGCTGGCAATCGTGTTCGGCGTCAACGTGGTTCACGACGCGATGTATGGTCCCCAGGCGGCATGGTTCGCCGAACTCTTCCCCACCCGGGTGCGTTACAGTGGCTCGTCGCTGGGTTATCAGGTCGGGGCGGTGCTGTCGGGCGGGTTCGCGCCGTTGATCGCCGCGCTGTTGCTGGCCGTCGGCGGCGGCAGGCCGTGGCTGATCGTCGCATACTTCGCTGTGCTGGCGGCGCTCACGGTCGGCGCGGCCTGCGCCGCGAAGGAAACGTATGCGGACGAAATCGGGTGAGCTTGTGAGCAGAATCTTTCTGAACGCTTTCGACATGGCGTGCGTCGGGCATCAGTCGGCGGGGCTGTGGCGCCATCCCGAGGATCAGGGCTACCGCTACCGCGAACTCGGCTACTGGACCGACCTGGCCCGGATACTGGAGGCTGGCGGCTTCGACGCGCTGTTCCTCGCCGACGTCCTCGGCGTCTACGACGTCTATGGCGGCTCCCGCGACGCGGCGGTGCGGGATGCCGCCCAGTTCCCGGTCAACGACCCGACCGCGGCCGTGTCGGCGATGGCGGCGGTGACCGAGACGCTCGGATTCGGGATCACGCTGTCGCTGACCTACGAGCAGCCTTACTCGTTGGCGCGCAGGCTGTCGACGCTGGATCACCTCACCGGCGGACGGGTGGCCTGGAACATTGTCACCTCGTACCTGGACAGCGCCGCCCGCAATCTTGGCCTGGACGCGCAGATTCCGCACGATCAGCGCTACGAGGTCGCCGACGAGTACATCGAGGTGTGCTACAAGCTGTGGGAGGCGTCGTGGGAATCCGACGCGGTGGTGCGCGACCCGGGCCGGGGCGTGTTCACCGACCCGACCAAGGTGCACGACATCGAGCACAAGGGCCGCTATTTCTCCGTCCCCGGCCCGTTCCTGTGCGAGCCGTCGCCGCAGCGCACGCCGGTGCTGTTCCAGGCCGGCGCCTCGCCGCGGGGGGTGAGGTTCGCGGCGGCGCACGCCGAGGCGGTGTTCGTGTCGGGACCGACGCCGCAGGTGGTGCGCGGCCCGGTGCGGGCCCTGCGCGCGGCCGCGGCCGAACTGGGCCGCGACCCCCGGTCGATCAAGGTTTTCACGATGGTCACCCCGGTCGTCGCCGAGACGCACGAGCGGGCCGTCGCCAAGCTGGCCGAATACCGCCGCTTCGTCAGCCCCGCCGGCGCGATGGCCCTCTTCGGCGGCTGGACCGGGGTGGACCTGGCCGAACTGGATCCCGACGAGCCGCTGAAGTACGTCGAGACCGAGGCCAACCGCTCCGCGCTGGCCTCGTTCACCACCGCCGACCCCGATCGCACCTGGACCGTCCGGGAACTGGCCGAGCAGGTCGGCATCGGCGGGCGCGGGCCGGTGCTGACCGGTTCGCCGACCGAGGTGGCCGACGAGCTCGAGCGCTGGGTCGAGGAGGCCGACGTCGACGGGTTCAATCTGGCCTACGTCGTCACCCCGGGCACGTTCGTCGACTTCGCCAGGCTCGTCGTTCCGGAGCTGCGTCGCCGAGGGCGGGTGCCGGACGGCTTGGCGCCGGCCACCTTGCGGGAACGACTCGGGGGCGGCGGGCCGCTGTTGCCGGCCGACCACCCGGGCGCGCGGTACCGGCGCTGACTAGTGCCATCCCCGGTTCACCGAGCCCCGTCCCCATCCCCGAACGTCGACTTGTTGCGCTCAAACCTCGAAATTCGGCTCAACAACTCGACGTTCGCGCGACGGTTTTATGGTGCGACGGTTAGCCAGTCCGTGAAGCCCGACGGGTCGTGGCGGCCGAGCGCGCCGTGCTCGTACAGGCCCCAGCCCTCCACCGGTTCGCCGTCGCCGTCGCGGCACACCGCGCGGCCCACGTGGTCGATCACTCCGAACCCCGACCGCGCGATGATCGCGGGGTCGGTCATGTCGTAGGTCAGCCGCTCGACGAACTTCTCGCCCTTCCACACCCCGTGCAGCCAGTCCGAGTCACCGCCGTAGCCGCCCCCGACGTGAATCGGCACGGGCAGTTTGGATTCCACGTCGAAATGGACCGGCGTGCCGTCGGGCGCGGTCGCGTCGATGGTCGCGCCGGTCGGGATGCGCGTCCCGGAGCGGTAGTGGATCTTGACCCGGGGCCAGCCGAGCTGTTCGACACGGCCGTCGCGCCAGACGCGGGTGCAGTCGTTGAGCGACCGGAACCCGTCGGGCTCCTCCTGGATGATCAGCACGATCGCGAAGTCGTCGAACGCCATCGGCACGTACAGCCACCACATGCCCTCGAAGGGCGGGTCGGCGGGCCGGCCCGCCGGCTCGGGTTCGCCGATCGGCCGGATGCCCCAGGAGCGGTCGCGGCTGCCCAGCCAGGTGGTCGGGTCGACGGCGATCTCGTCGCCGTCGATCGAGATGCGGCCGCTCCAGCTGCCGAGCTGGGCGAATCGCTGGGCGTTCAGCGTCACCCGATTGCCGGCGCGCAGGACGTGCGGCTGTTCCTGGACGACGTCGAACAGGCCCTGCCACGTGAGATCGGCTGCGATTCCTTCGGTTTCGTCGAGCACCAGGCGCAACTTGCGCAACGGCTCGACGACCTCGATCCGGTAGCCGTTGACGTGCTGGTTGAGCCGGTCGGAGTCGATGGCGTCGGACAGGTGCACGGCGGTCTGCGCGTCCCCGCGGCGCACGAGGAAGAACGCGTCCTTGACGCCGAGGTTGGGGTAGTAGCCGATGCCGCTGATCACGAAGATGTCGCCGGTGCGGTCGTGGGCGTTGAAATAGGACCGGTCATAGAAGTTGCGGTCCGAGGAGCCGGGCCACGCGATCGGCTGGGGGAGTTGGTGTACCGGGAATTCGTCGAGCGGTCCGAGCATCACTGATCCTCTCCGATCAAACGTCGCATGAGGCCGGCGTGGTAGAAGAGCGACTCCACGTCGTCGGGTTTCTCCATCTCGCCGAAGTGCACCCGCCGGGCGCCGGTGCGCATGAACACGCACGCCCACATGACGCCCGAGTAGACGTAGAACCAGTTCAGGTCACCGATTTCCACGCCGGTGAGCCGCCGGTAGGTGGCGCGGACGTCCTCCTCGCGCATCACGCCGGGCAGGCCCGGCAGCGTGGCAAGGCCGGCGAGCTCCTGAAAGACCATGTGCGCGTAGATCATCCAGGCCACGTCGAGTTCTCGGGGGCCGAGCGTCACCATCTCCCAGTCCAGCACGGCCACCGGCTGGAAGTCGCGGTACAACACGTTGCCGACCCGGGCGTCGCCCCATAGCAACACGGGCTCGGCGGCGGCGACCTCGGTCGGCCAGTTGTCCTGCAGCCACCCGAATGTCCGCTCCAGCAGCGGTGACGGGCCGATGTCGGGCACGGCGAAGTCGTACCAGGACCGGACCCAGTTGAAATGCCGGCGCAGCGCGGTGTCCCCGTCGCCGGCCTCCGTCAGGAATCCGAACATCTTGTCCGCGTTGGGGATCGAATGCAGCTTCGCCAGCACGCCGACGGTCGCGTCCTGAAGTTCGCGTTGCCGTTCGGCGGGGGCGTCGGAGAACCAGTTGCCGCCGAAGGTGTACGGCATGACGTCGGGCGGCACGTCGCCGTCGACGTAATCCATCACGAAGAACGGCGTTCCGAGGATGTCGCCGGTGGCCTCCAGCCAGCGCACGAGCGGGACGGGGACGTCGGTGAGTTCGGCGACCTTTCGGATCACCTCGAATTGGTGGTCGAGCCGGTAGGTCGGGAACACCTGCACGTCCTCGGCGGTGGGCGCCACCCGCGCCACCAGCTTCTGCTCCCGGGGCTGCCCGTCCTCCTGCCAGCGGGTGGTCAGGATGATGGTTTCCGACGACATGCCGGTCGAGTCGATGCCGCTTTCGACGGTCACCTCGGGCTTGGCATCGGCCCCGCCGGGGAGGACGGTCGAGAACCATTGCGACATCACCGCCGGTAGGGTCGCGACATCGCGGCTGGAGCGTTGGAGTCGGTCGATCTCTCCGATGGCCGGTTCGTTGGGCACAGGTGCCCCCTTCTCTGAGACTCCGTGAGGCAATTACGATACGGTAGGTAGCGTTATGAAAGCAGACCCGTCCCCCCTTGACAAGGCCCTTGACGGGGCCCTCGACGGGGCCCTCGACAAGGCCCTCGACAGGGCCCCTGGCGCCGGCCGCCCGCGCGATCCGCGCATCGACTCGGCGATTCTGTCGGCGACGGCGGAACTGCTTGTGGAGATGGGCTATTCGAACCTCAGCCTGGCGGCCGTCGCGGAGCGCGCCGGCACCACGAAATCCGCGCTCTACCGCCGGTGGTCGAGCAAGGCCGAACTCGTCCACGAGGCGGCCTTCCCCACGACGCCCAGCGCGCTCGATGCCCCCGCCGGCGACATCGCCGCCGATCTCCGGATGATGATCGAGGCGACCCGCGCCGTGTTCACGACGCCGGTGGTGCGGGCCGCGCTGCCCGGCCTGGTGGCGGACATGACCGCCGATCCGGCGCTGAACGCCCGGGTTATGTCGCGCTTCACCGGCCTGTTTACCGCGGTGCGGTTCCGGCTGCGCGAGGCCGTCGAGCGCGGCGAGGCGCATCCCGACGTGAACCCCGACCGACTGATCGAGCTGATAGGGGGAGCGACGATGCTCCGCATGCTGCTGCGTCCGGACGAACCGCTGGACGACGCGTGGGTCGAGCAGACCACCGCCATCGTCGTACACGGGGTGACGCGGTGAGCGGGCGGCTGGCGGGTCGGGCCGCGATCGTCACCGGCGCCAGCCGCGGTCTGGGCCGGGCGATCGCGCTGGCGCTCGCCGCCGAGGGTGCGGCAGTCGCGGTCGCCGGGCGCACCGAACGGGTGTGGGACGACCGGCTGCCCGGAACCATCGGCGAAACCGCCGCGGCCATTGAGGCCGCCGGCGGGCGCGCCGTGGCGGTGCGGGCGGACCTTACCGAGCGCGACGACGTCGCGGGACTGGTGACGACGGCCCGAGATGCGTTGGGCGCCATCACGATTCTGGTGAACAACGCGGCGTTCACGGCGCCCGGGCGGCCGCCGGTGGCCGGCGCCGAGCCGCGCGCGAGAGCCGCGAAGCCCGCCGGCGGCAAGCCCGGCTGGCCGGGGTTCGTCAGCACGCCCCTGGCCGCCTATCGCCGGCATTTCGACATCGCGGTCTTCTCGGCCTACGAGCTCATGCAACTCGTGTGCCCCGACATGATCGAGGCGGGTGGTGGGTCCATCGTGAACATCAGCTCGGTGGCCTCGCGGTTGCCCGGCAACGGTCCCTACGCCGACCGCAGCGGCGGCGTGCTGCCCGGTTACGGTGGATCCAAGGCGGCGCTCGAGCATCTCACGCAGTGCGCCGCATACGATCTGGCCGACCACAACATCGCGGTCAACGCGCTGTCGCCGTCGAAACCGATCCTCACGCCCGGGCTCGCCTACTATGCCCGCGAGTTCGACGACACCGCCTCCCCGGACGAATTCGCCCGCGCTGCCGTGGAATTGACGCTCGTCGACGCCGCTGCGGTGACCGGGCGCACCATCGGTCACGCCCAGGTGCTCGACGGCAGCTTCCGGCCGTTCGAGCTGAGTTGAACCGGCGTTGACATGGCTCATCCCTCGCGTGTGTCGGGCGGGTCGGGATCGCCGCGCAGGAGTTCGTCGGGGTGATGCGCGTGGTTGATCTCGGGTGGACCGCTGCCCTTGGCCCAGCCCAGCCGCCCGTTTTCGGTGACCTCGGTGCGCCATTCGCCCCGGCTGGCCGCACCGTGGTCGCAGCCACAGGCGAAGTGCAGCGTATCCGCGTCGGTCCGGCCGCCGGCCGCCCAGTCCGGCGAATGATGAACCTCGCACCGATAACCGGGCTCCAGGCAATTGGGCCGGGTGCAGCCGCGGTCGCGGGCATAGCAGATAAGCCTCTGGTCGGCGGTGGCGATGCGCTTCTCGCGGCCCAGGTACAGCGGTCGGCCGGTGTGGTCGTCGAACACCGCCAGGTAATGAATCGCTTTGGCGGCCAGGCGAATGAGATCCGGCATCGGCAGCCTCGAGCCGCCTCCCGTGGTGGCCGGCGCGGGCATCGGGATCGACGGGTTCGCGACGGCGTGGGCGGCCCGATCCAGTTCGGCGAGCGTCGTCGTCACGACAACGGTCACCGGGTGTCCCCGGTGCGTGCCGAGCCCGCCTGACGCGATCGCCGTCTCGAGGCCCAGCTTGACCGCGTCATGGCAGCGCTGGGCCGGCGTGCGCTCGTCGCGCGCCGCCGGGTCGTCCCCGCTCGGCAGGTGGCGGCCGGGCCGGACGGCGGCTTCGATGGCCTCGAAGTAAGCGCGGGCCTCCGGGTCGAGCAGCCCCTGCAGCCGGGACATGCCATCCGGGCCCTGCGGCCCGAGGCGCAGCCCGCGGCGGCGGGCACGGTCGTCGTCGGTGAAGTGGCCGTCGGGGTTGAGGTGATCGGCGATCCGCTGGCCCAGCTTGCCCACCACGCCCGCGTCGAGTTTGGTCGCATGGCGCACCAGCCTGCGCTCGGCGTTCGCCACGTCGGAGGGCGAAACACAAGAAGGGAGCACGTCCACCGCGTGGCACACCACCCGGATGTGGTCCTCGCCGACGGCGCCCGCTTCGACCGCGGCGGCCAACTCCGGCAGCTCGGGCTCGAGCGGGGGACCGGTCAGCGAGCGGCGCGGCCGGATCCGCGCCGCCAGCTTGAAGCGGCGGACGAGTTCCCTGGGCGGCACGCGAAGCCGGGCCCACAGCGCGTCGCGCACCGCGGGGACGCTGCCGCTCCCGTCGGGCGGATCGGCGATCTCGGCGAAGAAGCGATACATCAAACCCCGGTTGGTACGTTCCTGCGTCTCCAGCCGCGCGGCGACGTCGACTCGAAACCCGTTGCCGACCACGTCGGAGCTGGTCTCCCGGAGCACGGCGTGCGCGGCGTCGATGGCACAGAGAGCGGAGTCGATCCGCTCCCGTGCTTCCTCGGCGCTCAGGCACTGGCCCATGAGTTTCTCCTATGTCAAGCCGCTGCCAGTTGGCAAGGCTTTTGGCGGTTGTTGTGGTCGGTGTGAAGGTGGCGAAAGACGACGCGGGCGAGGCGGCGCTTGAGGCAACGAAGAGCTTCGGGGGCGGAGTCGCCTTGAGCGAGGCGGTGCCGGTAGTAGGTCTGGCCTAGGCCGTCGAGGCGAATCTGGGTGACGGCGATGCGGTGCAGCGCAGCGTTGAGCTGGCGGTTGCCCGAACGCGTCATCCGGACCCGGCCGTGGTGTTGCCCGACCACACCGGCACCGGCGCCACACCGCTATGGCGGGCGAAAGCTGCCTCACTTTTGAATCGGGTGACGCCAGCGGTCTCGCCGACAAGCTTGGCCGCGGTCAGCTCCCCGCATCCGGGCATCGCCAGCAGCACCGGGGCGACGGCACGCACATGCTCACCGATGCGTTTAGCCAAGGCGTTGATCTGTTCGGTGAGTCGAGTGATGTCGGCCAACTCGTCGCTGGCCAGCTCGGCGAGCAGACCGTCGAGGGTGTTCAGCCAGTCACCGAGGATGACCCGGTGTTTGGCCAGGTCCAATGACCGAGCCACCGGGGCGCGCTCGGGATCGAGCTCGTCAATACGCCAGCGCAGCCGGTTGATCATCGCAGTCCGTTGTGCGACAAGGACTTCGCGGCGATCGACCAACAACTTCAACTCACGTGACACCTCGTCGTGAGGGCGACGGGCAGATCTGGCTCGCGCAGAAATGCCCGCGCGACCGCCAACGCATCGATGGGATCGGACTTGCCGCGCGTGCGCGCCGAAGCCCGCACCTGAGCCATCATCTTCGGGGGAACCCGCACCACGTTCTGACCAAATCCGAACAGGTCGCGTTCCAGACGCGCCGACAAGTGCCGGCAGTCCTCGATGGCCCAGACGACGTCGTCGCCGAAATGTTCGCGGGCCCACATCACCGCCTCGGCATGCCCAGCGGTGACCGCCGTAACGGTCTTCTCACCAACCTTGCGGCCCACCTCGTCGACGGCGACAAAGGTATGCGTGCGCTTGTGTACATCGGCTCCAACAACAACCATGGTGGTTGCCTCCATTCACTGAGAGGTGACGGTTGGGCCGGTCGGCGGACAAACCTCAGTGGGGGCGGTGCCACGCTCCTATCAAGTCACGCCGGCCGGTCCTTCACACCTGGTGCCGACAAAACGCATGCACGCCAACCCGAAGGCGGCACCGACGCTACGAGCCAAGCACCAGATGATCAGGATCCCACCACCGCGATCAGCGGCACCTCACCCTGACACTGAGGCGACGCTATGAATCACCTCCGACAACGATGGCGTCCCCGGTTGGCGGCAACTCCCGGCGTGTGGATGAAAGCGCAACTGTGGACAAGCCCGCACCGCCCGGCCGTCCTGGCGGCAGGCGCGTTTGACGTGCGACTATGAAGAAAGTGACCGGTCGAGTGCCTGGGGTGGACAAGGCGACGGGGCGAGTCGTTGCCCTGATCGTGTTGCTGATCGTCGTCGCGGCCGCCCTCCGCGGATACCTGCCGGCCCAGGACCATGCGGCCCGCGCCGAGCCGGGCGGCCGGGCGGCGCTGACGTTCGTCGTCACCGCCCTGGCGGGCACGCTGGCGCTGCTGGCGATCGCCGTCGTGGCGCGGCTGCGAGACCCGCGGGTCGTGGCCCCGAACGTCGGCGAGCTCTCCGAACTGCTCGGCACTGGCCGGGGCCGGCCCAGTTGGCGGGTGCTGCTGATCGGGCTCGCGGTGATCGTGGCGTGGCTGCTGATGGTGGCGTTGGTGATGCGCATATGGGTGCCGCACGATGTCGCGCCGTCGCCGCCCACCTCGACCCCCACCGCGCCGCCGCCCGGGCAGGCCCCCGCGCCGCGTCCACAGTCGCATCCGCAGAACGACAACGCGGACATGTTCCGGATACTGCTCCTGGCCACCGTCCCGATGCTGCTGATGCTCATCGTCGGGACCGTCATCATGTCGGCGCGACGCCGGCGCGCGGCCGTGCCGGACGCCGTGGCGGAATACCACCCCGAAACGCCGACGCCGGGGTCCGACTCGTTGGTGCGGGCGGCCGAACGCGGACTGGCCGAAGTGGCCGACCTCGGCCGCGACCCGCGCGAGGCCATCATCGCGTGTTACGCCGCGATGGAGCGCGAGCTGGCGAACGTTCCCGGGGCCGTTCCCCAGGAGTTCGATACGCCCACCGAGGTGCTGGCCCGCGCCGTCGAACACCATGCCCTGCATGCCGACAACGCCGTGCAGCTGGTCCAACTCTTCGCCGAGGCACGGTTCAGCCCGCACGTCATGAACGAGAACCACCGCGACGTCGCCGTCGGAGTCCTCCGCCTGGTTCTCGACGAACTGGGATCCCGGAGCGCCGCATGAAAAGACTTGTCACCCTTGGTTCTTTCCTCATCGTTGGCGTGGAACTGCTGGCGCTGATCATGCACGACCGCCGGGTGGTATCGGCGGCGGCCGGCGTCGCCTTGGCGTTGGTGCTGCTCAGCGTCCGGCGCGTGCTGGGCCGCGGGCCGGGACTCCAGGACGAGGCGCCCCCGGACGATCTGGGCGATTCGTTGCGCCGCTGGCTCGCCACCACCGAGTCGACGATCCGGTGGTCGGAATCGACCCGCGCCGACTGGGACCGGCACCTGCGCCCGATGCTCGCGAGGCGATACGAGATCACCACGGGCCAAAAGCAATCGAAGGACCGGGCGGCGTATCACGCGAGCGGGCGGATGCTCTTCGGCCCGGAACTGTGGGAATGGGTCAACCCGAACAACGTCACCCGCACCGGTGACCGCTCGCCCGGCCCGGGGCGCGCGGCGCTGGGAGAGATTCTGCGAAAGTTGGAGCAGGCATGACACTGCCGGCGGCGACCACGACCGCGCATTGCGAAGCGGTGCTGGATGAAATCGAGCGAGTGGTGGTGGGCAAGCGCGGCGCGCTCACGCTGATCCTCACCGCCGTCCTCGCGCGCGGCCACGTCCTCATCGAGGACCTGCCCGGCCTCGGCAAGACCCTGATCGCGCGATCCTTCGCCGCGGCGCTGGGCCTGCAATTCACCCGGGTGCAGTTCACGCCCGACCTGTTGCCCGCCGACCTGCTCGGCTCGACGATCTATGACATGCAGTCCGGGCGGTTCGCCTTCCGAGCCGGACCGATCTTCACCAACCTGTTGCTCGCCGACGAGATCAACCGCACTCCGCCCAAGACGCAGGCCGCGCTACTGGAGGCGATGGCCGAGGGCCAGGTCAGCATCGACGGCGAAACTCATCAGCTCCCACAGCCTTTCATCGTTCTCGCGACGGACAATCCGATCGAGTACGAGGGCACCTATCCGTTGCCCGAGGCGCAGCTCGACCGGTTCGCGATTCGGCTCGAACTGCGCTACCTCTCGGAGCGTGACGAGGCCGCCATGCTGCGGCGCCGCCTCGACCGGGGATCGGCCCGCCCCACGGTCAGCCAGGTGGTGGACGCCCACGACCTCTTGGCGATGCGCGAATCGGTCGAGCAGGTGACCGTGCACGAAGACGTGCTGCGGTACGTGGTGTCGCTCGCCACGGCCACCCGCCATCATCCCCAGGTCGCGGTCGGAGCAAGCCCCCGTGCCGAGCTGGATCTGGTCCAGCTCGCGCGCGCCCGGGCCCTGTTGCTGGGGCGTGACTACGTGATCCCCGAGGACGTCAAGGCGCTTGCGACGGCGGCGGTCGCGCACCGGATCACCCTGCGGCCCGAGATGTGGGTGCGCAAGATTCAGGGCGTGGACGTGGTCGACGAGTTGTTGCGGCGCCTGCCGGTGCCCCGCACCAACGGGTGAGGTCGGCGTGACCGCGAGCCGCGATGTCGAATTCCGCTGGCGTGCTTCCCGTTTGACGCGGGCCATCGCGACCTGTTCGGGCGTTGCGCTCGCCGTCGCCGTGATCGGCGCTCAGTGGCGGCTCGTCGCGTTCGCCGCGCCGCTGCTCGGCGTGCTCTGCTCGATCAGCTGGCAGCGCCCCGTGCCGCGGGTCCGCGTGCACGGTGAGCCGGACGTCCAGCGCTGCTTCGAGGGCGAGCGGGCGTGGCTGAAGGTGTGGGCCACCGAGGAGCCCGGCACCGCCGGATCTTCGGCCGTCCGCCTCACGATCCCGGCCCTCGACGGCATGCACCTCGAGGCGCTGGACACCGATTCGGATCACGCGAAAACGGTTGCGGCGACGGCGCATCGCTGGGGCCGCTACGCGATCCGGGCCAGGGTCGACGCGGTCGCGCGCGGGGGTCTGCTGGAAGCGACGGGCACCGTCGACGCCGGGAACATCATCGTGTTCCCGCTGACGCCCCCGCAGCTGACGCCCATCCCGCACACCGAGTTGCTCGACCGGCTGGGCGCGCATCTCACCCGGCACATCGGACCCGGGGTGGAGTATGCCGACATTCGCCCCTACGTACCGGGCGACCAATTGCGGGCGGTGAATTGGCCCGTGAGTGCCCGCCGCGGCCGGTTGCACGTGACGCAGCGGCTGACCGACCGCGCCGCCGACATCGTCGTCCTCATCGACACGTACCGGCAGCCGGCGGGGCCGGCGACCGTGGCCACCGAGCGAGTGGTGCGCGGCGCGGCGCAGGTGGTGCAGACCGCGCTGCGGCACGGCGACCGGGCGGGCATCGTCGCACTCGGGGGGAACCGCCCCCGGTGGCTGGGTGCCGACATCGGGCAGCGGCAGTTCTATCGCGTGCTCGACACCGTGCTCGGCGCCGGGGACCAATTCGAAAACACCACCGGCACACTGGCGCCCCGCGCCGCCGTGCCCGCGGGCGCGATCGTCATCGCCTTCTCCACGCTGCTCGACACCGAATTCGCGCTGGCCTTGATCGACCTGCGCAAGCGCGGCCACGTCGTCATCGCCGTCGACATCCTCGACAGCTCGCCCTTCGAGGGGGAGCAGGATCCGCTCGTGGATCGGATGTGGGCGTTGCAGCGCTCCGCCATGTATCGGGACATGGCGAGCATCGGGGTCGACATCGTGTCGTGGCAAGGGGATCGCAGCCTCGAGCAGTCGATGAGTGTGCTGCCGGACCGCCACCGGCGGGTGCGGGGAAGGCTCCGGGGATGACGGCGGCGGTCGCGGGTTGGGGGGCGCACGTGTTCGCCACCGGATTCGGCCTCGCGATGGTGGGATCGGCTGCCGCCGGGTCTCACGGGCTTGCGGTCGCCGCCGGCGCGGCGGCGCTGACCGCGGTCGGTGTCGGGGCGGTCGTTCGCGCCGTCGCCACGCTCGCGGTGCTCCTCGCGACGCTCACGGTGGCACTGACCGGCCCGCCGCTGGTGCTCGTCGCGCTGTCGGGACTGTGCGCGGCCGGCTACCTGGTGTGCCGTTACGCGGTCGGGACGGCCCCAGGCGTGGTCATGGGCAGCTGGCCGACGATCGTTGCGGCCGTGGGCTTTACATTCGCCGGGTTGGTCGCCGTATCGTTCCCGCTGCAGGTGCCGTGGCTTCCTCTCGCGGCGCCGCTGGGCGTCCTGGCAATCTACGTGGTGGCCGCGCGCCCGTTCCTGGGGTAACTCGCGTCACTCAGCGCAGCAGCTGCGCGGCCTGGTCGGCCAGGTCGAGCAGCGGCTCCGGAAAGATGCCCAAAACCACTGTGACGGCGGCGCATATCGCGATGGCGGCCTTGCTGAGGATACCGGGCGACACCACGTGCGGGGTCTGTTCGGTGGCCTCGGTGAAGAACATCGACACGATCACCCGCACGTAGAAGTAGGCGGCCACCCCGCTCGCGACCACACCGACGACCACCAGCGGCACCGCGCCGCCCTGGGCGGCCGCCTTGAACACGGCGAGCTTGCTGACGAAGCCGCTCGTCAGCGGGATGCCGGCGAACGCCAGGAGGAACATCGAAAACATCACGCCCACAATGGGCGAGCGCTGACCGAGCCCCGCCCAGTTCGACAGGGTGGCGTCCTCGACGCCGTCGGCGTTGCGGATCAGTCCGACGACGGCGAACGCCCCGACCGTGCTGAAGCTGTAGGCCAGCAGGTAGAACAGCGTGGCGGACAGGCCGGCGGGGTTGTCGGCGATCACACCGGTCAGGATGAAGCCGACGTGCGCGACCGACGAGTAGGCCAGCAGGCGCTTGACATCGGTCTGGTTCACCGCGGTGACGGTGCCCACCGCCATGGTGAGGATGGCGATCGCCCACAGGACCGGGCGCCACTGATCGTGCAGGGGCGGCAGAGCGACGTAGACGACGCGGAGCAGCGCCCCGAACGCCGCCACCTTGGTGGCGGCCGCCATGAACCCCGTGATCGGGGTGGGCGCACCCTGATAGACGTCCGGGATCCACGAATGGAACGGGACCGCGCCGACTTTGAACAGCAGGCCCACCGACAGCAGCGCGACGCCGACCAGCGCCATCGAGGTGTCCCCATGCGCCGCAAGCGCATCCCGGATCCCGGGCAGCAGGAGCGTGCCGGTCGCACCGTACAGCAGGGCCGATCCGTAGAGGAAGAACGCCGACGAGAACGCGCCCAGCAGGAAGTATTTCATCGCCGCTTCCTGCGACAGCAGGCGGCGATGACGGGCCAGGCCGCACATCAGGTAGAGCGGGAGCGACAAGACCTCCAGCGCCACGAACATGGTGAGTAGGTCATTGGAGGCGGGGAACACCATCATGCCGCCGACGGAGAGCATCGCCAGCGGGAAGAGCTCGGTCTGCGCGACGCCGGCACGCCGCGCCTCGCGCTCGGCGTCGCTGCCGGGCACCGCCGATGCCTGCGGCGTAAAGGAATCCAGGCCGCCCGGGCCGGCCGTGCCCGGGCCGCCCGTGCCCGTTGTCGCCCCGGCGGCCACGGCCACCTTCGTCTCGGCCTTGGCCTGCGTCCGTTCGGCCATGAAGACGACCGCCATCACCGCGACCAGGAGCACGGTGCCCTGCAGATACAGGGTCGGCCGGTCGATGGCCACCGCGCCGAGCACCGCAGACCGGCCCGCCGCCGGAAGCGAGCGGCTCACCGCGATCACCGCGACGAACGCGCCGGTCAGGCCGCCGAGCGCGAGCGCCACCTGGGCAACGTAGCGAATCCGCCTGGGTAGGAACGCTTCGACCAGCACGCCGGCCACCGCGACGCCGAAGACGATGAGCATCGGGCACAGCAGGAAGTACTCGACGCTGGGGGTGGGAATGGTCATCGGTGCGGTCCTTCGGCTGTCGTCGGCGCTTGTGCCGGGGCATTGCGTGGCACAGTCGGCGCGGGATCGTGCTGGCCGATGGTGGTCATGGTGTTCTCGATGGCGGGGTTGATGAGGTCCAGCACCGGCTTGGGGTAGACGCCGAGGCCGAGTAGCAGCGCGATCAGCGGTGCGACGACGATCATCTCACGCGCCCGGAGGTCGCCGATGCGTTCGTTGCCGCTGGCCACCGGTCCGGTCATCACCCGTTGGTAAAGCCACAGCATGTAGATGGCAGACAGCACCAGCGCGGTGACGCCGAACGCGGCAGCCAGCCAGTACCGGTTGAAAGTGCCCAGCAGCACCAGGAATTCGCTGACGAACGGCGCGAGACCCGGCAGGGACAGGGTGGCCATCGCCGACACCAGGAAGGTGCCGGCCAGGATCGGCGCCACCTTCTGTACACCGCCGTAGTCGGCGATGGCGCGGCTGCCGTGGCGGGATATCAGGAAGCCCGCGATGAGGAAAACCGCCGCGGTGGACAGGCCGTGGTTGAGCATGTACAGCGTCGACCCGCTCTGCCCCTGGCTGGTCATCACGAAGATGCCCAGGATGATGAACCCGAAGTGGGAGATCGAGGTGTAGGCGATCAGGCGCATGATGTCGGTCTGGCCGATTGCCACGATCGCGCCGTAGATCACGCCGATCACCGCCAGCACAATGATCAGCGGTCGGAAATAGGTTGAGGCGCCAGGGAACAGCTGCAGGCAGTAGCGCAGCATGCCGAAGGTCCCGACCTTGTCCATCACCGCCATCATGAGGACCGCGGTCGCCGGGGTGGCCTCGACCGCGGCGTCGGGGAGCCAGCGGTGGAACGGCCAGAGCGGGGCCTTGATCGCGAACGCGAACATGAAGCCCAGGAACAGCGCCTTGAACACCGCGGGGTCGGCGCCGTAGCGGCCGGACGCGACGCCGGCCACGATGTCGCGGAAGTCGAACGTGCCCGAACCGTGCTCCGACGTCACCACGTACAGCCCGATGACCGCCGCCAGCATGATCAGGCCGCCGAACAGGTTGTACAGCAGGAACTTCACCGCCGCGCGTGACCTGCCGCGGCCCTGGCCGAAGCCGCCGATCAGGAAATACATCGGGACGAGCATGGCCTCGAAGAACACGTAGAACAGCAGGACGTCCAGCGCGACCACCGAGACCAGCACCATCGATTCGATGGCCAGGGTGAGGGCGACGTAGGCGTGGACGCTGCGCCTACGATCGCCACCGTCGTTCCAGCCGGCCACCTGCAGCAGCGGGATCAGCACGGCGGTCAGCAGCACCAGCACCACCGCGATGCCGTCCACGCCGAGGGAGTAGCCGGCGCCGAACGCCGGTATCCACTGGTGGCTCTCCACGAATTGGTAAGTGGGTCCGCCGGTTTTGAAGCCGACCGTGACCACGAGGGCCACCGCCAGGGTCAGGACGCCGAAGAGGAGGCCGGCCCACTTGGCGAGCTGGCGCAAGCCCGGCGGCAGCACGATGATCAGGACGGAGCCCGCCAGCGGCAGCAGCCACAGTACGCTCAGCCACGGGACGTTATTCACGAGCGTCGCTCCTCCACATCGCTCCGCACCGCGCCATCGCCGGCGCGCTCCACGACAGCGCCGTTCACCACACTTTCACCGCCAAAATCAGAGCGATCACCAGGACCGCACCCGCCAGCATCGACAACGCGTAGTTACGCGCAAAGCCGGTTTGCAGGCCCCGCAAGCGGTTTGACATCCTGCTCACCAGCGCCGCCAGCGCGTTAACCGAGCCGTCCACGCCCGCGTCGTCGATCTCGACGAGCGCCTCGGTGAGTTGCGCGCCTGGGCGCATGAACACCCCTTCGTTGAAGGCGTCGCCGTAGAGGTCGCGGCGGGCGGCCGTCGTCGCCGGGCTGACGGCGAGCGGGGCGACCCGGGGGATGGGCGCCGTGGCGTACATCCGGTAGGCGACCGCGATGCCGATGGCGACGACAGCCAGCGCGACGACGGTGGTGACCCACGCCGGCAGCGCTTGGGCGGTCTCCTCGTGTTTCCCGACGACGGGTTCGAGCCAGCGCTGCAGGCTCCCTCCCCACCAGAACAGGAAGCCGGAGAACACCGAGCCGAAGGCCAGGATGATCATCGGCCACGCCATGGCGGCCGGCGCCTCGTGCGGGTGAGTGTCCGGGGCCCAACGCTTCTGGCCGAAGAAGGTCATCAGCATCACCCGCGTCATGTAGAAGGCGGTGATGCCGGCGCCGAGCAGCGCCGCCCCGCCCAGCACGTAACCCCTGGTGTCCCCGGTGGACAGCGCCGCCTCGATGATCTTGTCCTTGGAGAAGAAGCCCGCGAACGGCGGCACGCCGATGATCGCCAGGTAGCCCAGGCCGAAGGTGGCGAAGGTGATCGGCAGGGCCTTGCGCAGGCCGCCGTAGCGGCGCATGTCCTGCTCCTCGTGCATCGCGTGGATCACCGCGCCGGAGCCGAGGAACAGGCCGGCCTTGAAGAACCCGTGCGTGAGCAGGTGCATGATCGCGAACGCGTAGCCGGCTGGGCCCAGGCCGGCGGCCAGCACCATGTAGCCGATCTGGCTCATCGTCGACGCCGCCAGCGCGCGCTTGATGTCGTCCTTTGCGCAGCCGATGAACGCCCCGAACAGCAGCGTGACCGCGCCGACGATGACCACGCCCAATTGCGCGTCGGGCGAGAGGTTGTAGAGCGGGTTGGACCGCACGATCAGGTAGACGCCGGCGGTCACCATGGTGGCGGCGTGGATCAGCGCGGACACCGGGGTGGGGCCCTCCATCGCGTCGCCGAGCCAGGCCTGCAGCGGTACCTGGGCCGACTTGGCGCAGGCGCCCAGGAGCAGCAACAGCCCCATCGCCGTCAGCGCGCCCCGCCCGGCGGCGGGTGCGCCGGCGAATACCCCGGCGTAGGACAGCGTGCCGAAGTTGGCGAACATGACGAACATCCCGACCGCCAGGCCGGCGTCACCCACCCGGTTCATCACAAACGCCTTCTTGGCGGCGGTGGCCGCGGACGGCTTGTGGTACCAGAACCCGATCAGCAGGTAGGACGCCAGGCCGACGCCTTCCCAGCCGACGTAGAGCACCAGGTAGTTGTCGGCAACCACCAGCAGCAGCATCGAGGCCAGGAACAGGTTGAGGTAGCCGAAGAAACGACGGCGATCGGCGTCGTCTTTCATGTAGGCGACCGAGTAGATGTGAATCAGTGACCCGACGCCCGTGATCAGCAGCACGAAACACATGGACAGCTGGTCGATTTGCAGCCCGAAGTCGACGCGCAGCGCGCCGACGGGGATCCAGGTGAACAACGTCTGGTGGATGGTCCGGTCGTCACCGGCCCGGCCGAGCATGTCGGCGAGCAGTGTCACGCCGACCCCGAACGATGCGAGCGCGGCGGCGCAGCCGAGCAGGTGCCCCCAGGCGTCGGTGCGCCGGCCGCCGAACAGCAGAATGACGGCACCGGCCAGAGGCAGTGCGACCAGCAGCCAGGTCAGATGAGTCATCTTGGCGTTCTCAGCCTTTGAGTAGGTTCGCGTCGTCAACCGACGCCGATTTGCGGGCACGGAAGATCGTCATGATGATCGCCAGGCCGATGACGACCTCGCAGGCGGCCACCACCATCGTGAAGAACGCGATCATCTGCCCGTCCAGGTGGCCGTGCATCCGCGCGAAGGTGACGAACGCCAGGTTGACGGCGTTGAGCATCAGCTCGACGCACATGAACATCACGATGGCGTTGCGGCGCAACAGCACTCCCGCGGCGCCGATGGTGAACAGCAGGGCCGACAGGTACAGGTAGTTGGCCGGATTCACTACGCGCCGCCCTTCACCGTCTGGGGTACCGCAGGCGTCTCGGCGCCGTCGGCGCCCCTGCCCCGCAGGATCGACGACACCGACAACTCCGAGTACGACCCGTCCGGCAGCAGCGCGGCCACGTCGACGGCGTTATGGCGCGCATAGACACCGGGACTCGGCATGGGCGTGGGGTGCCCGCCGGCCCGGAAGCGCTCCTGCGAGAGTTCCCGCTGGGTCCTGCGGCGTTCGAAGCGCTCGCGATGCGCCAGCACCATCGCCCCGACGGCCGCGGTGATGAGCAACGCGCTGGTGAGCTCGAACGCCCACAGGTACCGCGAAAAGATCAGCGCGGCCAGGCCTTCGACGTTGCCGTTGGCGTTGGCGGTGGTCAGCCCGACGAAGCCGCCCGTCGCGACGTTGCCGAGCGCGGCCAGCAGGAGGATGCCGAAACCCACCCCAGCAATCACCGCGGCGACGCGCTGCCCGTGCAGCGTCTCCTTCAGCGACTCCGCGGAATCCACGCCGATCAGCATCAGTACGAACAGGAACAGCATCATGACGGCGCCGGTGTAGACGACGACTTGGACGACGCCGAGGAACAGCGCGTCCTGGACCATGTAGAACACCGCCAGGATGATCATCGTCATGGCCAGGAACATGGCCGAGTACACGGCATTGACCGCGAGCACCACGCCGAGCGCGCCGACCAGCGCGAGCGCACCCAGGATGTAGAAGGTCACCGCCTCGCCGGTGGAGGTGCGGACGATGGCGTCGGCAGCCAGGAACGTGGTCACCGGGGTTCTCCGACGTCCTGCGGCTCGCGCAAGCCCTGTGCGGTGACGTTGCCCTGGTAGTAGTCCTTGTCGGTGGCGCCGGGCGCCCGCGGGTGCGGCGGCGCCGTCATGTCGGGCAGCAGCGGGGCCAGCAGCCGGTCCTTCTCGTAGATCAGGTCGGCGCGGTTGTCGTCGGCCATCTCGTAGATGTTGGTCATTGTCAGCGCGCGGGTGGGGCACGCCTCGATGCAAAGGCCGCAGCCGATGCAGCGCAGGTAATTGATCTGGTACACCCGGCCGTAGCGTTCCCCGGGCGAAAACCGTTGCTCCTCGGTGTTGTCGGCGCCCTCGACGTAGATCGCGTCGGCCGGGCAGGCCCAGGCGCACAACTCGCAGCCGATGCACTTCTCCAGCCCGTCCGGGTAGCGGTTGAGCTGGTGACGGCCGTGGTATCGGGGCGCGACCGGACCCGGCTTCTCCGGATACTCCTCGGTGACCCTCTTCTTGAACATCGAGCCGAGCGTCACGCCGAATCCGGCGACGGCATCCAGGAACTTAGGCACGTGCTTTCTCCTTGCTCGCGTGCTGGCCCGGCATCTGGGGCAGCGGCGGGGTCGGGAATGCCACCCCGGGGCTCACGGGACCGGGCCGTTCGCCGTCTTCCCGACGCAGCTGTCGGTCCATGGCGCGAATGTCGGGCGCGGTCAATGGTTTTCGCAACAGCAAGACCAGCGCCACGGCGACCACGATGCTGCTGACCACCAGAACCGGGGTCCAGTGCGCGTAGCCCTGGTTGCGCAGTGTGCGGATGACCGCCGCGATCAGCACCCACACCAGCGAGGCCGGGATCAACAGTTTCCAGCCCAGCGCCATGAACTGGTCGTAGCGCAACCGGGGCAGGCTGGCGCGCAGCCAGAAGTACACGAAAAGGAAGGTCCACATCTTGGCGGTGAACCACAGCACCGGCCACCACCCGGTGTTGGCCCCCGCCCACATGTTCAGCGGCCAGGGCGCATGCCAGCCGCCGAAGAACATGACGGTCGCCAGCGACGAAACCGTCATCATGTTGACGTACTCGGCCAGCATGAACATCGCGAACTTCAGCGACGAGTACTCGGTGTGGAACCCCGCGACGAGCTCGCCCTCGGCCTCCGGCAGGTCGAACGGTGCCCGGTTGGTCTCGCCAACCATGGAGATCAGGTAGATCAGGAACGACGGCAGCAGCAGGAACACGTACCAGACCCGATCTTGGGCCGACACGATCTCCGATGTCGACATGGACCCGGCGTAGAGGAACACCGCCGCGAAGGACAGCCCCATCGCGACCTCGTAGGAGATGACCTGGGCGGTGGAGCGCACCCCGCCCAGCAGCGGGTAGGTGGATCCCGACGCCCAGCCGCCGAGCACGATGCCGTACACCCCGATGGCCGAGAGCCCCAGGATGAACAGGACCGCGACCGGCAGGTCGGTCAGCTGCAGGGGCGTGTGGTGGCCGAAGACCGACACCACCGGTCCGAACGGGATGAATGCGAAGGCGGTGAACGCGGGAATCACCGAGATGCAGGGTGCCGCGAAGTACACGAACTTGTCGACGCCGGCGGGGGTGATGCTCTCTTTGAGGGCCAGCTTGATCCCGTCGGCGAGGCTCTGCAGGGTGCCCCACGGACCCACGCGGTTGGGTCCGGGACGCAGCTGCATCCAGCCCAGGATCTTGCGCTCGGCCAGGATCGCGACCAGCACGTTGAGCATGAGGAACACGAATATGGCCAGCGCCTTGCCCAGCACCAGCCACCAGGTGTCGTGTCCGAAGGCGGTCATGAGTTCACTCCGATCCGCACGATCTGGCCGACGGTGACGCCGAGTTGCCGGTGCACGGCGGAGCCGGGTGAATTCAGCGGGAGCCAGACCACCCGGTCGGGCATGTCGGTGACCGCCAAAGGCAGGGTGATCGATCCCCGCGACGTGCTGACGGTGACCTCGCCGCCGTCCGCCGCGCCGATCTCGGCGGCCGTCTCGGCCGAGAGCCGCGCCACGGGAGTGCGGGCGGTGCCGGCCAGATGCGGTTCACCGTCTTGCAGCCGCCCGTCGTCGAGCAGCAGCCGCCACCCGGTCAACACGGCCTCACCGGTGCCGGGCTTGGGCGGTTCCGGCGCCTCGACCCCCGGGTCCGCGGCGCGCGCGCCGTCCCAGGTGCCCAGCCCGGCCAGCTCACGGCGTGCTTCATCGACGGTGCTCGTCCCCAAATAGACGCCCATCTCCGCGGCCAGCGCGTCGAGCACCTGGTGGTCGGATTGGCCGGCCTGCTGGGTGGTGCCGCGCAGCGCGGGCTCGAACGGCCGGAAACGGCCCTCCCAGTTGACGAACGCGCCGGCCTTCTGCGTTGTCGGCGCGACCGGGAAGACGACGTCGGCGCGCTCGGTGACGGCGCTGTGCCGCAGCTCGAGGCTGACCACGAATCGCGCGGCGTCCAGCGCGGCCAGGACCGCGGCCGGGTCGGGGAAGTCGTCGGGTTCCACACCGCCGACCAGCAGCGCCCCGAGCGTTCCGTCAGCGGCCGCGGCCAGGATGCCGTCGGCGTCACGGCCGTCGGCGGAAGGCAATTCGGAGACGTGCCACGCCGCGGCCATCTGTGTGCGGGCGTCGTCGTCGTCGAGGGGACGGCCCCCGGGCAGCAGGCCGGGCACCGCGCCGGCCTCCAGCGCACCGCGTTCACCGGCCCGGCGGGGCACCCAGGCCAGCCGGGCGCCGGTGGTATCGGCGAGCCGGGCGGCGGCGGACAACCCGCCGGGCACCGCCGCCAGCCGCTCCCCGACCATGATCACCGCGCCGGGCTTGCCGAGCAGTTCGCCAAGGTCGCCGGTGGCCAGCCCGTCCAGCGCCGACGCCTCGGCGCCGGGAACGGTTTCGATCAGCCGGCCCGACATCTTCACCAGCGCCCTGGTGGCGAACGGCGCGACCGCGTACACCGGCAACCCGCGCTTGCGTGCCGCCTTGCGCAAGCGCAGGAACACGATGGGCGACTCGTCCTCCGGCTCGAAGCCGACCAGCAGCACCGCCGGCGCCGATTCCAGATCGGCGTAGCTGACATCACGCCGGCCGGCGATGCGCGACGCCAGGAACGCGGCCTCCTCGGCCGAGCTCGGACGCGCACGGAAGTCGATGTCGTTGCTGTCCTGGACGATTCGGGTGAACTTGGAGTAAGCGTAGGCGTCTTCCAGGGTCGCGCGGCCGCCGACCAGCACGCCCGTGCGCCCGCGGGCCGCCTCGAGGCCGCGGATCGCCGTCGTCATCGCGAGCGACCAGGAGGCGGGGACCAGCGATCCGCCCGCGTCGCGGATCAGGGGAGTGGTGATCACGTCGGGTTGCGTTGCGTACGTGAAGGCCCACCGGCCCTTGTCGCAGTTCCACTCCTCGTTGACCTCGGGGTCGTCCCCGGCGAGACGGCGCAGCACCTTGCCGCGGCGGTGGTCGGTGCGTTGGGCACAGCCCGAGGCGCAGTGCTCGCACACGCTCGGGCTCGAGACCAGGTCGAACGGGCGGGCGCGGAAGCGGTAGGCGGTTCCGGTGAGCGCGCCGACCGGGCAGATCTGCACCGTGTTGCCCGAAAAGTAGGAATCGAACGGCTCGTTGGCGTAGATGCCGACCTGCTGCAGCGCGCCGCGCTCCTGCATGTCGATGAACGGGTCGCCGGCGATCTGCTCGGAGAACCGGGTGCAGCGGGCGCACAGGATGCAGCGCTCACGGTCGAGCAGCACCTGCGAGGAGATGTTGATCGGCTTGGCGAAGGTGCGTTTGACGTCGGTGAAGCGGGAGTCGGCGCGCCCGTTGGACATTGCCTGGTTCTGCAGCGGGCATTCGCCGCCCTTGTCGCACATCGGGCAGTCCAGCGGATGGTTGATCAGCAGCAGCTCCATCACGCCGTGCTGGGCCTTGTCTGCCGCCTCGGACGTCAGCTGCGTGCGCACCACCATGTCGTCGGTCGCGACCGTCGTGCACGACGCCATCGGCTTGCGCTGGCCTTCGACCTCGACCAGGCACTGGCGGCACGCTCCGACCGGATCCAGCAGGGGATGGTCGCAGAACCGCGGGATCTGGATGCCCATCAACTCCGCCGCGCGGATCACGAGAGTGCCCTTGGGAACACTGATTTCGTTGTCGTCGATGGTCAGCGTCACCATGTCCGGCGGACGCACCTCGTCGCCGGTCTCGGTCTTGGCGGCACTAGTCACGAGCGTCGCTCTCCCCCCGCTAACGGGTGGTACCCCCACCTCATCGCTTCGTCCTCCGCCGGCGAGGGGGCGTACCCCCACTGCATCGTCGCGTCGCTAGTCACGAGCGTGTCATGCCCTTCCGTTCGGCGTCAGCATGGAGTCTCTGGGGTCGAACGGGCAGCCGCCGCCCTCGACGTGGGCGACGTACTCGTCGCGGAAGTACTTGATCGACGACATCACCGGACTGGCGGCGCCATCGCCCAACGCGCAGAACGACTTTCCGAGGATGGTGTCGGAGATGTCCAGCAGCTTGCCGATGTCCTCGCTGGTGCCCTTACCGGTTTCCAGCCGTTCGTAGATCTGGTCCAGCCAGAAGGTGCCCTCCCGGCACGGCGTGCACTTCCCGCACGATTCGTGCTTGTAGAAGTAGGTCCAGCGACGCACGGCGCGCACCACGCAGGTGGTCTCGTCGAAGATCTCCAGCGCCTTGGTGCCCAGCATCGACCCGACCCCGCCGACGCCCTCGTAATCCAGTGGCACGTCGAGGTGTTCGTCGGTGAGCAGCGGGGTGGACGACCCGCCCGGCGTCCAGAACTTGAGTCGGTGCCCGGCCCGCACACCGCCGGCGTAGTCGAGCAGCTCGCGCAAAGTGATCCCCAGCGGGGCCTCGTACTGACCGGGCCGGGTGACGTGCCCGGACAGCGAATACAGCGTGAAGCCAGGCGATTTCTCGCTGCCCATGGACCGGAACCAGTCGACGCCGTTGAGGATGATCGACGGCACGCTGGCGATCGTCTCGACGTTGTTGATCACCGTGGGGCACCCGTACAGGCCGGCCACCGCGGGGAAGGGCGGACGCAGGCGCGGCTGGCCGCGGCGGCCCTCGAGCGAGTCGAGCAGCGCCGTCTCCTCGCCGCAGATGTAGGCGCCCGCGCCGGCGTGCACCACCAGCTCCAGGTCGAAGCCAGAACCGTTGATGTCGCGGCCCAGGTACCCGGCGGCATAGGCCTCGGCGACCGCGTTCTGCAGCCGGCGCAGCACCGGCAGCACCTCACCGCGCACGTAGATGAACGCGTGGCTGGCGCGGATGGCGTAGGAGGCGATGATGACGCCCTCGACGAGCACGTGCGGCGTCGCCAGCATCAGCGGAATGTCTTTGCACGTACCGGGTTCCGACTCGTCGGCGTTGACCACCAGGTAGTGCGGCTTGGCGGCCGGGCCGCTGTCGCCCTGCGGGATGAACGACCATTTGGTCCCGGTCGAGAAGCCCGCGCCGCCGCGCCCGCGCAACCCGGAGTCCTTGACGGCGGCGATCACGTCGTCCGGCGCCATGGCCAGGGCCTTCTTCATCGCCTCGTAGCCGTCGTGGCGGCGATAGGTCTGTAGCGTCCACGACTCGGGGTCGTCCCAGAACCGGCTGATGACCGGCGTCAAAGGCGTTGCCTCGGAAGACGTCACCGCTCACCCTCCCCGGCGCCCTGCGAAGGGGTGGGCGCCTGCATGCCGCGCTCCCGGGCCACCTTCAGGCCCGCCAGGGTGGCGGCACCTGCGCCGCCCTGGCCCTGGTCGGGGCGCTCGTCGGGCAGGCCCGCCAGAATGCGGGAGGTCTCGCGGAAGGTGCACAGCGGGGCGCCGCGGGTGGGCGGCTTGGGGTCGCCGGAGCGCAGGGAGTCGACGAGTTCGCGCGCGGATTCCGGCGTCTGGTTGTCGAAGAACTCCCAGTTGACCATGACCACTGGCGCGTAGTCGCAGGCGGCGTTGCACTCGATGTGCTGCAGGGTGACCGAGCCGTCTTCGGTGGTCTCGTCGTTCCCGATGCCCAGGTGCTCTTTCAGTTCGTCGAAGATGGCGTCGCCGCCCATGACGGCGCACAGGGTGTTCGTGCAGACGCCGACGAAGTATTCGCCGGTGGGGCCGCGGCGGTACATGGTGTAGAAGCTGGCGACCGCCGACACCTCGGCCCCCGTCAGGCCGAGCTGCTCGCCGCAGAATTCCAGTCCGGCCGGGGTCAGGTAGGAATCCTGCGACTGCACGAGGTGCAGCAGCGGCAACAGCGCCGAACGCTTGTTGGGGTAGCGGCCGATGATCTCCTTGGCGTCGACCTCGAGGCGGGCCCGCACTTCGGGTGAATACGACTGCGGCGCACCCTCGGTGACGAACGCGTTGGGTTCTTCGGGCGGCGGCCCGAGTCGGATGAAGACGGGCTGGCCTTGGGGCCCGGTCATCGGTCGACTCCGCCCATGACGGGGTCGATGCTCGCGACGGCGGTGATCAGGTCGGCGACCAGGCCGCCCTCGCACATCGCGGCGACCGACTGCAGATTGGTGAACGAGGGGTCCCGGTAGTGCACCCGGTAGGGGCGGGTGCCGCCGTCGCTGACCATGTGCACGCCGAGTTCACCCCGCGGCGACTCCACCGCGGTGTACACCTGGCCCGCGGGAACCCGGATGCCCTCGGTGACCAGCTTGAAGTGATGGATCAACGCCTCCATCGAGCTGCCCATGATCTTGGCGATGTGCTCCGGCGAGTTGCCCATGCCGTCGGGTCCCACCGTCAGGTCGGCCGGCCAGGCGATCTTGCGGTCCTCGACCATGATCGGGCCGGGCTTCAGCTTGTCCAGACACTGCTCGACGATCTTGACCGACTCCGACATCTCGTTGACGCGAATCATGTAGCGGCCGTAAGCATCACACGTGTCGGCGGTCATCACGTCGAATTCGTAGTTTTCGTAGCCGCAGTACGGCTCGCTCTTACGCAGGTCATGGGGCAGCCCGGTGGCGCGCAGGATCGGGCCGGTGATGCCCAGCGCCATGCAACCGGTCAGGTCGAGGTAGCCGACGTCGCAGGTGCGGGCCTTCCAGATGGCGTTTTCGTTGAGCAGCTCGCCCATTTCGCGCAGCACCTGGCGCAGCGGCTTGAGGGCCTCGGCGATGTCTTTCTCGGCGCCTTGCGGCAAGTCCTGCGCCACGCCCCCGGGCCGGATGTAGGCGCTGTTCATCCGCAGGCCGGAGATCTTCTCGAACAGGGTCAGGACGATCTCGCGGCCGCGGAAGCCGACGAACATCGGTGTCATCGCGCCCAACTCCATGCCGCCGGTCGCCAGCGCGACCAGGTGCGAGGAGATCCGGTTGAGCTCCATCATCAGCACGCGGATGACGTTGACCCGCTCCGGTATCTGGTCGGTGATGCCGAGCAGCTTCTCCACGCCGAGGCAGTAGGCGGTCTCGTTGAAAAACGGTGACAGGTAATCCATCCTGGTCACGAAGGTGACACCCTGGGTCCAGTAGCGGTATTCGAGGTTCTTCTCGATCCCGGTGTGCAGGTAGCCGATTCCGCAGCGCACCTCGATGACGGTCTCGCCCTCGATCTCGAGGATCAGCCGCAGCACCCCGTGGGTCGACGGGTGCTGCGGGCCCATGTTGACGACGATGCGCTCACCCGGGTCGGCGCCTCGGGCCGCGTCGACGATCTGGTCCCAGTCCTGGCCGCCGGCGACCAGGACGGTCTCGGGGCTTTCCGCGGCGCCACCGTCGTGCGCCGAGTCGGTGATCGTGCTCATCAGTTGTACGCTCTCCGCTCGTCGGGCGGGGGTATCTGCGCCCCTTTGTATTCGACGGGGATGCCGCCGAGGGGGTAGTCCTTGCGTTGCGGGTGCCCGTGCCAGTCGTCGGGCATCTCGATGCGGGTCAGCGACGGGTGCCCGTCGAAGATGATTCCGAAGAAGTCGTAGGTCTCGCGTTCGTGCCAGTCGTTGGTGGGGTAGACGGCAAACAGCGACGGGATGTGCGGATCGCTGTCCGGCGCAGTCACTTCCAACCGCAGCCGGCGGTTGTGAGTGATCGACTGCAGCGGGTAGACGGCGTGCAGCTCGCGGCCGGTCTCGTGCGGGTAGTGCACTCCGCTGACGCCCAGGCACATCTCGAAGCGCAGCTCGGGCTCGTCGCGGAGGCGCTGGGCCACGGCCACCAGCCTCTCGCGGCGCACGTGCAGCGTGAGCTCGTTGCGGTACACCACCACTTTCTCGATGGCGTCCTCGAATTCGACGTCGCCGGCCTTGAGCGCGTCGGCCAACCGATCCACCACGTCGTCGAAGTAACCGCCATAGGGTCGCGGAGAGCTACCCGGCAGGGTGATCTCACGCACCAGCCGCCCGTAGCCGGTGGTGTCGCCGGTGCCGTTGATCCCGAACATCCCGCGACGCACGTTGATCACTTCTTCGTCGGGGCCCGGTGGTGTCCCACCGACCTCACTGGTGGCCCGCTTCGGGTCGTGGCCTGGTGAGCTCATCGCAGCAGTCCGCGCATCTCGATGGTGGGCCGGGCGCCCAGCGCCGCCTCCTCGGCTTCGGCGATGGCCTGCTCCCGGTTGACGCCCAAGGGCATCTCCTGAATCTTCTCGTGCAGCTTGAGGATTGCGTACAGCAGCATCTCGGGCCGCGGCGGGCAGCCGGGCAGGTAGATGTCCACGGGCACCACGTGGTCGACGCCCTGGACGATCGCGTAGTTGTTGAACATGCCGCCGGACGATGCGCACACGCCCATGGCCAGCACCCACTTCGGTTCGGCCATCTGGTCGTAGATCTGGCGCAGCACCGGGGCCATCTTCTGGCTCACCCGCCCGGCGACGATCATCAGATCGGCCTGGCGGGGCGTCGCCGAGAATCGTTCCATGCCGAACCGCGCGAGGTCGAATCTTGGCCCGGCCGTTGCCATCATCTCGATCGCGCAGCAGGCCAGCCCGAATGTCGCCGGCCAGAGCGAGTTCTTGCGGACATAGCCCGCGACCTTTTCGACCGTTCCCAGCAGGATCCCGCCGGGAAGCTGTTCCTCGAGACCCACGTCTTACCTCAATCCCACGTCAGGCCGCCGCGGCGCCACACGTAGGCGTAGGCCACGAACACCGTGAGCACGAACACCACCATCTCGACCAACGCGAACGTGCCGAGCGCGTCGTAACTGACCGCCCAGGGATACAAGAACACGATTTCGATGTCGAAGACGATAAACAACATTGCGGTCAGGTAATACTTCACCGGGAACCGCTGGCCGCTTGCCGCCTGCGGGCCGCTGACGGGGGATTCGGTGGGCTCGATCCCGCATTCGTAGGCCTCGAGTTTGGAGCGGTTGTAGCGCGACGGGCCGACGAGGCTCGCGATGGCGACCGATCCGACGGCGAAGGCCGCCGCTATCGCTCCCAGTACCAGGATGGGTATGTAGACGTTCAACTCGCTCCATGATCCGTCGTACGGGCCGCTTGGGGCGGCTGGGCGGTGGCCGGGCTGCTGTGACGCACTGGGACTTCAGTACCTCACAGTGACCTTCAACATAGCGTCGCGACGGCCGGTGTGTTGGGTCGGGTCGGGGTATTCGTCAGTTTTTTGTGTCGGCGCAACCGGCGGGGGAATGGCCGGAGGACTGCCCACGGGGGCCTGTCCGCGCGCGCAAGCGCACAACGGGGGCGGCCCGAGGTCGATGACTGCGGTATCACCGCAGGTGAGGACGGCGCGGGCGGGTGATCGCCCGGCGGTGGATCAGCGCGTGGGAGTGCGCAGCAGGTCTAACACCGTGCGGCCCAGGACGATGGGGTCCAGCGGGTGCGGCACGGCGGCCTCGGCCCGCGACCAGCTGGCCAGCCAGGCGTCGTCCGGGCGGCCGGTCAGCACCACGACCGGCGGGCAGTTGTCGAGTTCGTCTTTGAGCTGTTTGGCGATTCCCATGCCGCCGGTGGGCGTGGCCTCCCCGTCCAGGATGGCCAGGTCGATGCCGCCCTCGTCCATCGTGCGGATCACCATCGGACCGGTAGCCACCTCGACGTACGTCAGCTCGGGCAGATCGGGGTGCAGTTGGGTGCCCAGTGCCCGCATCACTTCCTCACGGGTTTTGGCATTGTCGCTGTAGACGAGGATCCGCAGGGCAGAGCTGGAGTCGGACACGGTGCAGATCGTACTGGTGCCGGGGCGCCCTTACCTGGGTGACCGGACGAAGACGGCCTCCGCGGCGGCCGTGGCCGTCGCGCCGATCATGCCGAGCATGTTCTTGCCCAGGTCGAATTGGGCCCGGTTCACCTTGGTCTGGCCGGAGACCCGGATCGAGCCGTCGTCGAGCTCGGTGATGGTGGCGGGGAGCGGCAGGGGCGCGGTGACGCCTTTGATCGTGAACGTCGCCCGAAGGTCCGCCGCCCTGCCCTGCGTCGGTTCGGCCGCGGTGACGACGACGCTGATGTCGGGGAATCGCTCGACGTCGAAGAAGTCCGCGCTGCGCAGGTGCTCGTCGCGGCGGCCGATGCCGGTGTTCAGGGAGGCGGCGCGGATGTCGACGCGTCCGAACACCGCGCCCTTACCGGTGAGCTGCCCGTCGCCGGTGAACTCGGTGAACCGGCCCTTGACGTTCACCAGCCCCCACATGTTCCTGACCTTGAACGTGATGGTCGAGCGGTCGGGAACCAAATTCCAGACGCCCGCCATGTCGGCATCGTTCAGCAGCGTTTCCAGAGTCGTCATCACACCCCCTTCCGTTGGCGAATCTAACGTCAGTCGAGCAGCGGCGCGATCTCAGCGGGATCGAAGTACTCGTCGATCCGGGCGATCAGGCCGTCTTCGCCCACCCTGATCACGATGCAGACGCGCATCGAGATCGATTGCCCGGCATGGCCCGTCGCGTGCAGGATGTGCTGCTGGACGAAACCCGCACCGAACAGCTGGCGGTCGAGAATCTCGTAGCGCCGGTCGGTGGTCGCGGTGATGAACCAGTCGATGACCCGCAGCGCCCTGGCCTTGTCGTTGTCCCGGCGGGCGCCGACGCGCCACACGGCGATGTCGCCGCTCCACATCCGGCCGACCGCCGCGAAATCGCCCCGTTCGATCGCGCCGAACAGGCGGTCGGCCATGTTGACGATCGTCTCCGCGGTGGTGGCGGGCATGGCGTCGCTCCTCTTCTGCCTGCCGGCTATTCGACTTCTTCCGTGTCGTATCCGGGATGGGCGACCGCCAACCGACGCTGCACCAGCGTCCGCAGGCAGCCGGTCACCTCGTCGGCGCACCCGTCGAGGTCGCCGGCGCGGATCGCGGCCGCCAGCTCCTCCTCGTCCGCGAAGCCCAAGTCGGCCAGCGCCGTCCGGGACTCCTCCTCGCTCTCGTCGAGCAGCTCGCGCTCGACGATCCGCAACGCGTTGGCGGCCACCCTGGCATGGAAGTTGACCTGCCCGCTGGTCGCCGCGCGGACGTCGGTCTCGAGGAACTCGGCGACCGCGGCCACCAGCTCGGCGGCCAGCGGGCGGCCGTACGCGCCGATCACGGCCGGACCCCCTCGAGCAGGTCGAGCAGGTCCCATTCGGTCTCGCAGACGCGGCGGCCGATCGTGGCCAACTCCACCGAACGGAATTGGCCGCTCAGGTGCCGCTCGGCCTGGTACCGGCAGATGACGCCCCAGCGCAGCGTGGCCAGCACCAGCCACCAGTGGAACGTCACCCGGTCGACGCTAGTCGCGGCGGCCTGCTCGTAGCCGCGCAGGAAGGTCTCGATGCTGCCCAGGCCCCCGGCGCCCAGGCTGGCGGGGGCGCCGAACCGCCAGGCCCGGATGCAAAACCAGGCCAGGTCTTCGTAGGCCTCGCCGGCGTGCACCAATTCCCAGTCGAGAACTGCGGCGAGGTCGGACCCTTTGACGATGAGGTTGCCCATCCGGAAGTCCCCGTGCACCAGGACGGTCGCCGACGGGGCCGGCCGGTGGGCGCCGAGCCAGCGGAATGCCCACTCGAAAGTGGCGGTGGTGTCGCCCATCGCGTCGAGCCGCTCGCGCCACTGCTGCAGCTGGTCCTCGTGGGTCAGCCCTGGCAGCCGCGCCGCGTCGGAATCCGCGCGGTGGATGCAGGCGAGCGCGTGCGCGCACTGGCGCAGCAGTCGCGTGCGGGCGGCCTGCCCGCCGGCGGCGTCGAATTGCCGCTGGATGCGCCGGACGATGGTCTCGCCCGCGATCGCGTCGCAGACCAGGAACGGGTTGCCCAGTGCGGCAGGCGAATTCGTCGCCGTGAGGATATGGGGGACCGGCGCTCCGGCGGCCGCCGCCGCGGCCTGCGCCCGGGCTTCGAGTTCCATGCCGGCGTGCACGTCGTCGGGTGGCCCGATGCGCAGGATGAGCGGGCGACGCCTCGGGCCGGTAACGGCGTCGAACGCCCACGTCGTCCGGCTGGCGCCGCCGGTGAGCGCGCGCAGGTTCTCGACCGCGACGCCGGCGCCGAGGGCCGGCTCGAGAACCTGGGCCAGCTTCCCGGACAGTTCCTCGGTGGCCATCACTGCTTGCCGAACCTGAACAGCCGCTGGGCCACCCGCCGGATCTGGATCTCCTCCGCGCCCTCGGTGATTCGGTAGCGGCGGTGGTGGCGGTAGATGTGTTCGAACGGCTCGTGACGGCTGTAGCCGAGTCCGCCGAAGATCTGCATGGCCCGGTCGGCGGCATCGCAGACCAGCCGGTTGGCGCGGTAGTTGGCCATTGACACCTTGTCGGAGACCTCCATGTGGTGGTTGCGGTCGAGATGCCAGGCCGCGTAGTGCACGAGCAGGCGCACCATCTGGGCTTCGGTGTGCAGCTCGGCCAGCGGCCACTGGACGGCCTGGTTCACCGACAGCGGCTTGCCGAACACCGTGCGCCCACCCGCGTAGTCGGCCGCCCGGTCGATGCAGTATTGGGCGGCGCCCAGGCTGCTGGCCGCCTGCCGAATCCTGTTCTCGTGCAGGAAAGTCTGCGCGACCTCCAGGCCACGGTCCACCTCGCCGAGCACGGCGCCGGCCGCAATCCGCACGCCGGTCAACTGGACCTCGCCGTGGTCGGTGGGCATGTTGAAGGTCCACCAGTAGTACGGGACGGTGAACCCGGGCGCATCGGTGGGCACCAGGAAGGCGGTGATCCCGCGGGCCTGTCCCGGCTCACCGGAGGTGCGGGCGAAGACCAGGTCGTGGGTGGCGCGGTGCACGCCGGTGTTGAACCGCTTGCTGCCGTTGATCACCCAGCCGTCCCCATCGGGTTCGGCGCGGGTTTCCAGCCACGTGGCGTCCGAGCCGTGCTGCGGCTCGGTCAGGCCGAACGCCATCGAGCGTTCGCCGGTGATCAGCGCCTCCGACCATTCCCGCCGCTGCTCGTCGGTGCCGAAGCGCTCCATCATGACCACCTGCGGGAAGTTACCGACGATCGACGACTCGTTCTGCAGGTCGTTGTGCAGGCCAAGGCCCTTGTGCGCCAGGTGTTCCCGGATGACGGCCATGTCGACGTTGCTGCCGTCGCGGCCGCCCAGCGCCGCAGGCAGTCCGTAACGTAACCAGCCGGCCTTGTCGGCTCGCCGGCGCATCTCGGCGAGCAGCTCCTCCCACTCCCGCGTGGGGATGCCGTCGTTGTCCCAGTCGGTGCGGGCATGTTCGCGCCGCTTGTCGAAATACTGGATGTGCTCCCGTTCCAGCGGCTTGATCTCGGCCTCGATGAACGCGTCCATCTCGGCGAGGACGCCGGGAAGGTGCTCGGGAAGCGTGAAATCCATCTCTTACTCCTCAGCCGCCGTACAGCGTTCTCTTCCAGACCGTCGACAATGTCCTGATCGCATCCTCGTCGCTGATCCGCAGGCCCAGCCCCGCGGGTCCGGAAGGTCCGACGAAGACGGTGGTGAAGTTCTCGAAGAGCAGCGCGATCGCCGCCGCGACATGGCGGGGCTCGAGCTCCGCGCCGTATCCCTGTTCCTGGGCTCGGCGGACCGAGGCGGCCACGATGTCCATGCCGAAGCGGCGGAATTCGTTCTGCACGGCGGCAAACCGCCGCTGGGTGGCCGCCAGCTGGGCCACCGCGATCATGATGCCGATGTTCTGTTTGAACATGTTCCAGTATCCGGTGACCACCGAGGTGAAGAACGCGTCGTCATCGGCGGACTCCGGCAGGTGCAGGCTCAGCCCGGACGGTTCCACGACGTCGTGCAGGAAGGACTCCGCGAGCGCGGCGAGCAGGTCCTCCTTGTCGGTGAAGTACCGGTAGAAGACGGCCGAGGATTTCCCGGCCGACGACGTGATGTCGGCCAGCGTGGTGCCGTGAAATCCGCGCTCGGCGAACAGTTTGCGGGCGGCCTGCTCGATGGCATGCCGGGTCTGGCGGCCCTTGGGGGTGAGGCTCTCGGCCGGCATCAGGTCCGGATCCGGTCACCGGCGCGCAGCATGGCGCTCGGAAGGTCATGGCCGACAACGCGTTTGGCGACGCCGGCCGCGACGATGGCGGCCCGCAGATCGATGTCGACGTCGATGCCGCTGTCGCGCAGCAGGTAAACCAGGTCCTCCGTGGCGATGTTGCCGGTCGCGCCCGGAGCAAACGGGCAGCCGCCCAGGCCGCCCACCGAGGCGTCCAGCCGGGTGATTCCGGCGGTGACCGCCGCGTAGGCGCTGGCCAGGCCCGCACCCCGGGTGTTGTGGAAGTGCGCGCCGAGCGGCATGTCGCCTATCACCGGGCACAGTTGCGCGACGAGCGATTTGACTCGTCCCGGGGTGGTGGTGCCGATCGTGTCGGCGATCGAGAACCGGTCGGCGCCGAGCTCCCTGGCGGCAGCGCCGATGTCGAGTACCCGCTGCGGCGGGGTGGGGCCGTCGAACGGGCAGTCCCACGCGGTGGCGACGATGACCTCCACGGTCACCCCGCCGTCGTGCGCGATGGCGACGACGTCGGCGATCTGCTGGGTGGCCTCCGCGCTGCCGCGGCCGACGTTGGCCTTGCTGAAGGCATCGCTGGCCGCCACCACGTACTCGACCGAGCGCAGCCCCGCGGCGACGGCGCGCCGGGCGCCGCCGGCGCTGGCGACCAGCGCCGAGAATTCGATGTCGGGATAGGCGCCCAGGTGTCCCGCGAGCTCGGCGGCGTCGGCCATCGACGGCACCTTCGACGGCGAGACGAATGCCGTGGCCTCCACCTCCCGGACGCCGGTGGCGGCCACCGCCTCGAGCAGCTCGAGCTTGGCGGACAACGGGATCGGCGCCTCGATCTGCAGGCCGTCGCGCAGCGCGACCTCCCGGATGGCCACGTGCGTCACAGCACCTCCTCGGTCCGCAGTTCCTCGAGATCCTCGGGGGTCTTGCCCAGCAGACCGATGTAGACGTCGTCGTTGTGCTGGCCCGGGCGCGCCGGGCCGGCGCGGCGGACGCCGCCCGGCGACTCCGACAGGACCGGCACGACACCGGGCCCCAGGATATTCCGCTCGACCCGTTCATCGAAGTGTTCGACCAGCATGCCGCGGGCGCGCAGCTGCGGGTCGTCGACCACCTCCGCGACCGTGTTGATGGGCCCGGCGATCACCCCCGCGGCGCTGAGCGTTTCGATGATCTCGTCGGGCCGGCGCTCCGCAGCCCAGGCCCCGATGATGTGGTCGAGCTCGTCCTGATTGCGTCCGCGCGACCCGTGCGTGGCGAAGCGGTCGTCGGTGGCGAGCTCGGGGCGGCCCATCGCCTTGCACAGCCGGGCGAACACGGTGTCCTGGTTGGCGGCGATCACCACCCAGGAGCCGTCGGCGCTGGGATAGATGTTGGACGGCGCGATGCCCTCGAGCCGGGTGCCCGACGGCCCGCGCACGACCCCGCCGGCGTCGTAGTCGGGAATGGTGGACTCCTGCACGGCCAGGCACGATTCGGTCAGCGCCACGTCGACCACCTGTCCGCGACCCGTGACGCTGCGCCGGTACAGCGCGGCCAGCGCGCCCTGCGCGCCGAACATGCCGGCCAGGCTGTCACCGAGGGACAGCGCCAGCCGCGGCGGCGGGCCGCCAGGGAACCCGTTCAGGTGCCGCAGGCCGCTGACCGCCTCGGCGACCGAGGCGTACCCGGCCTTGTGCGCGTCCGGGCCGGTCTGCCCGTAACCGGAGACGCGGACGAGGATGATGCGCTGATTGCGTTCGCTGAGCACGTCGTAGCCGAGGTTCCACTTCTCGAGGGTGCCCGGGCGGAAGTTCTCGACGACGATGTCGGACTTCTCGACCAGTTCGAGGAACAACTCGCGGCCGCGTGGCTTGCGCAGGTCGAGGGTGACCGCCCTCTTGTTGCGGGCGTGCACGGTCCAGAAGACGTGGTGGCCGTGCAGTTCGGCCTGGCCCCACGTCCGCAGGGGGTCCGGGGCGCCGGGTGGTTCGATCTTGATGACGTCGGCGCCCATGTCGCCGAGCAACCGCCCCGCGAAGGGCCCGGCGATCAGCGTGCCCAGCTCGAGCACCCGGATGCCCTCCAGCGGTCCGGTCGGCGCCATCAGGGCCTCGCGAAGTCGTGGCGGGTCAGCCAGTCGGTGACGATGTCGACCGCGGCCCGCAGCTTGTCGCGCTGGTCGGGTCCCGCGTAATAGTGTGTTGCGCCGGGAATTTCGTACATCTCCTTGTCGTGGAAGTCGTCGTGCCCGATCGCCCGGAAAAGCCGGCGGGTGTGGCTGGGGGTGCAGGCGTCGTCGGCCAGATTACCGATCACGAGCGCCGGGATCGCGATGTCCCGCCCGCAGGCGACGCCGTCGCCGTGCGCGTCGTCGTAGCTCCATTGGGAGAGCCAGCTGCGCAGCGTGCAGAACCGTGCCAACCCGACGGGCCCCATGTTCACCACGCGGGGATCGCCGAGGTAGCACGTCCCCGGGGTGCGTTCGTTCGGGTCGACGGTCGGATCCAGCCAGCGGGGGTCGGCCATGGTGCCGTGCACGACGAATCCGAACTCTGCAACAGCTGAGTCCGGGCGGCCGGATGATTTCAGTTCGCCGAGCTTGTCCTTGACCCACGCGGTGATCCGGCGGTTGCGGTCGATCTGGGCCTGGCGATAGCGGCTCAGGAAGGCCGGGCTGTACGGCGGCTGGTTGGGGTTGTCGGGGTTGTACAGGTCCAGCTCGGGGTCGCGCCTGCCGGGGTCGGATTCGTCGAGGATGGACGCGTCGAGCCATTCGGTCAGCGTGCCGTGCCGGCTCACGTGCGCGGCCAGCAGCATGATGCCGTCGGCGGGCGGCAGGTCCAGCTTGGTCAGGTCGGGGCCGTCGCCCGACGGGCTGGACGTGATGGTGGCGTGCTGGGCTTGCTGCTGGTAGAACACCGACAGCGAGCCGCCGCCGCTCCAGCCGGCCAGCACTATTCGGGAGTAGCCCAGTCGTTTCTTGGCATCCTTGATGCACTCGCCGAGGTCCTCGACCACCTTCTCCATCAGCAGCGCCGAGTCCGTGCCGCGGAACCGGCTGTTGCAGTAGATGACGTGGTGTCCCGCGCGGGCCAGCGCATTGATCATCGGCAGGTAGGCGCCGCCGCCGATCGGGTGCATGAACACCAGCACGGTGTCCGACGGCTTGTCGCGGGGCTTGAGCAGATAGCTTTCCAGGACGGTGATCTCGGCCAGTCCGCCGTAGACGTCCCGCAGGCCGGAATCGTTCTGGAACGCAACGAGATAGGGAATGCGGTCGTAGTCGTGCTTCACGAGTGCTGCCCCAGGTCGTTGGCCAGCACCTCGCCCGACGGGGTCAGCCGACGGCGGGTGTCGACGGCGATCACCTGCCAGTCGACGCGGGAATGCTCGTCGAACTTGCGGCGCGCCCGGTCCCGCGCCTTCTCCGGCGCCCCGTGGTGGACGCCCTGCGGCGCATGCGAGATCAGGCCGGGCGGCATCGGGATGCCGTAGAGGGAACCGCCGTGGAAGAAGGCGATCTCGTCGTAGTCGACGTTGCGGTGGTACCAGGGGGTGCGCTCGGTGCCCGGCACGCTCTCGGCCGGTTTGGGCAGGAAGTTCATCACGTAGACGCCGGTGGCCTGCATGAACAGGTGGACGGTCGGCGGCAGGTGAACGCTGTCGGAGGTGACGACGTTGTAGTCGGCGATGTTGAAGGTGAACGGGAAGTTGTCCCCGCGCCAGCCTTCCACGTCGAGCGGATTGTGTTGGTAGTAAAGCGTTGTCGGGCCCCCCTCGTGGACGAGCCGCACCTCGTACTCGTCGCGGCCGTCATCCTCGATGGGCGCCGGGTCGGGGATGGTGGACTGCGAGGGGTCGAACGGGAAGTGGCGCCCGAGCTGGCCGGGCGGGGGGACGCGGAGCTCGTCGGTGGTCTCCACCATCAGCAGGGTGGTCTCGCCTTCGGGCGCCTGGCGCCAGGTGCACGCCTTCGGGATGTAGAGCCAGTCGCCCTCGCGGTAACGCAGCGGACCGAACTCGGTTTCGGCCACGCCGGTGCCGCGGTGGACGAAGCACAGCAGGTCCCCGTCGACGTGCCGGGTGTAGAACGGCATCGGCTCGTGGCGGCGGCTCAGCATGATCCGGCAGTCGGCGTTGCCGAACATCAGCAGCGGACCGCCGCCGGCGTCGGTGGCGTCGCCGGGTTTGAGCTCGCCGGACAGCAGGTCCAAGGGGCGCAGCGGGCCGACGGCCCGGTAGGCGGTGGGGTCGTGGCGCCGGTACATGTTGGCGGTACGACCGGTGAAGCCGCCGCGGCCCAGCTCGTCATCCTTGAGGCCGTCGAGGTCGGCATGCAGCCGCCGCGGGGTGCGGCCCTTGCGCAGGTGCACGAAAGATTCCATGGCGGCTCCCAGGCTCGATGCGATCACGGTCCGGCCAGAATTAAAAGTGACGTTACTTTTCTTTTCTGGGCCACACAAGGGGCCGGAGTTTCCTCCTCGGCTCGTCGCCGTGGTCGCGAGATATAAGCCAGCGCGACGTGCCCTGGCGTGTCTTCGCCGACGTTTATGTGTCGCGGACGGGAGCAGGGCCGGCTCGTCAGCGGGTGTCAACCGCGAACGCGCAGGACGACCTTGCCTCTGGCGGTCCGGTTTTCCAGGGACGCGACCGCCGCCGCGGCCTCTTCCAGCGGGTAGACCACCGGCTCCGGCGGGGGCAGCTGCCCCGAGCTGAGCAGCCGCTCGAGGCCGGCCCACTGCTCGGCCAGCGCGCCGGGGTGCGTCGCGGTCCACGCGCCCCAGCCGACACCGACCACGTCGATGTTGTTGAGCAGCAACCGGTTCACCTTGACCGTGGGAATCTCGCCGCCGGTGAAGCCGATGACCAGCAGGCGTCCCCCCGGGGCAAGGGAGCGCAGGGAGTCGGTGAACCGATCGCCGCCGACCGGGTCGACGACGATGTCGACGCCGCGGCCGTCGGTGAGCTCCTTCACAACGTCCTTGAATCCCTCGGCCAGCACCACGTCGGTCGCGCCGGCCGCCGTCGCCATCTCGCCCTTCTCCCGCGAGCTGACCACCGCGATGACCCGGCTGGCGCCGAGCACCGGCGCCAGCCGCAGGGTCGAGGTCCCGATCCCGCCGGCCGCCCCGTGCACCAGCACCGTCTCGCCCTGCCGCAACCGGCCGCGCACGGTCAGCGCGAAATACATGGTCAGGTCGTTGAACAGCAGGCCGGCGCCCGCCTCGAAGCTCACGTTGTCGGGCAGCTTGAACGCGCGATCGGGGGTGAGCACCGCGACCTCGGCCATGCCGCCGGTGAGCATGGTCAGGCCGACGACGCGGTCGCCGGCACGCACATGCGCTCCGTCGGGGGCGGAGCGCACCACGCCCGCGATCTCCGCCCCGAGCACGAACGGCGGCTCCGGCCGGTACTGGTAGAGGCCGCGGGTCAGGAGGGCGTCCGGGAACGCGACGCCCGCCGCGTGCACGTCGACGACGATGCCGTCGCCGGCGGGTTCGTCGACCTCCGACACCTCGATCGCATCCGGACCATCCAGCCGAGTCACTCGTGCCGCGCGCATGACCGGTCAGCCTACTGCCGGCTCAGAACCCGCCCGCGACCCGCACCACGGCCCGCCCGGTGAAGGCGCCGTCGCGCAGCTGATCGAGCACGCCGACGACATCCTTCACGTCGACCTCGCTGGTCAGAGCCGCCAGGTGCCGCGGACGCAACGAATCCCCAAGCAGGGCCCACAATTTCCGGCGCTTGGCGATCGGCAGCTGAACGGAGTCCATGCCCAGGAGCGCGATCCCGCGCAGGATGAAGGGCAGCACCGTGGTGTGCAGCGCCGGGCCGCCGGTGAGGCCACTGCAGGCCACCGCGCCGCCGTAGTCGACGGCACTCAAGACGTCGGCCAGCGTCGCGCCGCCGACGCAGTCCACCGCCGCCGCCCACCGCGCCTTGGCGAGCGGCCGCGGCTTGGCGTCGGGATCGGCGGGCAACCGGCCGATGACCTCCGCCGCACCGAGCTCGTTCATCAGGTCGGCGGCCCCCGCCTTGCCGGTCGAGGCCACCACCCGATAGCCGGCGGCGGAGAGCAGGTCCACACTGACCGACCCGACGCCGCCGGAGGCGCCCGTGACGACGACGGACCCGACACCGGGTTCGACACCCCAGTCGATCAAGGCCTGCACGCTCATCGCGGCGGTGAAGCCGGCGGTCCCGATCGCGGCGCCCTCGCGCGGGCTCAGTGGGCCGAGCGCCACCACCTGGTCGGCGGGCAGCCGGGCGTATTCCGCGTAGCCACCGTGATGGCCGGTGCCGATCTGGTAGCCGTGGGCCAACACCAGGTCGCCGACGGCGAACTCGCCGGAATCGGACTCGACGACCTCGCCGGCGAGGTCGATGCCCGGCACGACGGGGTAGTCGCGCACAACGCCGCCGTTCGGCGTCAGCGCCAGCGCGTCCTTGAAGTTGACGCTCGAATAGTGCACCCGGATGGTCACATCACCCGGCGGGAGATCGGAGTGGCTCAGTGTCTCGACGGCGGCGGTTATCCGGTCGCCGTCTTGCCGTGCGACGAGGGCGTGAAAGGTGTCCATCCCTCGACGCTAGCCTGAGGGCCCCCCTTGGCCGCGAGCAGACGCAAAATCGTACGAAAGCCCAGGTGCCAGTGCGATTCTGCGTCTGCTCGCGGGGTTAGCCCGACCCGTATCCGGCGTGGACGCTTGGCGTCGCGCCGAACGTGCTACTGATCCCGGGGACCTCGTCGGTGCCGCACTTGGAACAGAACCTGGCCGTCGCTACTTGAGCTCGGCCGACGACAGGCCCAGCAACCGCCGGGCGACCACCAGCTGCTGGATCTGCTGGGTGCCCTCGAAGATGTCCAGGATCTTGGAGTCGCGCGCCCACTTCTCCAACATCGACTGCTCGGAATACCCCGCGGTTCCGGCCAATTCGACGGTCTTGAGGGTGACGTCGCTCGCCATCCGGCCGGCCTTGGCCTTGCTCATCGACGCCTCTTTGGAGTTGGGGATCTTGTTGTCGGCCTGCCAGGCCGCGCGCAGCGCCAGCAGGTAGGCGGACTCCCAGTCGGCCTCCATCCGCAGGAACTCGGCCGCCGCGGCGCTCTGGACGTGCGACGGCTTGTCGTAGGAGATCTCCACCCCGGCCTCGGTGAGGATCTTGCGGATCTCCTCGAGCGCGGCGCGGCCGACGCCGATCGCCATGGCGGCGACGATGGGGCGGGTGTTGTCGAAGGTCTCCATCACCCCCGAAAAGCCTTTGCCCTCTTCGATCTCGGGGTTGCCGAGCAGGTTCTCCTTGGGAATGCGGACGTTGTCGAACCGGATCGCGGCGGTGTCGGAGCCCTTGATCCCGAGCTTGCGCTCGAGCCGCTCGACGGTGACGCCCGGATGCTCGCGCGGAACGATGAAGGACTTGATCGCCGCCCGGCCCTTCGACTTGTCCAGCGTGGCCCACACGACGATGTGGGTGGCGCGCGAACCCGCCGTCACGTAGATCTTCTCGCCGTTGATCACGTACTCGTCGCCGTCCAGCTTGGCGGTGGTGGACACCGCCGCCGAATCCGACCCGAATCCGGGCTCGGTGATCGCCATCGCCGCCCATACTTTGCCGAGGCGCTCGAGCTGCTCGTCGGTGGCGACCGCGGAGATGGCCGCGTTGCCCAGGCCCTGGTAGGGGACGGACAGCATCATCGCGACGTCGCCCCAACTGGCCTCGAGGGTCTGCAGCAGGGCGGCCATGTTGGCGCCGTTGTGGTTCTTGCCGCGGTCCTCGTCCTCGTCCTCGTCGCGCAGCGCGTCGGCGCCGGCGAATTCGATTGACTCCGAGGCGCCCTCGAACAGGTTGATCAGGGTGTCGAGCTCGACGGGGTAGGCGTGTTCCTTCAGGTCGTACTTGCGCGCGATCGGCCGCATCAGCTCGGCGGCACCCTGATGGGTCTTGGTCACCACCGCCTGCAACTTGCGGGGCAGTTCCAGATTGATTGCCATGTCTGTTCTTTCGGCTCGGGAGAGAAGCTAGATGACTACGACGCCCTCGGCCACCCCGATGGCCCGCAGGTCGCGGTACCACCGTTCGACCGGGTGTTCCTTGGTGAAGCCGTGCCCGCCGAGCAGCTGCACGCCGTCGAGGCCGATCTGCATGCCCTTGTCGGCGCCGAGGCGCTTGGCCAGCGCGGCTTCGCGGGTGAAGGGCAGGCCCTGCTCGGCGCGGGAGGCGCCGCGCCAGGTGATGAGCCGCAGGCCGTCCAGTTCGATCGCGATGTTGGCGCACATGAAGGCGACGGCCTGCCGGCGGGCGATCGGCTCGCCGAACGCCTCGCGCTCCTTGACGTAGGGGACGACGTAGTCGAGCACCGCGTGCGAGGTGCCGACGGCCAGGGCGGCCCAGCCGAGCCGGGACAACGCGATCGCCTCGGAATAATCCTCGTCCGACGCCTCGTCCTCACCGAGGCGGGCGCTAAGCGGCACCGACACCCCGGCCAGCTCGATCCGGCCCAGGGCCGCCGCGCGGATGCCCATGCTCGGATCCGCCTTGACGGTAAGGCCTTTCGTTGACGACTCGACGATGAACAGCGCCGGCTTGCCGTTGAGCTGGGCGCCGACGACGAACAGCTCCGCGTCCGCCGCCGCCGGCACCAGCGACTTCACGCCGTCCAGGCGATACCCGCTCGGGGTGCGCACCGCGGTGGTCTTGAGCCGGGTGGGGTCGAAGAGGGGGTGCGGTTCGGCGATGGCGACACACGCCTGCGGGACGTTGTCGCCGGCGAACTCGTGGAGATAGGTGGCTTGCTGATCGGCGCTGCCCCAGTGGGTCAGGGCCGACGCCACCCCGCCGGGTGCCAGGATCGGCAGCGCCAGGCCCATGTCGCCGTAGGCGAGCGCCTCGGCGACCAGGACGTTGGTGACGGTGGAGCGGTGCGCGGCGATGCCGTCGAAGTCCTCGGGGATGTTGATCGCGGTGATGCCCAGTTCCGCCGCCTTGGCGATCAGATCGGGGGGATACGCCGCCGACTCGTCGGCGTCGGGCGCCGCCGGCCGCAGCACCTCCGCGGAGAACTCCTCGAGGGTCTCGATGATCATCTTCTGGTCGTCGTCCGGCGTCAGGTCGAAAAAGTCCTTGCCGCTCGACTTCAGGCGGGTCGGCCCGCCGCGCAGATTCTGGATGCGCTTGAACTGCCGGGACGCGGTGGTTGCGGTGGAGAAGATGGTCTTCGTCCCGTAGCGCAGGCCCCGGTTGAGCGGGTCGCGCAGGTGGTAGCGGTCCAGGAATTCCTGCCCGACGAGCGGGGTGAGCAGCGCGATCGCGATGTTGATGCCCGTCCTCTTGTGCGGCTCGAGCCCGACGCCGTGCGGGCGGCCGCGGCGCTTGGCCCCGGGGCGGGAGGAATTCTTGTTCGAACCGGAAAGAGTTTCGGTCATGTCTGCAGCCTCGGTCGTTGGGGCGATGCGGATAAGCCTATCTTACTCCGGAGTAAGATAGCTAGAACCGAGTGTTATCGAATTCACACGCCGAGGCGCGCGAGCACCCGTCGGTGCAGCAGGCCGTTGGTGGCCACGGCGTCCCCCCGGTGCGGCCCCGCGGTCCCGTCCAGGCCCGTCAGGGTCCCGCCCGCTTCGCGAACCAGGATGTCGAGCGCCGCCAGGTCCCATACCGAAACCTCCGGTTCGGCGGCGATGTCGACGGCGCCCTCGGCGACGAGGCAATACGACAGGAAGTCGCCGAAGGCGCGCACCCGCCAGACCGCATCGGTCAGCTCGATGAAGCGGTCCCGCAGCCCGCGCTGCGCCCACCCGGAGAGGCTGGAGAACGACAGGCTCGCCGAGTTCAGCTCGGTCACCGAGGACACCGACAGGCGGCGCGGCGGTGCGGCTCCCACCGTGACGAACGCCCCCTGGCCGCGCGCGGCCCACCAGCGCCGCTGCAGCGCCGGCGCGCTCACGACGCCGACCGACGGGACACCGTCCTCGAGCAACGCGATCAAACTCGCCCATACCGGCACCCCGCGCACGAAGTTCTTGGTGCCGTCGATCGGGTCGATCACCCACTGCCGCCCGGAGAAAGTGGTGGTGCCCCCGAACTCCTCGCCGACGACGCCGTCGCTCGACCGTTCCCGGGCGAGCGCCTCACGCAGGTCCGTTTCGACCGCGCGGTCGGCGTCGGTCACGGGCGTCAGGTCGGGCTTGGTTTCGACGCGCAGGTCGAGGGCGCCGAACCGGGCGGCGGTCACCTCGTCGGCGCGGTCCGCCAGCGCCAGCCCAAGCGTCAGATCGTCCTGGCTCATGTGAGCAGTCCTACCATGCCGTCCCACACGCCCTACCATGGCCGAATGTGGGAATTCGGTGTGCTGATCCTGCTCGTCGCCGTGTTGGGCGTGGCCCTCGCGCAGCGGTTCCTGCCGCGCGGGCCGCGCGGTGAGCTGGCGAGCGGCACGCTGCTCGTGACCGGGGTGAGCCCGCGGCCCGACGCGACCGGCGAGCAGTTCGTCACCATCGCCGGGGTCATCAACGGACCGACGGTCAACGAGCACGAGGTCTACGCGCGCCTCGCGGTCAACGTCGACCAATGGCCGACCATGGGCCAACTGCTGCCGGTGGTGTACTCGCCGAAGAATCCGGACAGGTGGAGTCTCGCGTCGGCCCAACCGCCGGCCGCTTAGGCGTGCCGGGGCGCGGTCAGCCGCCCGCGGGCGGTCGCGTCATCGCCGTGAGCCGGGGCCCGTACCGCGGGAGGACGCCCGAGCAGGCATCATTCGCGGATGCTCACGGCAGATTTCAACTCGCCGGACCGCCCGTTGAAAACGGTCGTATTCAACGGTTTTCGGTGTAGCCGGCGGAGATCCGGCGCAACGATCGCATCCGCAACTCGAACGGTCGAATTTCCGGTCCGACGTCGACAACCACTGCGGTGCATGCCGCGACTCCGCCGTGCCGGGACCGCCCGGTCGATGTGTAGGGACCAATGGCGCCCAGTTGTTGACCAATGTCTCTTCGGTGGTCGGGGCCCGATCCATAGCGTTTGAGGTTGCCCGCCCGTCCCAGCACAGGAGACCGTGATGGTTAAGTCAGCCCAGACGATCGCCGTCGGCGTCGGCGGGTCCGCGACCACCATCGATCCGGTGGCCGCGCGCTCGCGGAATTCCTAGGGCCTTGCCTACCACCGGGGTTGACCGGCCCCAAAGTTATTGGTGTGCAATGGCTTTCATTGTGCCGCGGAGCTCGCGGGCGGGAGCGCCATGACCGCACGGGCACACGCGGGCGAGGGTCGGGACGCGAGCGTGGGTCCGCTGCGCCACGCCTTGTCTCAGCTCCGGTTGCGTGAGTTGCTGGCCGAGGTGCAGGACCGGGTCGAGCTCATCGTCGAGGGCCGCGACCGCCTCGACGGGCTGGTGGAGGCGATGCTGGTCGTCGCCTCGGGGCTGGAACTCGACGCCACCCTGCGCTCGATCGTGCACTCCGCGACGAACCTGGTGGACGCCCGCTACGGCGCTCTCGAGGTCCACGACCAAGACGGTCACGTGGTGCAGTTCGTCCACGAGGGCATCGACGACGAAACCGTGCGCCGCATCGGGCACGTGCCCACGGGCCGGGGAATCATCGGGTTGTTGATCCACCATCCGAAACCGCTTCGCCTCGAAGACCTCTCGCAGCACCCGGGGGCGGTGGGCTTTCCCCCGCACCATCCACCGATGCGCAGCTTCCTCGGCGTACCGGTCCGGGTAAGCGAAGAGTCGTTCGGCACACTCTATTTGGCCGACAAGACAAACGGAAAGCCGTTCAGCGAAGACGACCAGTTGCTGGTCCAGGCGCTCGCCTCCGCGGCGGGTATCGCCGTCGCGAATTCGCGGCTCTACGAGCAGGCGACGTCCCGCCAGTCGTGGATCGAGGCCACCCGTGACATCGCCACCGAATTGCTGTCCGGCACGGAACCGGCGCAGGTGTTCCGGCTTGTCGCCGAGGAGACGGTCAAGCTGACCGGGGCCGACGGCGCCCTGGTAGCCGTTCCTCTCGGAGAGGACGTGGCGGCCGACGCGTCCGAGCTGATGGTGATCCAGACGGTCGGCAACGCCGCGGCGCCGGCCATCGGACAAACCATTGCGGTCACGGGCACCTCCCTTGGTGACGTCATCGCCAGAACCACGCCGCGTCGGCTCGACGGGCTCGCCGTGGACGGGGTCGAGGTCGGCTCCGCGCTCGCCCTGCCGCTACGGGCGAATGGTGCGGTCGCCGGGGTCGTCGTGGTCCTGCACCACGACGGAGCGGCGTCATTCACCGACGACCATTTCGAGATGATGACCGCGTTCGCCGACCAGGCCGCGTTGGCTCTGCAACTGGCCACCTCCCAGCGTCGAAGCAGGCAACTCGACGTCGTCACCGAGCGGGATCGCATCGCCCGCGAGCTCCACGACCACGTCATCCAGCGGCTCTTCGCGGTCGGATTGGCGTTGCAGGGCGCGGTGTCCCGCGCGCACGACCCGGAGGTGCGCCGCCGACTCGACGTCGCGGTGGACGACCTGCAGGGCGTCATCCAGGACATCCAGACCACCATCTTCGATCTGCATGCGGCGCCACAGGGAACCCTGCGGCTCCGTCAGCGGATCGACGAGGCGATCGCCGAGCTCGTCGGCACGGCGTTGCGCACCACGGTCCAATACGTCGGTCCGCTCTCGGTGGTCGACGACGCGCTGGCCGGTGCGGCCGAGGCGGTGCTCCGCCAGGCGCTCAGCAACGCGGTGCGGCATGCCGGCGCCACCACGGTGTCGGTGCGGGTCAGCGTCGTCGACGAATTGTGCATCGAGGTGAGCGACGACGGCCGTCCGCTGCCCGACCGGGACGCCGACGGCGGGCTGGCCGATCTGCGGCGCCGAGTGGCGGAGGTCGGTGGCGTGCTGACCATTCAGAGCGCGCCCGGCGCCGATGACACCCTGATTCGGTGGTCGGCGCCCCTGTAGTGACCGCCGGGCCTTTCGCCGGCACGTCGGAGCTGGCATTCTTAGGCCGTGCCACGCAAAGACATCGACCGCGTCCGCGCGACGACCGCCCTGGAAGTGACCAGGCAGCACCCCGTGCTCGTGCTCTTCGCGGTGTCGCCGGCCCTCGCACTGGTCGGCGCGATCTGGTGGCTCGCGGGCGCGGGCTGGGCCATCCTGTCGGCCCTGGTGTTCCTGCTGGTCGGTGCGGGGCTGATCGTGATGAGGCGCTGACGCCGGTCAGCCGTGGCCGATGCGCAGCAGGTCGGTCAGATTCGGCAGCTTGACGCGGGGTCGCCCGTGCGGTTCGCCCGCGGCCCGTTCGTGGCGGTCGATGACCTCCCAGTGCGCGGCCGTGACCAGCCTGGGCTGCCGCGAAGCCAGCCACTCGGCCAGCGCATCGCGGTGGTCCGGCGGGAAGTCCGTTAGCCCGCCCTCGCCGGCGCGGGCCAGGTCGCCGAGCAAGGTGTCGACGGTGTCCTGCGAGTCCTTCTTATTGGTGCCGATCACGCCGGTGGGCCCGCGCTTGATCCACCCGACGACGTATTCGTTGCGGCGGCCGTCGACCCGGCCGTCGGTGTTGGGGATCGTGCCCGTCTTCTCGTCGAAAGGCAGGCCGGCCGTCGGCACGCCCCGGTAACCGACCGAGCGGACGACCAGCTGAACGGGCAGTTCCTCGCGCTCGCCGGTGTCCTTGGCCGACACCCGCCCGCTGGAATCGGTGACCAGCTCGTTGCGGCCCAGCACGATGTGCTCGACCTTGCCATCGCCGGTGATCTCGATGGGGGAGGTCATGAACCGCAGGACGATGCGGCGGTGACCGGGGCGCGGTGCGCGGCCCGCGTACTCGCGCAGCACCTTGATGTTCTGCTTGGTCGTCTTGCCCACGGCGGCCGCATCCTCGTCGGTGATGCCCTCCAGCTGTGCGGGGTCGACGACCACGTCGACCCCTTCGAGTTCCCCGAGCTCGCGCAGCTCAAGCGTGGTGAACGCCGTCTGCAGGGGCCCGCGGCGGCCGAGGACCACCACCTCGTCGACGCCGCAGGGGCGCAACGACTCCAGCGCGTGATCGGCGATGTCGGTGAGCTTCAGCGCGTCGGGATCGGTGACCAGGATGCGCGCGACGTCCAGCGCCACGTTGCCATTCCCCACCACGACCGCCCGGGCGCCCGACAGATCCGGTGTCGCCTGCGCGAAGTTGGGGTGCGCGTTGTACCAGCCCACGAAGTCGACGGCGGAGATGCTGCCCGGCAGGTCTTCGCCGGGGATGTTCAATGCCCGGTCGGACTGTGCGCCGACCGCGTAGACGACCGCGTCGTAGCGCTCGGCCAGCTCGCTGGACTGCACGTGTTCGCCGACCTCCACGTTGCCGAAGAAACGGAAGCGCGGGTCTTCGGCCGTCTTCTCGAACTGCTTGCTGATCGACTTGATCTTGGGGTGATCGGGTGCCACGCCGGATCGCACCAACCCCCACGGCGTGGGCAGCATCTCGAGCATGTCGACGGCGACGTCGATGTCCGCGGCAGCGTCGGCCGCCTTGAGTAGCGAGGCCGCGGCGAAGAAACCCGACGGCCCGGAGCCGACGATAGCTACGTGATATGGACGCATACTCGACCTTCTATCCGTGCCCGGTTCGCGCGCGGGGGCTGCCGAACTGGGTTGGCGCGCGGGGCGGGGGTGCACATGATCGTGTCTCGATGCTAAACGCATGACCCCTGGTCGTGGCCCGAGCACTCGCCGGGAGCCGAGGTGCTCCGAGGACCCCGGTAACGTTGTCCGCTGTGGAACCCGACCGTCAAGCCGATATCGCCGCCCTCGACGCCACCCTGACGACGGTGGAGCGCGTGCTCGATGTGGACGGTCTGCGCGGTCGCATCGAGAAGCTCGAACACGAGGCGTCCGATCCGCAGTTGTGGGATGACCAGGCCCGCGCGCAACGGGTCACCAGCGAGCTGTCCCACGCCCAGGGGGAGCTGCGCCGGATCCAGGAGCTTCGGCAGCGCCTCGACGACCTGCCGGTGCTGTACGAGTTGGCGGCCGAGGAGGGCGCGGGCGCCCCGAGCGGGGTTGCCGCGTTCGCCGAAGCCGACGCGGAGCTGAAGTCGCTGCGCGCGGACATCGAGGCCACCGAGGTGCGCACCCTGCTTTCGGGTGAGTACGACGAACGCGAGGCGCTCGTCACGATCCGCTCCGGCGCCGGCGGGGTGGACGCCGCCGACTGGGCCGAGATGCTGATGCGGATGTACATCCGGTGGGCCGAGCAACACAAGTATCCCGTCGAGGTGTTCGACATCTCCTATGCGGAGGAGGCCGGGATCAAGAGCGCGACCTTCGCCGTGCACGCCCCGTTCGCCTACGGCACCTTGTCCGTCGAGCAGGGCACCCATCGGCTGGTGCGCATCAGCCCGTTCGACAACCAAAGCCGGCGCCAGACGTCGTTCGCCGAAGTCGAGGTGCTGCCGGTGGTGGAAACCACCGATCACATCGACATCCCTGAAGGCGACGTGCGCGTTGACGTTTACCGTTCCAGCGGCCCCGGCGGCCAGTCGGTGAACACCACCGACTCCGCGGTTCGTTTAACGCACATCCCAACGGGTATCGTCGTGACTTGCCAGAACGAGAAATCGCAGTTGCAGAACAAGGTTTCGGCGATGCGGGTGCTCCAAGCAAAATTGTTGGAGCGCAAGCGATTAGAAGAACGCGCTGAGCTCGACGCGTTGAAAGGTGAGGGCGGCAGCTCGTGGGGCAACCAGATGCGCTCCTATGTGCTGCACCCCTATCAGATGGTCAAGGATTTGCGCACCGAGTACGAGGTGGGCAATCCGGCGGCCGTACTGGACGGAGACATCGACGGCTTCCTGGAAGCGGGAATCCGGTGGCGCAACCGAAAAGATGACGACTAACACAGTTCTTTCTTGGACGACGACGTTGGGCTGGCACGACTTCTGGCGCGGCGCCATGGGTCAATGGATCATCACCCGGGGTCTCCGGGTCGTCATGCTGTTGATCGCGGCGGTGTTGGCGGTCCGCTTCGTCACCTGGGTGGCGGAGCAGGTGACCCGCCATCTCGACGTCGGCTTCGCCGAGAGCGACGCCCTGGTCCGATCGGAAGCGACGAAGCACCGCCAGGCGGTGGCGTCGGTGATCCAGTGGGTTTCCATCGTCATCATCGCGATCTGGGTCGTCTTGCAGATCGCCGACGTGCTGCAGTTCTCCGTGGGTGGGCTGGTGGCCCCGGCCACGGTGGTGGGCGCTGCGCTGGGCTTTGGCGCGCAGCAGCTGGTGCGTGACCTGCTCTCGGGCTTCTTCATCATCGTCGAGAAGCAGTACGGTTTCGGCGATCTGGTTGAGCTCACCATCTCGGGGTCGACTACCGACGCGCGCGGCACGGTCGAGAACGTGACACTGCGGGTGACCAGGCTGCGCTCCTCGAACGGCGAGGTGTTCACCGTGCCCAACGGCCAGATCGTCAAGGTGAACAACCTCTCCAAGGACTGGGCGCGCGCGGTGGTGGACATTCCGGTCTCCACCGCCGCCGACCTGAACCGGGTCAATGAGGTCTTGCACCAGGAGTGCGAGCATGCGATGGACAACCCGGTGCTGGGCGAGTTGCTGTTGGACGCGCCCACCCTGATGGGAGTGGAAAGCATCGAAGTCGACACCGTTACGCTGCGCATGGTGGCGCGCACGCTGCCAGGCAAGCAGTTCGAGGCCGGCCGGCAATTGCGGGTACTGGTCATCCGGGCACTTGCTCGTGCGGGCATTGTGACGGCGGCGGACGCAAAGGTGGGCCTGGTCGAGGATCCTGCCGTCCCGGCCGCTCAGGCCGCCGAGGAACGGGCCGGCGACGAACCCACGGCAGCGGTGCGGCGCCGGTGAAGTTGACGCTGAGCATCCTCGAGAAGCGCAGCGGCGATTCGAAGCGACGCTGGAGCCATCTCTTCGGCGGACGGATGCGGACCTCGACGCTGGTCCTGATCATCGCCTTCTTCGCGGTGTGGTGGCTGTATGACACGTACCGTCCCGAGCCCGCCCCCAAGCCGCCGCCGCAGCAGGTGGTGCCGCCGGGCTTCGTGCCCGACCCCAACTACACCTGGGTGCCGCGCAGCCAGGTGCGGCAGCCGCCGGCCACCGTCACGTACACCCCCACCCCGACGAGCACGACGCCGCCGACGCCGACGACCACGGTGCCGATTCCGGCCACCACGACGACCACCACGCCGCCGTTCGGGCTGCCGGCACTGCCGTGCCTGCTGCCGCCGCCCTTCTGTCCGCCCAGCCCAAGTCCCACACCATCCCCGACGGCCCCGTCGCAGTTGCCGCAGCCGGGGCCCGGTCCTGCGCCGAGTTCGTCGCTACCGGCCAGCTGACTTTCGCTTGCCGGCGAAATTCACCGCTACACTGGCGTGCCGTGATGATCACCCTTGACCATGTCAGCAAGAAATACAAAGCGTCGGCGCGTCCTGCCCTGGACGACGTCAACGTCAAGATCGACAAGGGTGAATTCGTCTTCCTCATCGGCCCGTCGGGCTCGGGCAAGTCGACGTTCATGCGCCTGTTGCTGGGCGAGGAGTCGCCGAACACCGGCGACGTGCGGGTCTCCAAGTTCCACGTCAACAAGCTGCCCGGTCGGCACGTCCCCAAGCTGCGCCAGGTGATCGGCTGCGTGTTCCAGGACTTCCGCTTGCTGCAGCAGAAGACGGTGTACGAGAACGTCGCTTTTGCGCTGGAGGTCATCGGCAAGCGCGCCGACGCGATCAACCGCGTGGTGCCCGACGTGCTCGAGACCGTCGGCCTGTCGGGCAAAGCCAACCGACTGCCGCACGAATTGTCCGGCGGCGAGCAGCAGCGCGTCGCGATCGCGCGGGCGTTCGTCAACCGACCCCTGGTGCTGCTGGCCGACGAGCCGACTGGCAACCTCGACCCGGACACCAGTAAGGACATCATGGATTTGTTGGAGCGGATCAACCGCACCGGTACCACGGTGGTGATGGCCACCCACGACCACCACATCGTCGACTCGATGCGGCAGCGGGTCATCGAACTGTCCTTGGGCAGGCTGGTTCGCGACGAGCAGCGCGGCGTCTACGGGATGGACCGCTAAGTGCGCTTTGGCTTCCTCCTGAACGAGGTCCTCACCGGGCTTCGCCGCAATATCACCATGACGGTCGCGATGATCCTGACTACCGCGATCTCCATCGGCCTGTTCGGCGGCGGCCTGCTGGTGGTGCGATTGGCCGAACATTCGCGGGCGATCTATCTCGACCGCGTGGAGACGCAGGTGTTCCTGACCGACGACGTCTCCGCCAACGATCCGTCCTGCGGCACCAATCCGTGCAAGGCGCTGCGGGAGAAGATCGAAGGGCGGCAGGACGTCAAATCGGTACGATTCCTCAACCGGCAGGACGCCTACGACGACGCGATCCGGAAGTTTCCGCAGTACAAGGACGTCGCCGGAAAGGACTCGTTCCCAGCATCTTTCATTGTCAAGCTGGATAACCCCGAGCAGCACAAGGACTTTGACTCGGCGATGCAGGGTCAGCCCGGCGTGCTTTCGGTGCTCAACCAGAAAGACCTGATCGACCGGCTGTTCGCGGTGCTGGACGGCTTGAGTAACGCAGCGTTCGCCGTGGCGTTGGTGCAGGCCGTCGGGGCAATCCTGCTCATAGCCAACATGGTCCAGGTCGCGGCGTACACGCGTCGCACGGAAATCGGGATTATGCGGCTGGTGGGTGCGAGCCGTTGGTACACCCAGCTGCCCTTCCTGGTGGAGGCGATGGTCGCCGCGACCCTCGGCGTGGCGATCGCAGTCGTAGGTCTGGTGCTGGTCCGGGCGTTATTCCTGGAAAACGCGCTAAACCAGTTCTACCAAGCCAATTTGATCGCCCGCGTGGACTACGCCGACATCCTTTACATCTCGCCGATCCTCTTCCTGCTCGGCGTGTCGATGGCCGGATTGACCGCTTACGCCACGCTGCGCCTCTACATCCGGCGGTAGCTGTGGCCAACAACCCCGGCCGGGGAAAAGCGGCGGGCGGCAGGCGTGGCAGCAAACAAATCATCGCCACCAATCGCAAAGCACGGCACAATTATTCGATCGAAGAGGTCTACGAGGCCGGAGTGGCCCTGCAGGGTACCGAAGTGAAGTCACTGCGCGAGGGTCACGCCTCCCTGGCCGACGCGTTCGCAACCGTCGACGACGGTGAAGTGTGGTTGCGCAACATGTACATACCCGAGTACCAGCATGGTAGCTGGACCAATCATGAGCCACGTCGCAACCGAAAGTTGTTGTTACATAGGCAACAAATCGACAGGCTGGTCGGGAAGATACGTGATGGTAACCTCACGCTCGTGCCTATGTCTCTGTATTTCACCGAAGGAAAGGTCAAGGTCGAGCTCGCGCTAGGACGCGGCAAGCGAGCGTACGACAAGCGCCAGGACATGGCCCGCCGAGATGCCCATCGCGAAGTGGTCCGGGAAATAGGCCGCCGAGCCAAGGGCATGAACTGATCGGGGCCGCGTACGCCGAGCTGTCCGCCGTCACGTATGGCGTGAGCGATTTCGTGGGCGGCGTGGCCGCCCGACGGGTCGCCGCGCTGCGGGTGATGCTGGTCGTCTACCCGCTCGAGACTGTGCTGCTCGGCGCGCTGGCCATCGCCGTTGGTGGACCCATCCAATCGGGCGCTTTCCTGTGGGGCGGCCTCTACGGCATCGGCATGGCGGTCGGCATGTGGGCGTTCTTCGCGGCCCTGGGCTCCGGTCCGATCTCCGTGGTCTCACCGTTGGCTGCGGTGCTGAACGCCGCGGTGCCGGTGGCGGTCGGGATGGCGCTGGGGGAGCGACCCGGGCCCGGGGCCCTGGTGGGCGTCGTGCTGGCCCTGATTGCCGTCATGCTGGTGAGCCGCGAGGCGACGGATGCCGCGCAGTCTCCGTATCGGTTCACGCCCAAGGTGGCCTGGCTCACGGTCCTGGCGGGAGCGGCGATGGGGCTGAACCTGGTGTTCCTGCACCAGGCGCCGCACGCGAGCAAGCTCTGGCCGCTGGTGTTCGCCCGGTTGTCCGCGACCGTGGTCGTGCTCGCCATGGGTGCGTTCAGCAACAACCTGCGCCTGCCGCGCGGCAAGCCGCTCAAGCTGGCGCTGGGCGTGGCCCTGCTCGACATCTGCGCCAACGTCACCATGCTGGTCGCGCTGCACACGTGGATGCTCTCGCTGGCCAGCATCCTCATCTCCCTTTACCCGGCGGCCACCGTCGTACTGGCGATGGTGGTGCTCCGCGAACGGGTGAGCCGGTGCCAGGGGATCGGCATGGTGATGGCCATGGGTTCGGTTGCCATGATCGCCGCGAGTTGAGGCACGCGACCCTCCCCGGCAGCACACCTGGGCCTGTCGATCGGTAAGGGAGCGGCCTACTATCCGTCCATGGCCGATCGACCCGTCACCAAGCTCGACAAATCCGAGGTGCTCGCCGGGTTGTTTGCGGTATGGGACGACATCGGTGCGCTCCTCGACGGGCTCTCCGAGACGGAGTGGCGGGCGGTCAGCCCGCTGCCGGGCTGGGACGTCAAGGCCCTGGTGTCGCACATGATCGGGACGGAGTCCTTCCTGTCCGGGGTCTCCGCGCCCCGGCCGGATGTGGACGTCTCCGCCCTCGGCCATGTGCGCAATGACGTCGGCGTGATGAACGAGTGCTGGGTTCGCCACCTCGCCGGGGAACCCGGCGCCCACGTTCTCGAGCGGTTCCGCGCGGTGACCGACGAGCGTCGCGTGGCGCTGACCAAGCTGACCGAGGAGGAGTGGAACGCCCCGACCGTCACGCCGGTGGGCCCGGAGAGCTACGGGCGGTTCATGCGGGTGCGGGTGTTCGACTGCTGGATGCACGAGCAGGACATCCGCGAGGCGCTGGGCCGGCCCTCGGCCGACAACGAACTCGGCGGCCCGGCCGGCCGGCTCTCCGTCGACGAGATCGTCTCCACCATCGGCTACGTCGTCGGCAAGCGCGGCAAGGCGCCCGACGGTTCGCGCATCCTGTTCGAGCTGACCGGCCCGCTGGCGCGCAGCATCCGTGTAGTGGTCGACGGCCGGGCTCAGGTCGTGGACGATTTCGGCGGCCGGGAACCAACGGCGACGATCCGGCTCGACGGCCTGCAGTTCACGCGGCTGTCCGGGGGGCGGCCCATGTGCGCCGCCCGCTCCCAGAGCGTCGAGCTCGGCGGCGACCCAGAGGTCGCGTCACGAATTGTCGAGCACCTGAACTTCGTCATCTAGCGCCGCCGACATCGACCCTGCCGCGAAGAAGTGTGAGTGCGCGGCACGCTGACGTCGATCTGGATGTGGCGGAATCAGGACGCCAGCTACCTCGAGAAATTCGCAAGTGCGAGCTGCGTCACATACCCGGTCGAGGGGATTGGCGCGGCGGACCGGATGGGTAGCCAACTGTTACGGGCGCATTCGCGCCGACACAGCCAAGAAGCCCAGGAGGTCGATTCTTCATGACGGCACCGGACACGACTCGTTTGCTTGCGCAACTGCGCACGCTGCTCGACTTGACCAACACCGAGATCCAGATCGCGGAAACGCGAATCATCCAGGCGCGCACCGACGCGGTGCGCCGTGAGCTCACCCAGAACGCCGCCAACGGCCGCAAGCGCGCCGAGGCCATCGAGGGCGCGATCCGCAAGCTCGGCGGCTACCCCGACGTCATCGGCCCCTTCCTCGGCCGCGCCGCCGCCGTGGTCAAGGCGCTGACCGAGCAGGCCGAGCCGTTCGACGAGGCGCTGCTGGGCGATCTCGCGCTCGAGGACCAGTTGCTGGACCGGGCCCGCTACACCAAGGCGTTGGCAGTCGCCGCGAAGCGGCAGGACATCGAGAGCCTGGCCGACCGCCTGATCACCGCGCACTCCGCGACCGTCGACTGGCTGACCACCGTGCTGGCCGAGGACGCCCTCGGCGGCCCGGCCGCGTTGCGTCGCACCCCGCTGCAGATGGCCGCCGGTACCGCGGTCAAGCTGGTCAACCTGCCGGTGGCATGGTCGGCGCGAGGCGTGGACAGGACAGTGGATGCCCTGCGCTCCGCCGGCCCCGCGCTCAACGACCTGGTCAAGCGCGGTGGCAGCGCCGGCGAGATCGCGGCGAAGGCGCTGTCCGCCTCGCAGAGCGCGGCGCTGCGGGCCGCCGAGCGCGTCACCCGCTCCGAGGGGGCCGACGAGGCCGCCGACGCGCTGCACTCGGGTCGCGCCGCAGCCGGTGTGCTGGACGCGAAGGAGCTGCCCATCCGTAAGTACGACGACCTCAACATCAACGACGCGGTGGCCGCGATCAAGGAACTGACCGATGCCGACGACGTCCGGACGATCATCGCTTACGAAGAGGCGCACAAGAACCGCCAGCGGATCGTGTCGGCGGCGCAGACCCGCGTCGCCGCCATCGCGCAAGAGGTGGTGGGCATCAGCTAGGCAACAGTTTCGCCCGAGTGCCCCTGGTCGTGAGGCCGGGGGCACTCGGCTGTGGCCTGGTGGGGAACAAATCTCCGTGGCCGCCCGTTGTTGGCGGCGTAGTATTGATTGTCCTGCCGAAAATCGGCAGGGATGCTCGAAGAAAAAGACAAGGGGCTGAACGGTTTCGACTTCGCGCATCGAATCAAGGGAAGCGTGCCGGTGCAGGCAAGAGACCACCGTAAGCGTCGTTGCAACCATATAAGCGCCGATTCACATCAGCGCGACTACGCTCTCGCTGCCTAAGCGACAGCTAGTCTGTCAGACCGGGACCGCCCTCGGCCCGGACCCTGGCATCAGCTAGAGGGATCAACCGATGAGTTCGGTCGCGGGACTCATCGGGACACTCACAGCGACTGGGATCGTCATCCTGGCTGGTTCGCGTGACCAGGAGATCCGAGTAGAGACATAGCGGACTGCGCACGGAGAAGCCTTGAGGGAATGCCGTAGGACCCGGGTTCGATTCCCGGCAGCTCCACTTTTGAAAGTACTGGTCAGAGCCATGAGCTCTGGCCAGTTTTCTTTCCCGGTGCCGGGCGGCGCGATATCGACCAATCACATCAAGCTGCGGCGTAAAACGCGCAATGCAGGGCGAGCTTCCACCGAGCTATCAATAGGGCCGGAGTCATCATACATGATAGACAGAAGATGTATGATGGGATAGCGTCCCTTCTCATGGGAGCGATATTTGATGCCAAGATCCTGCACGCGATCGCAAAGAACGCGACAGGGCTGGACACCAAGGACGCGGCTTTTGCGCAGATCATCGAGGATCTGAAAGATGAGTATCGCGGCCACGTCCGTGATGACATCCCGTGGGTGTTCAACAATGCCGGTGGCGCGATGGGGCAGCTGAAGCTTCTCCATGCGTCACTGTCGGAATACCTCATTTTTTTCGGCACCCCGATCGGCACCGAAGGCCATTCGGGCCGCTACGCCAGCGAGGTGTGGGACTTCATCATTGACGGCGAGGTGTGGTGCTACGAGGAGGGTCAATTCGAGCGAAGCGTGTATGGGCCCGGGGATGTGGCGTATTTGGCGGGAGGCCGAGCAAAGGGTTATGCCGTGCCAAACGCGGCGTTCATGCTGGAGTACGCGCGCGGGTCAATTCCGGGCATGATGCCCTTCGGTATCGCTGATGCCGTCTTCAGCACCCTCGACCCGCCGACGATTGGTAAGACTGCATGGTATTACTCGCGGCTCGTCGTCGGTGAGCTCCTCAAGGGCAAGGTGTGACACGAGGCCCTCTCGTGCGCGGTTCGCGTTCAGCGCGAGCCGGCTCAGCGAGACCGTTCGAAACTGTCAACCGCGGGACCCTGGTGGCTGTCGGCGACAGGAACGACGGAGCCGTGCTGCTGGGCCAAGATAGCGCCCCCCAGCCAGCGTTTGATAAAGCGTCGCAGTTCTTCTCGGCTCCGATTGGGGTCGTTGGGCGCGACGAAGAACGAGAGCATTATGCGTAAGGTGAATTCCACCAGTTCGCGCAGCGCCGCCTGGTCATAGCCGTACCGTACCCAGTCGACGTCGAAGCGGGTAATCATCCGCATCCCGAAAGTCTGGGCCTCATCGGATGCCAGGCTTTGCGTATAGGAGTTGCGGTATTGTTCGGACAGCAGGATACCCAAATGCGGTGTGCGCGTTACTTGTTCGAGCGCGTACAACACTCCTTCTGTCATCGCCTCGGCCGGATCGCCAATGCCGCGGACCGCTTCGGTGAGCCTGTCGAGAAAGCTGTCGACTGAAGCCAGCGCCGCTGCGCGCATCAGAGCTTCGGCGGTCGGAAAGTAGCGGTACACCGTCTGTCGGATGATTCCCAAGGATTCGGCAACCTCGGCGAGGCTGACATCGGAGCCGGTTTCGGCGATCAACGTGACCGCCGTAGCGACAATGCGCTCAGAGGCTTCCTCGTCGGTGACCGGTGGCTGCCCGTTCCAGCCGCGCCTACGCGCCACGGTCGATAACCCCAAACAACAACACTCCCGCAGGATATCGGCTCCGCATAACCGCGCCAGAAACGGCTGCTCGCCCATGTCATTGACGAGAGCCGATCGTTGATGAATCATACGGATGAGCAACCATACGTATGATAGCTAGAGCTGCTGTTGGGTGCGGGCCTGCGTGAGACAAGTGAGGAGCATCTGATGACGGATCTCATCGTGCGCAAGATGCGGTTCGCGTTTGCCGACCACGACGTTCCGTTCCTGTGGAACGAGCAAAACCCCGCTTTTTCCAGCATGGCCAACGCGGTCTCGTTTCTGGCGATCGCGTTCGAGAAAATGATCGGCCAGATGATCCCCCAGGCCCTCCGATTGATCACCGATCCGGAGGTGGCAGAGGAAGCGCGAGCGTTTGTCCGCCAAGAGGGTCAGCATTCGATGGCTCACCGCCAACACGCGAAGGGATTGATCAAAAGCCATCCGGCGCTCAAAGAGACCCTCGACGAGGTGGTCGCGGCGTTCGACGATCTGACTGCCAACACGCCGTTGCAATACCGGCTCGCGTACACCGCCGATCTCGAGGCGACGTTCACGCCAGCGTTCAAGCTGATGCTCGATCATGACGACTCGCTGTTTGCGTCCGGGGACGATCGGGTGGCATCACTGTTTTTGTGGCACTTCGTCGAGGAGGTCGAGCACCGCAGCTCGGCGCTAATCATCTATAACTCGGTCGTCGATGACCCGTGGTATCGAATGCGGGTGGCGCCGTCGATCTTCAGACACGTCTGGTCGGTGCTACGCATAGCCTGCAAAGGGTTCAACAAGCACGTACCGGTCGAGCAGCGCAGCATCGACGCCATGTCGATGTTCGGCACGCACCGTCGGAGAAAGGCGCTGATGCAGAGGCTGCCGTTCTTCGATGCGCCGTACGACGGCCCGCTCGAAAACGCTTTCAAGCATCTGCCGCTGCGCAGGCAGCTCGTCGCCATGTCCGGGATCGTGCGCAGCCAGATTCCCGGTCACAACCCCGCACACGAGAAACTGCCCGTCTTAGCCGAAGAATGGTTCAGGCGTTATGACGCTGGCTACGACGTCACTCACTGGTATACCGCAGCCGCCAACCAGAACGTGTGAGGACCGCTATGTCCGAACTATGTGCACCGACGTTCGCCGACCTTGCTGCAAGACTTGGCTTTTCGTGTCGGACCGCGGGGGGCCTCGTCGAGTTCCGCAATCCTTTCGGACTGCAGAACTGGACTCTGCCCGTGCTGGAAGTCACAGTGATCGCCGGAGCGTTGCTGGCGCTGGTCTGCGCCATGGTGCGACTGCGTCGTCACCACGATCCGACAAATCTGGTGCTGTGGTTCGGGGCGATCACGTATCTGCTCATCATCGAACCGCCCCTGTACTTCCCAGCTGCCTTCGGGATCGGCAGCCGCGTCGACACGATGTTTGCCCACAACGTATTCACCGTCGACTTCCTGTGGGGCCGGCTGCCCCTCTACATCGTCGCCGTTTACCCGATGATGGCCACCGTGGCCTACGAGATCGTCCGTATGCTTGCGGTTTTCCGGCACTATGGCGCACTGATCGGCGCGGTCTGCGTCGGCGTTGTCCACCATGCGTTCTACGAGGTCTTTGACCAGCTTGGGCCCCAACTGCGGTGGTGGGAATGGACTCTGGACAATCCGATGAACAAGCCGTTCTTCGGTTCGGTGCCCCTCCCCAGTGTCGTGGTGTTCGCCGCGCTGTGGCCGATGTCGCTGGCGTTTTTCGTCCAGCTTTTCGTCGGCCGTCAAGTCGAGGACGGCATAACGTTTTCCGGGTTACAGCTGCTGTGGCGCACCATCACTATCGGTGTCCTGGCGTCGATCGGCACCGCGGTGCTACCGCTACCCGCCACGATCGCGGGCGCGCTATCGCACAGCACGACCGTGGTCGGGATCATCTACAGCGCTGAACTGGCGGTGCTCGCCGTCATCGCCTGCGTGGTCCTGGTCAAACAATGGCGCCGGTCGCGCCGCGACGACCCGGAGGCTGTGCGCTATTCCAACCCCGCCATCCTCGGCTACGCCACCGCCTACCTCGCGGTCATGAGCATTCTGTGGGCGACGTCGCTACCGGCGTACTTCGGTGCCGTCAACGGGATCACGGCCAACGGCGATCCCACCGGCAGCTGAGCCGTCCCGGCGTTTCCGGAGACTCCCGATCTTGGGAGGATCTGGGTTATGGGACGTGTCAGCAAGTACCCCGACGAGCTTCGTGAACGTGCGGTGCGCATGGTCGCTGAGGTGCGCCCGCAGTACCCGTCGCAGTGGGCGGCGATCACGGCGGTCACGGGCATGTTGGGGATCGGCACACCGGAGACGTTGCGGACCTGGATCCGCCGCTCGGAGGTCGATACCGGCCAGCGGCCGGGTGTGACCTCCGCGATGGCCGAGGAGAACAAGGCGCTGCGCAAGGAGATTGCCGAGCTGCGCCGGGCCAACGAGATCTTGAAAGCAGCGGCGATTTTCTTCGGGGCCGAGCTCGACCGGCCCGGGAGACGGTGATCCGGTTCATCGCCGAACACAAGGACCACCAGGTGGCCGGCCCCAACGGCGGGGCCGGGCTGCGCTGGGGTGTCGAGCCCATGTGTGCGGTGCTGTCTGAGCATGGCGTGCCGATCAGCCCGTCGACCTACTACGAGTGGATCAACAAGACCCCGACACGACGGCAGATCCATGACGCCGAGCTGGTCGAGATCATCACCGCGGCGCGGGAAGACAAGAAAAGGGCAAGTTCGTCCAGACGCTGGGGTCACGCAAGTTGTGGATCTGGCTACGCAGCCAGGGTCACGATGTCGCCCGGTGCACGGTGGAGCGGATCATGCGCGAGAACGGTTGGGAGGGCGCGCGGTACGGATCCAAGCACAAGACCACCATCGCCGACGACACTCATCGGCGATACCCGGATCTGGTGGACCGCCGCTTTTATGCCGCGGCGCCAAATCGGTTGTGGGTGGCCGACTTTACGTATGTGTCGACCTGGATGGGATTCGTCTACGTCGCATTCGTCATCGACGCCTACAGCCGCCGGATCCTAGGCTGGCGGGCCGCCAGATCCATGACCACCGATCTGGTCCTCGACGCTATCGAGCATGCGTTCTTCACTCGCGCCCAGGACGGCACCACCAGTCTGCACGGGCTGATTGCGCACAGCGACGCGGGCAGTCAATACACCTCGGTGGCCTTCACCCAGCGGCTCATCGATGAGGGCGTGGATCCCTCCGTCGGCTCGGTTGGCGATGCGCTGGACAATGCGCTGGCCGAGACCACCGTCGGCTCGTTCAAGAACGAACTTATCCGCCGGCAAGGCCCGTGGCGCGACGTCAACCAGGTCGAGCTGGCGACCGCTGAATGGGTGGTCTGGTTCAACACCGAACGCCCCCACGAGTACCTCGACGACTTCACTCCCGAGGCCGTCGAGACGCTCTACTACGATCACAAACGCACCCCACCAAAGGCAGGGTGATTCAACGAATGCAGTCTCCGGACTCACCGGGACGGCTCAAGCCTCTGGTATACGGTCGGCTGCTTCATCGTTGCCGGCCTTTGTATCGCAGCCGCCGGAACCGCCGTCATACCCCGATCGCGCCCCCCTGGAGCGTTGTCGTCTCTGCGGTCACGGGCCCCGTCAGTTCCCGTGAAGCCTTGATAGATGGTGGAGTCGATGCGGACGAACCGCATTTGAAGGTGGAGCGTGACGGCGACGTCGTCGTGCTCACAATGAACAACCCGCGGCGCAAGGACGCGCTGACGCCGGCGATGATCACTTTGATGGCGCAGGCCTGGGACGAGATCGACGCGGACGATGGCATCCGCGTCCCCATCCTCTACGGTGCCCGACGCCCGCGACAATAGATATCGCGTGGCCGGGGAGTCAGGTCTTCGCCGTCCAAGTTGCCAACGGCGTGCGGCGCGCTGAGCATTGTTCGAAAGACGCACCGGCCAGGTGCCGACGTTGTCGCCTGTGCCATCGACGGATGCTCGCCATCGCGACATACTTCGGGCATGCGAAGCGCGCCTCTTCCGAGAAGATTTTCCCGACTTAGGACGGACATGCCATGAGCTCAGCCGAATACGGCGCGGTCGGGGTGCAAAATCGGACCCGCACCCTTTTCGGTCAGGTCATGTGGTCGGTGGCCGCCGCCGCCGGCCTGTTCGCCCTCGGTGCGTATCTTGGCCGCAACCTCGGCAACGGCTTGGCATTTGTGTTCTTCATCCTGGCGTTCGTCTGCTTGATCGGCATGCGGTTCGCCAGCCGCAGCTCCGCGGGTTTGAGCATGGCACTGCTGTTGTCGGTGGGCCTGCTGATGGGGCTGGGGATGTCTCCGACGCTGGTCTACTACGCCGAGGCCGACCCGCAGGCGCTGTGGGAGGCGGGTGGTGCGACGGCCCTGTTCGTCGCCGGCTGCGGCGCCTTCGGTTACGCCACCCGCACCGACCTGTCCGGCATCGCGCGTATCGGCTTCTGGGCGCTGCTTGCGCTCATCGGATTCGGGGTCGTGTTGATCTTCGTCCACATTCCCGGCGGCGCGGTCATCTATTCGATCCTCGGCCTGGTCGTCTTCGCAGGTCTGACGATGGTTGACTTCCAGCGCCTCCGGCGATCGACGGATATGGACTCGGCGCCGCTGATCGCCGCATCGATCTTCCTGGATGCGCTCAACGTGTTCTCGTTCTTCCTGCAGCTGTTTGGAGGCCGCGGCCGGGACTGAGAACCGCCCGCCCACCACATCAGCGAGTCGAGGCGCCGCCGTCGGCCGCCGCGGCTCTCGACGATCTCCCCTCACGTCTGGAAAGGCGGCCGGCGAAACGAGTCAGAATGAACCCTATGGACGCCCAAAAGCCGAAGATGACAACCCCACGCCTCCACACCGATCGGCACACCCCCCAACTCATTCCCCACCGGTTGTTGCGCGATAGTCAAGTCCACCATCCTGCCGTGGTGGAGGAGGCCAAGAGACGAAGCGAGAGACTTCACCTGCGGCTGGCCGACCGCATTACCGCGTTCGCGGGCTCGATGAGCTTCGTCTGGATTCACGCGGTCCTTTTCGCCGTGTGGATAGCGGCATTGGAAAAGTACTCGTGGCCGATACTTGCTTTGGTGGTTTCGCTCGAAGCGATCTTCCTGTCGACGTTCGTGATGATCGGCCAGAACCGCCAAGCCGCCTTCCAACAGGCTCAGGCCGACCACGACTTTGAGGCTCAGGAATTGGAGCTCAAAACCAACACGGACTTGACCCGCCAAATCCAGGTTCTCACCGAGGAATTGCATCGACACTTCATCGGCGGGGCCACCTAATGGCATCGATGCCGCCGCTGGGTGGGGGCCTAATCACATCCACCTGACGCTGACGCCATTGCCGGCTCGAGGTCACGTGTTCGGTTCATCGACTTCAACTCAGCGTCCGACGGTCAACTCGACTTCTTCCGGATCATTCTGGGCGATGAATGGCGAGATGGATGTCTGCCAGCTGATTCCTTCAAAAGGGCACGGCGGTCGCTATGGAAAAACGTGTACCCGGCGGTTAGAGCGCACACGATGGTGGCGATCGCCAACATCTGAGATCCGTTTGCAACCAAGCTAATAGACCCACCGATAGCTGCGCCGACGATGAAGCTTATATAAAGCAGAAGATATCCCAGCCACGCGGCCGCCGAGCCGCCACTGATATGACGTTCAATGCCCTGGCCCATCTTCACGAGGGTGCCGGTCACGTAGCTCAGCGGGGTTGACACCTCGCCGTCCTTGACAAATGAAGTGTTGAGGGCGCCAACTCCGAACGCAACAAAGAGAATTGGCGCGAAGGAGAGGTCACCCATTGCTGACCACCCGTGTGTGGCGATGCAGACGGCGGTGGCGGCGCCCAAGGACAAGGCGGTGAGGACCGTCGGGCCATGGGGATGCCCAACCCAGAGATGGCGTCTGCACAATGACGCAACCACCACGCCGCCGACGAAGGCCGCCAACAGCAGCACCGCCGATATGGCGCGCCAGGGTTGATCACGAAAGTAGGCCAACGCCGCCCGTTCGGTGTTACCGGTCATAAAGGTCACGAAGTACCCGGCGGAGTGAGTGAACGCCACGGCACCGATTAGCCCGGCCAGGGCGGCCAGAATCCAGGACAACCTTGTCTCGCTGTCGAATCCCTCGCGCATACGGGTGATCCTTACGAATGACCAGGGGTCACCCACGACCCGAGCCTGGTGGGGCGCATTGAGTTGTTCATCAACTCGGCCTTTCGGTTCGTCGGCTGGTTCCTGAGCGGGGCATGTCGTCGCGCCGCGCGTTGGTCCACGACGCTGCTCTCGTTTTAGCCTCGGCGGTAAAGCTTTTGGCGTTTGCGCTGATCGACCGCGGCCATAGCGCCCTGGGGAACCGGTCATTGTGAGGGCATCAGCGCGCAGGGAGGTTTGGTTATCTGCGCGGCTGGCTTTGAGTCGCGCGCGGCGTTTCCATGGAGTCAACCTGGCACCCGACGGGCGAATCGAGGCCCAGGCC